>JAQBQF010000163.1 GCA_028287115.1 Myxococcales bacterium
TGGCCGAGAACAGTAGTCGTGCGACGACGAAAGCGAATCGAAGCCCCGGCGACCGCAACCAAGACCGCCCTAGCTCGACATATTCCTCATTCGTGAAATGAGGTCGGACGTTGCGCATCACCGCGACGTACTCGCTCCAGTCGAGTCTTTCTTTTCGGTCTCGAAGTCGGTTGACCGAGATTGACGTGCCTTCGACGATACGCTCGAGCGCGACACCTTTCGCGGTAAGTGCGGGGAACAGAACTGTGAACACCTTCGTCGAGACTTCTTTCATCAACGGCCCCACTCGAGCACTGTTGCACCGTACGTCATGCCAGTGCCGCCGCCGAACAACGTAATCAGGTCGCCGGGTTTGAGGATCCCCTCGTCTTCCGCTTTACGAAGGCCGAGCGGGATAATCGCGGAGAATAGATAGCCGGTCTCCGAGAACGTCTCGACCGATGCTGCCGTTTCGAGACCAGAGCTCTCCTGGGCGATCTGTCTTAACCAAGGCGTTCCTTGGTGAATCGAAAAGAACCGAATGGCCGAAGGTTCACATCCTGCTTTAGCAAGAGCTGCGGTTACGCTCTTCGTGCACAGGTCAACCGTCTGCAGCAACACGGCACGCATTCCTGCCGCATCGCCGATGTGGATCAGCGGACGTCCTTCAGCGTACCAGGTGCTCCGCGGGACGGACGCTATGAGCGTGTTCGGATGTTGTCCGTCGGCGTAGTGCACGGACGAAAGCAGGCCTCGGCTTGCGACATTGCCGACGACGACGGCGGTTGCTCCATCGCCGAAATAGGGTGAAACCTCGTTGTCGTTCTCGACCAAGCGAGATGCACCGCACGACTGAACGAGGAGAGCGCATCGTGCACGCCCGCTGACGATCATGGCCTCCGCGATCGTGAGCTGCATCAGGAATGTGTAAGCCGCTGCCTCAGCCTGCATCGCGAAACACTCGGTGTTGAGCTTGAGACCGTGATGCAGCAGCGCCGCAGAGTTACTCAGTAAGTACTCTGGAGCCACCGTATGCGTCAGCAGAAGATCGATGTCACAAGGCTGGACTCGCGCCCGCTCGAGCGCGTCTCGAGCGGCGTAGAGCTCCAGATCGTGCGTCGTCATTCCGGGCGGCATGATTCTTCGAGACACTGCACCCTGAAACGGATCGTGTGCCTGTTGCTCCATCGCAGAAAGGACACGTGCGGCTGACTTGGATACACCTGCCGTAGGTGGAGTCGCAGCTGGGCGCCGAACGGGCCAGCTATCGACGACCTGCTTGGGCCACCAGTCATTTCGACGCACGTCTGGCGGCAAGTACCTGCCGATTCCCAGAATGCCCACGTTGCTTGGCATGTCCCCAACTGTACAGCAGTAGCTGAGCTGCGTAGACGCCGTGCACTCGAGCGACGATACTTGCTCATAACATCAACATGACCGAGCTCGCCGTCGATCTCTCGAGCCCAGACAGCTACACGAACGGCGTCCCACACGGCGCGTTCAAGCAGCTGAGGGCAACAAGTCCGGTGTCGTGGCAGCCGGAGGTGAGGGGGCGCGGATATTGGGCGGTCACTCGTTACCAAGACATCCTGACCGTGCTCCGCAGCCCGGCGCGGTACTCATCGTGGCGTGGAGGAGCGCTGCTTGCCGATCCTCCTGCCGAATTTCTCGAGAAGCTGCGTGAGGGGATGCTCAATCGCGATCCGCCGGACCACACGGTCATGCGCAAGCTCGTCAACAAGGCGTTCAATCCACGGCGCGTCACCGAGCTCGAGGCGCGGGTTCGGCAACACGCGCGGTTTCTGATCGATCGCGTGCGCGCGAACGGTCGTTGCGATTTCGCGACCGACGTCGCCGGAGAAATGCCCCTGTTCGTGATCTGCGAGATCCTGGGGGTGCCTGTCGAAGACCGCGACGCGTTGTATGCGCTCACGGCCCGGATGTTCGGTACCGAGCACAAAGACCCTGCGGAGGCTTTGCGGGACGGCATGGCCGCTGCGCAAGAGATGCGGACCTACGGTGCCGAGCTCGGGCGCCAGAAGATGGTGGCACCACGCGACGATCTTGCGAGTGACCTGCTCGGCGCCGAGATCGATGGTCGTCGACTCACCGAGGGCGAATTCCAGGCGTTCTTCATGCTCCTGTTCAACGCCGGAAGCGACACCACCCGGAGCCTTCTGTGTTACGGGCTCGATCTCCTACTCGAACGGCCGCAGACATTGCAGCGGCTGCGCGATGACCCGTCGTTACTGCCGACCGCGATCGAAGAGATGCTGCGCTACGAGTCTCCCGTGATTCAGTTCCGGAGAACTGCAACGCAAGACGTGGAGCTCGGCGGGCAGCGGATCGCGGAGGGCGACAAGGTCGTCGTGTTCTTCCCGTCTGCCAACCGTGACGAGTCCGTGTTTGCCGACTCCGATACGTTCGACATCACGCGCTCGCCGAACGATCACATCGCGTTTGGCTACGGGACGCATTTCTGTCTCGGCGCACCGCTGGCACGGCTCGAGACCAAGTACGTCTTCGAGGAGCTGCTGATCAAGCTGCACGATATCGAGCGTGCGAAGCCGATCGAGCCGGCACGTACCAACTTCATTCGCAGCATTCGCCATCTCGAAATCACGTTTACGTAGTTAGGGGCTCAGATGTCAAAGCTCGATCGTCCATCCGTTCCAACTTGTAGCGACGGTCCGATCTGGAACGTGTGGCTCGCCGCATTTCACGCGCCCGCGCTCGCGATCGCCGACGAGCTCGGCATGTTCAGAGCATTGCGAGACCGCCCGGCGACCGCCGCCGAGCTCGCCGTCTCGCTCGATATCGAGGTGCGAGCAATCGAGACGCTCGCGGGCTTGATGTCCGCTTTGGAGTTTCTGATTCAGGCCGACGGCCGGTTTCATCTCACAGACGTCGCCAGGCACTACTTGGTTCCAGACAGCCCGTACTACTGGGGTGGATTCCTGCAGCGGATTCGCGCGTTGCCGCTTGATTGCTCGAAACTGATCGCGGGTCTGCGTCGCGGCCATGCGGCGCAGGAGGCCCGTGTGACAGCAGGTTGGGAAGTCCCAGAACCGCCTGCAGCGGCCCTCGAATCATTCACGCACGCGATGCATGCTCACTCGTTCGCACTCGCGATGCGCATCACGCCGGCGCTCGAGCTGTCGAACGTGGAGACGCTGCTGGACGTCGCAGGGGGGTCGGGTAGCTACTCGATTGCGGCTGCGTTGCGGAATCCGCGGCTGAAGTGCTCGGTGCTCGATCTGCCGGCCGTGTGCGCCGTCGCCTCGAAGTACATCGAGAAGTTCGCGATCTCGGATCAAGTCACGGTCGTGCCGGCGAACATGTTCCGGGATCCGTGGCCGACCGGCTACGAGCGCGTCTTCCTCAGCGACATTTTCCACGATTGGGACGACGCCCGCTGCCATCGTTTGGCGGCGCATGCGTACGAGTCGCTGTCGAGCGGAGGCAAGGTCGTCATCCACGAGATGATCCTTTCGGACTCGAAGGACGGGCCGCTCCACGCCGTTGCGTATTCGATGGTGATGGTGTTTGTCGCGCAAGGACGACAACGGTCCGCCCGCGAGCTCACCGAGATCTTGCTCGGTGCAGGCTTTGTCGACATTCAGCCGACCATGACGTCGGGCGGATATGCGGCCATCACCGGGACGAAGCCGTAGGGTCTCGGCTCCTTAGTTGACGATGCTCGGGAACCGCGTCGCAGCCTTGGGCTGCGCGGGGATCGTCATCGCGGCGACGCGGTCCTTCTTTGGCAACAAGATCGCCGGATCGATCCTCACGTCGATCACGACGGGGCCGACCGCCTTGCGCAGCATCTCTTGGGCCGCGCGAAGCTCGCCGGCTTGTTCGACGCGCAGCGTGGTCGCACCGAGGCCGCGCGCGACCGAGCAGACATCGAGCGGATTCGTCGGATATCTCGGGTTTCGTCCGTAGACGATCTGGTGGCCGGTCTCGACCATCCCGAGACGTTCGTCGTTGAACACGAAGACCCGGATCGGAAGGCGCTCGGCGACCGCAGTTGCGATCTCGAACGCATTCATCGCGAAACAGCCATCTCCGCAGATCGCCGCGACGACGCGGTCAGGTTGCGCGAGCTGGGCTCCGATCGCTGCACCGATCGATTGGCCCATCGAGCCGAGCCCGGTCATCGCGATGAAAGCATCAGGGCTGGTCGTTTGGAGGTAGTGGGTCGCGAACACGAAGTGCTCGCCGGAGTCGATCGCGTAGATGGTGTCGGAGGGGAGGAGAGACTGGAGCTCGATCAGCGCATCTTGCGACGCGATCCGGTCCGGCTTGGTCGAGGACGGCAGGGCGGCTCGCTCGACGCCGCCTGCGATCAGCCGGCGGCGAGTTGGCGGTCGCTCGGCAAGTCGATCGGCGAGCCCGGCAAGTAGCTCCGATGCGGATGCGACGATCGCGTGAGTCGGCGAATAGCTCTTTCCGATCTGTCGCGCATCGATGTCCACGTGGATCAACGCGTGTGAGGCTTGGATACATGGCGAGAACCCATCGGTCGCCGTGTCGCCGAGACTCGTTCCGATCGCGAGCAGCACGTCGACGCCGGCTTCGAGATAGCGACGTGCAGACGCGTGGCCGCCCATCCCGAACACTCCGAGCGCGAGCGGATGGTCCTCACGGAAGACGCCCTTCGCTTTCGGCGTTGTCACGACAGGACAGCCAAGCCGCTCCGCGAGCACGCGCAAGCGAGCGGGCGCACCGTGGCCACGGACTCCGCTCCCCGCGAGGATCAAGGGGCGCTTGGCTTCGAGCATGAGCGCGAGGATCTCGTCGAGCGTTGCCGAAGAGACGATCTCACCCATGCGGACTGCGCCGCCGACGCGCGGTGCGGTGATCTCTGCGGTCGTGATGTCGATCGGAAGCGTCAGCAAGACGGGGCCCTTACGGCCTGACTGTGCAGTCGCAATCGCACGAC
The DNA here is from genome assembly GCA_028287115.1 of Myxococcales bacterium. Classification (GTDB taxonomy): domain Bacteria; phylum Myxococcota_A; class Polyangia; order Haliangiales; family Haliangiaceae; genus JABFXX01. The sequence continues at coordinate 4,928 of JAQBQF010000163.1, forward strand.
GCACCAGGTGAGGCAGCGCGCTCGCGCGCGGAATCTCCGCAGACAGCTTCGTGACGTGACGTGCCATCTCGACGATCTGGAGACCGTGTGCGGAGCCATCTTGCAAGACGCCTTTGCCGTGGGCGTTGCGTGGAACCTCCCCCACGAGCAGCAGCACCGGCAAGCCGTCGCACCACGCAGATGCGAGGCCGGTCATCGAATTAAGTGCGCCGGGACCCGAGGTGACGGCCACGACGCCGAGACGGCCGGTCGTCTGCGCGTACCCAGCAGCCGCAAACATCGCGCCGCTCTCGTGACGCGTCGTGATCACACGGATGTTGCTGTCGATCAGCGCATCGTGAATCGCAGAGATCGGACCGCCGGGGAGTCCGAAGACGACCTCGACGCCGGCTTCGGCGAGCATCGACACGAGCAGGTCGGCACAGCGGATCGTGGGATTCGCAGCAGGCTCTTCGGGCTCGGGAGCGATCACCGGTTCGAGCAGTGCTTCGAGGGTCAGAGGCTTCGCGATTGCACGCAGCGCGCCCGCTTCGCGTGCGATGTTCTCGAGATCTGGGGTCATCGTGGCACTTGCCAGGATGACGTTGATGTCGCGCGTCTCGGGGTTCGCCTTGATCCGCCGGCATGCTTCGAGCCCGTCGAGGCCCGGCATGTAGACATCCATCACGACGAGGTCGGGCTTGACCGCGCCGACCTGAAGCAACGCGTCGATCGCATTGTTCGCGACCGTCACCTCCAGCTGCTTGTGACTCCGTAGCAACCGCTGGATCGCGCGAAGCTGAAGCTCGTCGTCATCGACAATGAGCACTCGGCGCAACTGCATCGTGCCGGCTAGAGAGGAAACGCTGCGGCCGAGCTTGTACATCTTGTGGCGCTTATAACCCCGATCTCGTCGTCCGGAGTGCTAAGAATTCACCCGCTGGCGTTTCGCAAATCCGCGTGAGAACGCTGCTAGATCACTGGGGTTTTCGAGATCTTGGATCTGGCGAAACACTGAATTCTAGCCCTACACACCAGCGTGCTTCGGCCGAGGCGTCCGTTGCGAGACGGAACGCCCAGCCAACACGTTCGTCATGCGCTGTCGAATGCACGAAAGGCGAACATCGATCCCACGGAAGCCAGCAACGAAAGACTTGCGATACGTTCCTTGCTGGTGGACTTCATCACGACAGGGCGCGGGCACGCATGAGGGAGCGACTCACCGCGTTGTTCCATGAGGCCAGTCGGTTGCCGCTGGATGCGCGGCCCGCATTCGTCGACAAGATCCGGATCACGGATCCTGCGCTCGCCGACGAGCTCGGCTCGCTGCTGGCGGCGAACGGGACTGCCGACACCTTGCTAGGGGCTGGGCCGTCGGGCATGTCGACGGCGGATCTGCGGCCGGCGAGGGTTAGGGCGGCGAACCTCGCGATTCCCGGCTATCGGGTGACCGACATCCTTGGCGAAGGTGGCATGGGCACCGTGTACCTCGCCGAACAAGACGCGCCGAGGCGGCAGGTCGCGATCAAGGTACTGCATGCTCGCTCGGCCGGCTCGCTTGCACGGTTTGCGACCGAAGCAGACGCGATGGCGCGGCTCGATCATCCGGGTATCGCGCGCATCCTCGAGGCGGGAGAAGCCGACGGTCATCCATTTCTCGTGATCGAGCACATCGAGGGCGTGACGCTCGAGCGGTTCGCATCGTCGGTACCGCTCGACAAGCGGCTGCATCTGTTCGTCGCGATCTGCGATGCCGTGCATCACGCGCATGTCAAAGGCGTGATCCACCGCGACCTCAAGCCGTCGAACGTGATGGTGCGCGATGGCGAACGGATCGTCGTCCTCGATTTCGGTGTGGCGCGCCTTGCGGCTGATGATGGCTCGACTCCGGGGTCGACGCGTGCGGGCGAGCTCGTCGGGACCCCGCTCTATATGAGCCCGGAACAGGCCCAGCTTCGTGCCGATCAAGTCGACGCGAGGTCCGATGTCTACACGCTCGGCGTGATTCTGTACGAGCTCGCGTGCGCGGAGCTGCCGTACAACGTGCGCGGGATGCCGCTGCCGGCACTGACGTGCGCGATCATCGAGGACGAGCCGAAGCCGCTCGGTAAACGCGATCCGGCGTTGCGCGGCGACCTCGAAGCGATCACTGCAAAAGCGCTCGCGAAGCAGCCGGGCGATCGGTATCACTCGGCGGCCGCGCTCGGCGATGACGTCCGGAGATTTCTCCAGCGGCTTCCGGTCTCGGTGCGCAATCCCGGCGCGCTCGAGCGCGCCCAGCGGTTTGTTCGCCGCCGGCCGCTGGTGGCCGCGGCGATCGGCGGCTCGATCCTGGGTGCTGCGACGTTCGCCGCGATCGTCACGGGCCTGTGGCTCGATGCGCGCGCGGCGCGACGCACGGCGGAAGACGCTCGTGCGAAGGCGGAGCTCGCACGCGCCGACCTCGAGTCGCGCACGAATCAGCTCACGTTGCGTCAGGCGCGCGGTGCCCTCGAGCGCGATCCCACCGAAGCGATCGCGTGGCTCGCGACGCTGACGACGCGTGATGTCGATGCGGGCGCGGCGTGGTCGATCGCGAACGAAGCGCTGGCGCGCGGTGTCGCGAAGGACGTGCTGCGCGGTCACACCGACGAGGTCCACTGGGTCGAAGCGCTCGACGATGGGTTCGTCTCGGCGAGCTACGACGGTCACGTGATCGCGTGGGAGCCATCGCCTCGCACGTTGTTCACCGCGAAGCACGGGAGGATCCATGCGGCGCGGCCTTCGCCGGATGGCACGTTGATCGCGATCGGCGGTGACGATGGCACGCTGCACGTCGTTTCGCGTGAGGGCAAGGTCGTGTCCGCGCTCGAGGGCCATGTCGGCGACGTCCAGCACGTCGCCTGGTCGTCCGAGGGCGCGTGGCTCGCGACCGGAGATGACCACGGTCATCTGTTCGTCTGGCCGCATGGCGCGGCGCCTGGCCGCGAGCTCGTCGCCGCGCACACGGCGATCGGCACGGTCGTGTTCTCGGGACAAGGTGAGAATCTCGTCTCGGGAGATCACGAGGGCGCGATCTGGCTGTGGGACCTCGCGGCCGGCACCCAGCGCACGGTCGGCACGGGTGCTGATATCGCCGAAGCGTGGACCGATGGGAAGCGCGTGTCGTCCGTCGATGTCGAAGGCACCGTGCGTACGTGGCACGTCGATGGAGACAAGCTGGCAATCGATCGCACCGTCGTGACAGGCAAGAAATGCAAGCGCGCCGTGTTCGCCGCGGACGGTGGCTGGACCGTGCTCGGTGGTGTCGGGGGCACGGTCACGCGTGTCGAGGGCGATGTTGTCGAGACGCTGTGGACGTATCCGGTGCAGGTCCGAAGCCTCGCGGTCTCGCCGGATGGCCAACGGATCGCCTTCGGCAGTGACGATGGCGCGCTCGAAGTACGCGATCGATCGAGCGGACGGCAGATCGCACTGCGCGGTCACGGGTCGCGAATTCGTCACCTCGCGTTCACTCGCGATGGTGTGCTGCTGTCCGCCGACAGCGATGGCGTCGTACGGCGTTGGGCGCTCGCGGCAATGCCGCTCGATCTGATCGATGCGCACGGTGCGGCGGTCGCGAAGATGATGACGAACGGAACGCAGGTTGCCTCGGTCGATACCGCGGGCGAGGTCTCTTTGTGGACGATCGTCGACGGCGGACACGCGCATGTCGGACATGTCGACGGACGCGCGACCGAGATCGCGATCGCGAACGGCGTCGTCGTCACGGGGACCGCGGAAGGTGTGCTCACGTGGTGGACGTCACCCACGCCGGTGCGGCAGACGATCAAGGGCATCGTCCGAGCGATCAGCGTCGGTCCGGATCGCGTTGCGGTCGCGACATCGGCCGGTCCGATCGCGATGTTCTCGCTCGCCGGCGCACCGCTGCCATCGCTCTCGGGTCACGTCAAGGGCACCGAGGTCGTCGCGTTCGATAGCAGTGGCAGGCTGCTCGCTTCGGGGGGGCAGGATCGGGCGATCCGGGTCTGGGTGCGTTCGGGTGAAGCATATGTGCCGTTTGCGGAGCTCACGGGACCTCGCGGCGATAGCCACCTCCTGGCGTTCTCCGGTGATGGCGCGCAGCTCGTCTGCGCGGGCAACGACGGGGCGGTCTGGGCATGGTCGGTCTCCCAAACGACACAGCCGCAACCGATGACCGCGATCGCGCAGCATACCGGCGCCGTCAGCGCGCTCGCCGTGGGTCGTGGCTGGATCGCGTCGGCGGGACGCGACAACGTTCTGATGCGCACGGCGCTCCAGGGCGCTTCGGAGTCCGCGACGATTTCCTCGGCTGCGGTCGCCCTCGCAGTCGATGCCGATGGGGGGATCCACGCCGTGACGCGAACCGGCGCGACCGTGCGCTGGTCGCGAGGAGGCAAGCCGGTGACCGAAATCGACCATGGAATTCGCGATGGTGTCAGCTTGTCGGAGGGGCGTTGGGTCCTCGCTCACGACGACGGCACGATCCTCAGCGAAGCGCTGCGCGTGCCGCCGATCGCAGATCTGCCTGCGGCGTTGGCCGGTGCCACGAGTTACGTGCTCCCACACGGGAGCGAGTGATCTCGATTCTCTGCCGCCGCCGGTTGTGAGAACCTCTCCGGGTGTCGCGGCTCGTTGTAACTGTCGTGGCGCTCTGGGCGGCGGGCTGCACGTACGCTCCCGGTAACCCCGGCCTCGGACCCTCGGGCGACGCACGGGTGATCGATGGGATGCGCGTTGTCGATTCCACGCCGCCAAGTGATGACAGCTCGATCGATGGCCGGGCGCCGTTCGTTTGTGCCGTGCCGGATACGACCGGGCTCGTACTATGTCTCGAGCTCGACGATCCGAGCCTCGCGACGGCGGCGCTCGACGCGTCGGGGTTGCATCACGATGCGATGCTCAGCAATACGAGCGTCGCAAACCCGCCGCGCAGCGTGCCGATCACCTCGCAAGCGGCGCAGCTCACGTCGACGAGCTCGATCGTGGTCCCCGACTCGAACGATTTCAACGTGCAGACGTTCACCCTGATGGCTTGGGTCCAGCGCGAGGCAAGTGTCAGCTCGAACCACGAGCTCGGCGTGCTCGACGTGCAAGGCCAATTTCAGATCAAGATCGACGATCAGACACGGCTGAAATGCTCGCTCGATTCGGGGGGATTCGCGACCAGCTCGTACGGTAGCGCGGTCGTGATCAACGAGTGGGACCTCGTCGCATGCACGTACGACGGTAACCAGATCTGTTCGACGCTGTTCCGCGGAGGATCGGGCGCCGGCATGCAGACTTGCCAGAGCGTGCAAAAGACGATCAGTACGCAATCTACCAATGGCATCACGATCGGTGACGTCGCGACGCCGATCGTGGGGATCACGGCCGATCACTTCCTCGGCAAGCTCGACTCCGCGCGGATGTTCACGCGTGCGCTGACCGTCCAGCAGATCTGCTTGGCCGGCGGCCGAACCGGTTGCTAGACGAGCCCGCTGAGGGCATCGAGCGCATCGACCGCGAAGGATGCGACTTGCTTGGTCGATTCGAACGCCTTGAGCGTCTGCTGGATGTGATCGGCCGAGTGCAGTGCCGAGACCATCAAGCGAATCCGGGCTTCGCCTTCGGGAACGACCGGGTAACACAAGCCGTGGCAGTAGATGCCGCTGTCGTAGAGATGGTTGACCGCTTCGCGAAGGATCTCGTACGGGCCGATCTCGACGATCAGCAGTGGATGCTCGCCCGCGCCGAGCACGCGAAACTCACGTTCGATCAAGCCGTCCCACAGCATCTTGACGTTCTCGCGCAAGCCGGGCAGCGGCGCTTCACCGCTCTCGAGGATCTGCAATGCCGCCATCGCGACCGCGCACATCGCGGGGGGGAGCGCGGCGGAGAACATGTAGGGCGACGACTTCTGGCGTAGCCACTCGATGATCTCCGTCTGGCCGGCGGCGAATCCACCCGTCGCGCCGCCGAGCGCCTTGCTGAACGTGCCGGTGATGATGTGAACGCGATCGATCACGCCTGCCTGATCGGCGCTGCCGCGGCCACGATCGCCGAGCACGCCGATGCCGAGTGCGTCGTCGACCACGACGATTGCATCGTACTTCTCCGCCAGATCGCAGATCGAATTGAGATCGGAGATCCGGCCGGTGAATGGATGAACCCCGTTGGTGACGACGGCGCGAAACCGGGCCCATCGCGAACGCCGCAGGATGTCCTCGAGATCGTCGGGGTCGTCGCTGCGAAACGTGACGAGTTTCGCACCGGAGAGCCGTGCACCTTCGGCGAGGCTCGGGTGAACGCCGCCATCGCAGATGATGCAGTCCTTGGCACCGAACAGCGGCGCGAAGATGCCGATGTTGGCGTGATAGCCGGAGCCGTAGAGGATGACATCGGGGACCTTGAGGAACCCGCGGAGCCACTCTTCGAGCTCCTTGTGGATCGGCAGCGTCCCGCACATCACGCGCTGTGACGACAGGCCGACGCCGTACTTGGCGACCGCTTCGATCGCGGCTTGTTGGAGCTGTGGATCGACCGACAGCCCGAGGAAGTCGTGCGTCGTGTAGTTAACGACAGGCTGCCCCATCTTGCCGTCGACCATACCGCCGGCCGCCATGCCGCCCGAGCGCGAGAACACGACCTCGCGCTTGTAGAGCCCCGCATCCTTGAGGCGATCGGTCTCGCTGCGAAGTAGATCGCGCAACGCTTGGCTCATGGCGTACCTCCGACAAACCATACGACGGCTGCGACGCATCGCGACCACGGAAGGCTCGGAATGCATGCAGCGTCGCCCGCGGCACACGCGTGGACCGCGCGATCGCGCTGACTGCACATGCGATCGATCGCGGCAGCCTCGTTCGCCATGCCACCGGCGAGCACGAGCTCGGCGGCGAGCATGCTGTAACGCTTGCGGAGCTCGGCCGAGACAGCCGCGTGGTAATCGGTCGCGCCGCGCAACAGGCGAACGCGTGCTGTCTCGTCGACGAAATCGTCGACGCTGCGGAGGTTGGCGGCGATCACGTCGGCGGCGGCTTCGCACGCGGCAACACCTGCGCAGACGGCTCGCGCAGCTTCGACGAGACACGGCGCGGTGGCTGTCGCGGTGTCGGCGTGACACTTCGTGCGTGCCGCGGCGTAGAGATCGCGATCGAGCTTGTCGCGGCCGGCAGCGCCGAGGGAGCGGACGGCGGCGAGCGTTCGGCCGACATACGCGACGTGATCGGGCGCGACGTGATCGGGCGCGGCGGTCGCGAGCGCGCTGGTCGCGAGGACGATCAGCAGCGCGGCGTGACGCGCGAGCCGTAGACCGCTCATAGGCGGCCTCTCTGGGCGAGGTAGCGCCGGCGGAACGTCTCGATGAACGCGTGCAGGTGGCGCTCGAACGGGTACAGCTCGACGAGCTCGGGGTGCGCCAGCGGCCAGCGCGCGCCTCGGAACGGATCGGCGTCGGCGAGCGGATCGAGCCGGGTGAGCATGAAGTCTTCGGGGGTCACGTCCTCGGGACGTGGCACGGGCTCTCGCTTGTCGACGATCGTCGTGTCCGGACCGCCGAGCAGCGTGGATAGCTGGATGTAGACGTCGAGGGGACCGTCGCCGGTGGGACGGATCGCCAGCACGTGGCTCTCGCGCAGGCCGACTTCGTCGCCGTCGATCGTGATCGGCTTGCCGGAAGGACCCGGTGCGATCGGCGAGCGAGCGACGAGTGGATCGACGATGAAGCACGAAAGGCTCACGATCGACGACACGGGCGGCGGCGGCGCGGGCGGATTCCGGCCCAGCGTCTTCGCGAGCTGTGCGACCTCGAGCAGGCGACGCCGGCGATCGAGCACGGCGCGCACGCTCTTCAGGGCACCTTCGCTATCGAGGTACTGCACGGGATTCGCGGCGAGTCTCGCGCATGCGTCGATCGGCGCGTCCCAATGGATCACGTAGTCGTTGCAGCTCGCCGTCGAGCCGAACCGGGTCGCGAACAGCAGCTGGCCGAACACGTGCTCGACGACGCGGGCCTGATCGGATTCGGTCCAGGTCGGCCACAACATCAGATTTGCGTAGCGCGTCGAGCAACGCGGCGCGCCCGTGAATCGATCGCGCAGCGATCCGGGATGCGGATCGGGGAGGTTGACCCAGAGATGATGCGCGGCGTGCGGGCTACCGGTGATCGCGTGATGGATGTCGGCGAGCAGGCTCTCGACGTAGTCGACGTGGGTGCGGAGGTCGGAGACGCGATGCTCGACCGCCTGGACCGGATCGACGGAGGTCGCGTGCCCGAGCGCGCCCGAGATCCTGCGATAGCCGTAGTGGAGCAGGGGCTCGTCGAGCTGGCGACGCGTGCAGACCTCGCGCTTGGCTGCCGGTGACACCTCCGCGACGACGGCTTGTCTCGGCGCGCATGCGCCAAGCGTCTTCGCGTAACCGAGCTTGAACGCGCGCCGCACGAGCGCACAGCCCGGCTGATCGATCACGGGCGGCGGTGGCGCCGGCGCGGCCTTGTCCACGGGCTTCTCGGGAAGGCAGAACTGCGACGGCGAAGGCGCGCCCATCTCGGTGGGCAGGTTCGTGATCTTCGCGGCGGCGTGGTTCGAGAGCGCGACGATCGCGATGCTCGCGAAGCCGCTGAACAGCAGCACGCGCTGGATCGCGGCAGGCAGCTCGCGCGGCGTGGCGTCTTCCACGATCATCGGCCGCAAGCCGGCGAACGCGAGTGCCGTGCGGCTCGGCTGCTCGGGGCGCCATCCCGCGGCGACCAACCCGAGCACGAGACTCGCGACGAGCCCGATCATGAAGCACGCAGCCGCACTCAAGTGCGCCAGATGATCGAGGCCGAGCGCACCGCGCGCGTAGGCGGCGCCGATCAAGACGATCGTGACCGCGACCGCCGAGATGCTCTTGAGGCCGATCACTCTGCGCTCACTTATCTCCGTGCGGCTTGCCGACCACGAGATCCTCGATCGTGATCCGGCGATTCTTCGACCGGGCTTCTTCGACCGCGGCGCGCGACTTGTCGTCGGCTGCAGGGGCCGGGACCGAGCGCGTCGGCGTGTTGTCGGCGTGCGTGCACAAGATCACGTGGTCGGGAACCTCCTTCGAGTGCTTGCGAATCTCCTGATACACCGCGAGCGCGCGCTCGTACCCGAGCTGGAAGTTCTTGTCCTTGTCGCCGACATCGTCGGTGTGGCCGTGGATCACGAGCTTGCGATCCGCGAGGCCACCTTGATCGAAGCTGAGGACGCCGCTGTCGGCATCGCCGAACAGCTTGTTGACGATCTCCTTGCCGTCGTTGCCCATTGCGGTCTGCCCGGTCGCGAACAGCACGTCGCCCGGAAGGTCGACCATGCGCACGGTCTGATCGCCCATGCCGACGCCCGTGCCGATGTTCACTGTCTGCGTCAATTTCGTGCCGTGCTCGACCGACCACACGATCACGAAGAACGCCATGATCTGCGTCATCAGGTCGATATAGATGATCGACCACAACGCGCCGTGCGACTTGCGGGCCGAAGGCCGGATGCGGCGCCTCACGCTTGGACCTCGATCTCGGCGCCGTTCTCGACGAGCACGTCGAGCGAGTGAATCAAGATGTCGTAGTCGTACTCGAGCGCCTTGATCCGCTGATCGAAGCGCGAAGCCATGCTCATGTAGACCGAGGCGAGGATCGCGCCGAACAGCGTGCACTGCAGCGAGATCGCGAGCTCGGGTGCGAGGTTCTCGACCGACGTGTTCGAGCCGAGTCGATCGAACATCCCGATCAGGCCGATCACCGTGCCGATCAGGCCGAACAACGGCATCACGTTCGCGACGAAGTCGAGGTGCGCGTGCAGGTGATCGTAGAGCTCGCGGCAGTCGACGTAGTACTGGTGCGCGACGTACTCGGCGTACTCCTTGCCCTTCTTGCGCTTGAGCACGACCTGGATCTCGCGGACGAGCGGATTGTCGGGCAGCTTGGCCTTGGTGCCGGGCTCGATCGGTCCGACCTTGATCCAGCCGGCCTCGTCGCGCTTCATGTAGAGGAACTTGCGAAGCGCCGTGACCGTGTCCTGCACGTAGGTCGCGTTCTTGATCAGGTGGCGACCCGAGAAGAATACGGTGAACGACGAGCGCACGAGCTTGCCGAGCTCGCCGCCGGCCGCGTATACGAGCAGCGCGAACGAGACGAGCAACATCGCGAGGAAGTAGCTCTCCGCGACGAAGAACATGATCGCCACCGCAAACACCGCGGCTGCGCCGAGCAGGCCGAGCGCACCGGCACCGGCACTCTCCTCACCGAGCGCGAGTCCTTCGACGACGTTTTCGTTACTTTGTTTTGCCATTGGCGGATCCCTCGTTTGTCATACGTTCGACGTAAGTGGCGTGGTAACGGACGGCGTTGGCGATCGCGAACACGGCGCCCGCTGTACCGGCGACGAGCACGCTCGCGAGCACGTATCGCCTCCAGCGCACGACCGGCGCCTTGACCGCGCCCGCGACATGCGCGCCGAGCCGAAACATCCGGCGCCGCAACTGCGCGTCGCCGGTGGTCGTTTCGGAGAGCGCTCCGAGCAGGCGGCGCGAAGCCGCTTCTAGCTCGGGTGCGTATGCGCGCGCGGTCAACAGATCGTCGCGGCGTGACAGCTGCCACGATAGGTATTGCAGCAGGTGGTGTCGCGCGCCGCCGAGTGCCGCGTGATCGTCACCGACGGCCGCCGGTGCGCGCTCGAGCAACCGGCCGACCGGCGCGAGCTTCCAGGCGCTGCGAACCCGCCGTGCGAGCAGGGTCATCGTCGACCAGCGATCGGCGTGCCGCTGGATGCGGCCGAGCGAATGGACGAGCAGGCCGAACAGGAAATCGCGATCTCCCGCATCGGTGCCGTCGTATTCCTCGCCGGAATCCCAATCGAGCCACATCGGATCGTCGTGCGGCCGATAGCTCGTGCGCGGATCGAATGCGCGCGGCTCGATGATCCCGGCGAGCGTCGGTGGTTCGCCGAGTGCCTCGCGTTCGTGATCGCCTTCCACGGTCATCTCGCGTGGTTGGCGTTGCTCGCGCGTCGCAATAGCCGCGCCTGGCTCGGTCGCGACGACGAGCCCTGCATTCCACTGCGACCAATGGAGGGTCGAGACCCGCGGCGCGGCGTAATCGTGCGGCCGGCCCCATGGCGCGAGTGCGAGCTCGAGCATCTTGCGCGGGATCACGATCCGGCTGTGAGTCAGGCCACCGCCGTAGACCGCGACTTCTTCGGTCGCGCCGGGCAGCAGCTTGACGCGCGACAACAGCTCGCGGTCGACCGGCAGTCCGTTGCGCCGGAAGTAGCCGACGAGGTACGCGCGCACGGCCGCATCCCACGCGACGACATCCGCGGAGATATCGATCAGCTTCTCGTCGAGCGAGAGCGCACAGACAGCGACGATCGCTCGAACGAGCGCACGCACGATCAAGAGTGCGAGCGGGACGACGAGCGCACCGAGCACTGCGCGATCGAGATCGAGGGCATTGCCGATCGCCCAGGTCGCGAGCGCGGTCGGTGTGTAGAGTGCGGCGATCGCTGCGGCACGCAACAGTGCGAGACCGAGCCACGACCGCAGCACACGCCCGAGCTCGTCGTGCTCGACACGGTTGAGACCGACGAGCGGAGGAAACACGATCGGCATCGTCACGGTGACGAACGCGCCCCACGCGAGCCCGCCGGCACCGAGCAGGATGCCGGTGGGGCTCGGCAATGATCCGTCCGCCGCGGCCACTGCGAGCGCGACCCCGCCGATGCTCGCGAACGCGACGGCGGTCTTGCGCAGCGCGGGCAAGGCGAGGACCTTGGCGCCAAGCCGCAACGTGCCGAGCACGAACGGCAGCAGCAGCAACGCCGCGACCAGCGCGAGCGCGAGCGCGATCTCGATCACGCTCGGCAACGTGATGCCGCTCGCCGCTTCCGTGTCACTGGTGGCCCGCGCAAAGCGATGCAACTTGTCGCGCAGCACGCCGGCAATGCCGGCTCGATCGGTCGTGCCAAGCTCGATGACACCACGCACCGGCGGCGGCGCACCGGGCCACAGCGCGCGCAGGTCGTAGCGCAAGGCTCGATCATCGATCGCGCCGTGCACGACGAGATCGATGCCCGCGGCTCGCAGCGCACCATCGCCGCCGGCCAGGGGCGCATGCTGCGCGAGCTGATCATCGACGAGGTCGCTGGCGAGCGCCGCGGTCATTGCCTCGGCGCGCCATCCGGATCCGAAATCGACGACGAACGTGCGCTTCGGTGCGGCGACCGCGATCTGCGACGCGCCGGCGATCGCGATCGCTATCGCAATAGCTGCGATCCGGAAGCGAAACGCGAGATCCATGGCCCGGGCCAAGCCCTAACATGGCCCTCCAACATTGCCAGCCGCGGCCTCTGTCGGAGGTGTGTGGTAGTCAGAAGTCGACCGAGAGCATTGCGAGCGGCAGCGAAGCCGCGGCGACGACGATCCACAAGATCACGCCGAGTAAGAACGGACGCGGACCGACCGTCGCGATCGCTTTGCGCGAGAGCGACAGCCCGATCAGGAACAGCGCGAGCACGAGCGACCGCTTGCCGAGCATCACGATCGGCGGCGCGAATCGCGCGAGCTCCGGGATCCACGTGAACAGCGCCGCGAACAGCACGAAGCCGAGGATGAACCACGGCCACTTGACGTCGCGAAGCCGCACATCGCGCTGCCGCATCAGGGTGACGCCGATCGTCACGGGCACGATCCACAGCGCGCGGCCCAGCTTCGTGGTCGTCGCGATACCGAGCGCGATCGGTCCGTACGCGAGGCCCGCACCGACGACCGAGCTCGTGTCGTGAATCGCGAGTGCCGCCCAATGACCGAACACCGGCTCCGACAGTCCGAGCGCGTGCCCGATCACTGGAAACACGAGGAGTCCGACCGCATTGAGCATGAACACGACCGCGAGCGCCGTAGAGGTCTCGTGTTCCTTCGGCTTGATCGCGCTCGCGACCGCGGCGATCGCGCTGCCGCCGCAGATCGCCGTGCCAACCGCGATCAAGAGCGGCGTGTCACCCAGGATCCGCAACAGCCTGCCGAGGACGAGGCCGAGCACCAGCGCGATCGCGAGCCCGGTCGCCGTGAGCGCCGCTCCACTGACGCCGATCTTGAGCACGACCTCGAGGTTCATGCCGGCGCCGAGCGCGATGATCCCGAGCTGCAGCGAATACATCGTCAGCACGCCGAGCGCTTGCGGCCGCGCGCGCTGCAGCCCGAGCGCGATCACGAAGCCGGAGATCAACGCGAGCCAGCTCGGCGCGCCGAAACCGACAAGCGCGGCGCCCACGCCGACCACGAGCGCCCAGTAGATTCGCTCTCGCGTCATGTCACCCGATTGCGACGGCTAGATGACACGGCGATCTGTCGCTTAGCACGAGGACGAATCGTGCGAGCTACTGCTCTGGCGGAAGTCCATCCGTTCGAGCGTACAGCTCAAGGGCAGGTCGGAAATTGCACGGCGCCAGGGAGCGTGTGCTCCGGTGAGAGCGGCACGAACGCGTCGACGTGTGCGTGACCGCGCGTATCCGTCACGCGAAACGCATACGGCCCCGGACCGAGTCCATTCGCGACGAAGTAGTTGTAGTCGGCGCGTTTGATCTCGTGGAGCTGACCGAGCGCGTCCCAGGCCTCGAGCTTGGCGATCGGATAGCGATGTTCGCGAACCTGGATCCCGGTCCAGAACGGATTGGACCCGTCCTTGAAGTGATACGCGAGTGGGCCGGCGACTTCGCAGGCGACGCTGCGCCACGTGATCAGCACGCGACCGGCATCGAGCGGCGCGATCTTCGCAAAGGCTTCGCGGCTGAGATCGAGCGAGCCGACCTTGCAGCCGGGACACGAGTCGACGACGCGAACGATCACGTGGCCCTGCGGTCCGCTCACATCGAGACATGCGCCGCACCACGCTGCGCGCGCGTAATCGGTTCCGTTCATCGCCGCGACGAGCTTGTCGCCGGTTGCGTCGAAGCTGCACGCGCCGGTGCCGTCGGCATCATAGTACGTGGCCTCGCCGCGGCCCGAGCCCGCGTCGAGACACGGCGCCGGCGTAGACGCGTTCGAGCCACACGCGAGGTGCAGGAAGCAGAGCAGCAACGAGCGTTCGAGCCTCCTGGCGCCCATCGGCCCTATCTTGCCATCACAACCATCCCGCCGCGCGTTCGTGAAGATGCGATGTAGCGAGGCCGGCCTCGTGATTGCACCTTCGAGATGCCGCGCTAGTTACGCGGAGATTGCTCGATCGTCGTGCGAAGGCTTGCCCTTCGCGATGCGGCGAGGACTCTCGGAGCGCGGTGCCGTTGCGATCCGGAACCGGACGCTGCCATCCGCGAGTGTCGCAGCCGAGAGTGACAGCGACAGGCTCGTACACAGCGATCTTGCCAGCGCGAGCCCGATGCCGCAGTGGACGCCCGTCGCGGAGCGGGCGGTATCACCGCGCCACAACCGATCGAAGATCCGCTCGAGCTGATCGGCCGCGATCGGCGGGCCGCTGTCGGTGACGTCGAGGATCGCGTCCTTCCCGCTGGCGACCTCGATCCAGCCGCCCGGGTTCGTGTACTCGGCGGCGTTGGAGAGCAGATTTGCGATCACGATGCGCAGCCGTTCGCGATCGGTGCTCGCGAGCGCATCGGCTGGAACGGCGTTCCGAAATTCGAGCGACCGCGCAGCTGCGGCGGCCGCGTGCGGCTTCCAGCACTCCTCGACGAGCGCGCGCAGCGAGAACTCGCGACCGGTGATGCTCGCCTCGAGATCTCCGGCTTCTTCGATCTGACCGGCATCGAGGCGCGCGAGCGCGAGCAGATTCTCGACGAGTGTTCCGAGCTGCAGCACGATCACGAGCGCATCCGACATTGCCGCCTGGTACTCGGACGTCGAGCGATCTGCCAGCGCGGTCACCTCGAGCAGCGTCCGCAGACCCGCGAGCGGCGTTCGAAGCTCGTGACTGACATCAGCGGTGAACTGCCGCTCGCGTGCAAATGAGGCATCGAGTCGCGCGAACAGATCGTTGAGCTTGCGGACGGGAACCACCAGCTCGGTCGGCTGACCGTCGACGGAAAGTCGTGTCGAGAGGCGTCGATCATCGATCCGTTCGATCTCGGTCGCGAGCGCCGCAAGGGGCCGCAAGCCGCGTGCGAGCGACCAGGCGGTGACGAATGCGATTGCCAGCAGTGCGCCGATGCCGAGCACGATGAACCAGGTCCGCACGGTACCGGTGGCGGCGTCCACGTCTTCGGTTCCGTCCGCGACGATCATGACCAGCGGCTCGCCTTTGATGACTTTGGCCTCGTCGCGCGCCAGAAACCTCATGGTGACCGCGCGGCCATCGCGTCCATCGGGCAGCGTGAGATCGGTGTAGGCAAGCTGCCCGAGGCCCGGGCTCGGATGTGGGAGGTCGTCGTGAAGCGAGCTGGATCGCACGAGCACCGATCCGTCGGCTCTCCACACCTCGACATACGACCGCGGCACGTCGTGTGGCTCCGGCGGCAGGTCCATCTCGTAGCCGCCGTCGTCGTGCTCGGCGATCTCGGCGGTCGCGCGAGCACGTGCCGCGATCGCCGCGTCGTGCTGTTGCCACGAGGCGCGCCGCACGCCGATATAGAGCAGCATCGCGAGCACGAGCAGCACGACAGCGACGAGCGCCACGACCACCGCCGTGAGGCGCGCACGCAGAGACGTCAAGCGTCCTCGCCGAGGAGATAACCTTGACCGCGCTTGGTGTGGATCAGCTTCTTGTCGTGTGCGTCGTCGATCTTGCGTCGAAGATGACTGATGTAGACATCGAGGACGTTACTGCCGGGCTCGGCAGCGAAATCGTAGACGTGCTCCCACAGCTCCGTGCGCGTCACGATGTGGCCCGCGCGGCTCGCCATGTACTCGAGCAAAGCGTATTCGCGCGCCGACAGCGGCACGACCTCACCCGCGCGACGCGCGATCCGCTTCAGCGTGTCGACTTCGAGGTCGGCGACGCGGATCACCGGATCGTTGCGGTCGTAGCGCCGTCGCACGAGAGCGCGCAGCCTGGCCGCGAGCTCGTCGAACGCAAACGGCTTGACCAGATAGTCATCGGCGCCGAGGTCGAGCCCTGCAACCCGATCCTGGACCGAGTCCTTCGCGGTGAGCACGAGCACGTGCACGGTGTTACCCGATGCGCGCAGCTTGCGGAGGATCTCCATGCCGCCGAGGCCAGGCAGCATGAGATCGAGGATGATCACGTCGTACGGATGATTCTCCGCGTACCACAGGCCCTCCGTACCATCGCCCGTCAAGTCGACGGCGTAGCCGGTGTCGCGCAGGCCGCGCGCGAGCGACTCGCGTAGCGGAGCGTAATCCTCGACGATCAACAGCCTCATCTAGCCGTCCGACGATAAGCGGTTGCAGATGAACGCAGGGTGAACGAGAGACGTCATTCCAGCGGCTCGGGGGTGTACAGCTCGAGTGTACTGATCGGTGCGCCCGCGGCATCGACGCCGCCGACGATCAGGATCTGATCGTTGGGTAAGGGAATCGCGGAGGCTCCGGTGCGAGGAACGACGAGTGGTACGGTCGTCACGAGCGCGAGCGTCGTAGAGTCGTAGACATCCGCGACCGTGGAGACCGCGCCGCCTACATGGGTTCCGCCTGCGACGAGCAGATGGCGATGGGTCGCGGCGACGGCACATCCGGATCGTGGCGTGCTCGGTAGGTTCGGAAATGTGTCGACGGCGCTCGTCGCGGCGTCGATTCGCAGCGCATCCGGGAACTGGTCGCCGCAGACCACGAGGACCTTGCCGCCGGGCAGGGCGATGACCGCGTGGCCGTCGCGCGCTGCCGCGGGGAGCGGGTGCGGCTCGAAGGTCATGCGAAACCGCGTGAAGCCACCGAGCACGCTGCCGGCGAAGATCGAGGTCGTGACGCCGTCGACCGCGCTGACCGTCGCGCCTGCACGCGGCAGCGACGCGACCTCCGGACGAACGACGAGCTGACCGGAGAGCCCGGAGAGATCGGCAGCCGGCGTGCCCGTCACCAGAAAGCGATCGTTGCCGATCGGCACGGCGAGCTCGCCGGCGCGCGCGAATCCCGGCTTGTCGCCAAAGTCGATGTAGACACCGTTTGGCGCGATCGTCGTATCGAACCGCCACAGTGTAGACGTTGCGGTTCCTGCACTGTCACGGCCGCCGAACAGATAGACACTGCCGTTGGCACCGCTCGCGAGCACGATTCCGGATCGAGGTGCGGGCAACGGCTTGCCGGCAACCAGGCTGTGATCGAACGCGTTGTAGATCGAGATCGCATCGCTCGCGGCGCCGGCAGCATCGCGGCCGCCGGCGAAGATCGCGCCGTAGCCCAACGCGCCAACGCCGAGCTCGCTGCGCGGTGGCGTGAGGCCGATCGGAGCCGCACCGATCGTATTCGGAGCCGCCATGTAGATCACGATGCTCGCGGTGATCGCGCCGACCGGGAACGCCGGCGAGGTGCCCGTGGCCACGAGCTGACCGTTGGCGTCGAGTCCGTCGATGATCAGCGAGCTGGGATTGCCGGTCGAAGGCAGATCGAGCGCGATCGTGAATCCGCCGTTGGTTCGCTCGGCCATCGTGACTTGGTGTGGATCGGTGAGGACCATCCGCAGCGTCTGCACGTTGTCGAGGAGATGCGAGCCGGGCGCGGTCGTCAGCGAGACCGAGAGCGTTCCGGTCTGGCCCGTACAGCCGGCGAACAGCGCCGCCCCGAGGAGCGCGAGCGCGTGGCTCGAGCGGCTCATCCGGCGAGCCCCTCGATGACCGCGCGCGAGACGCCGGCCACGCGCACGGTCTTGCGTCGCGAGGTCTGTCCGGCGATCACGGAGACCGCACCGCGCGCGATCCCGAGGCGTTTCGCGATCGCTTCGATGACCGCCGCATTCGCTTCACCTTCGACGGGCGGGGCGGTCACGGCGACCTTCAACCTGCCGTCGTGCAGCGGGCCGATCTTCGCACGCGATGCACGCGGCTGGACGAGCACATCGAACGTCACGGCGCCCGCGTGCTCCTGCAAATTCATTTGCCGCCGCGGCCGAGCTCGCGCGATCGCTTCGTCGCGGTCTCGACCGCATTGATGAGCGTCGTACGGAGGCCACCCTCTTCGAGCGTGTGTAGACCGGCGATCGCCGTGCCGCCGGGTGAGGTCACCATGTCCTTGAGCTGGCCGGGATGCTCGTTCGTCTCGAGCAGCATCTTGGCCGAGCCCATCACGGTTTGTGCCGCGAGCCGCTGCGCGTTGCGCCGCGACAGGCCGACCTTGACGCCTGCATCAGCGAGCGCTTCGAGGATCAAGAAGATATAGGCCGGGCCGGAGCCGGAGAGTCCGGTGACCGCATCGAGATGAATCTCTTCGAGCACGACCGTGATGCCGACCGCGTCGAACATCGCCTTCGCCGTTGCGAGATCGGCCTCGCTCGCGAGCTTGCCGGCCGAGATCGCGGTCGCACCGGCACCGACGAGCGCCGGCGTGTTCGGCATCGCGCGCACGACGCGCACGCCCTCCGCGACCGCCTCTTCGATGGTGGCCGTATCGACACCCGCGGCGATCGAGACGACGAGCGTTCCAGACTTCAGCCGGTCGCCGATCTCGCGCAGGACCTTGTCCATGATCTGCGGCTTGACCGCGAGCACGACGATCCCGCAGCGCTGCGCGATCTCGCGGTTGTCGGTCGAGACATCGATGCCGTACGTCGCCGCGAGCTCGTCGAGCCGTTCGCGACGTGGTCCGGTCGCGGCGATCCGATTGGCGGCGATGTGACCGCCGCGGACGAGTCCCCGGATCATCGCCTCCGCCATGTTCCCGCCGCCGATGAATCCGATCGTATGTGACGCGAGGATCGACACGTTGCGGGTGTAGCACAACCGTCGGTGCTTATCGTCGGAGGCCGCGGCAGCGTCGGTGATTAGCCGATGTTGAAGTCTTCTTTTTCGTAACCTGCGTCAAGGGATGCGCCATCGCGGAAGCGCGTCAGCGTGTAGCGCTCGAAGATCTCGTGCTTGGCTCCGCCGGTGAGCCATTCGCCGTAGAGCTTGCCGACGATCGGGGCCATCATGAAGCCGTGGCCGACAAAGCCGCACGCGAGGAAGAAGTCCGGGTGCTCGGGCGTCGCGCCGAGGATCGGATTTCCGTCGGGTGACTGATCGTACGGACCGGCCCATTGCCGGAGGATCTTGATGTCGCCGAGGATCGGCATCAGGCGCACGAGCCGCCGCGCGTAGGTCGCGAGGAACTCGAGCGTCGAGCCCATCGCGTAGGTCGAGGCGTGACCGGGAATCGTGACGCCCCCGACGACCTCGCCTCGCATCGACTGACTGCAATACAGACCGCTCGACAGTTCGGAGACCATCGGCTTGAGGAACGGCTTCAGCGGCTCGGACGAACAGATCTCGTGACGGATCGGATACGTCGGGATCTCGACGCCGAGCATCGCCGCGAGCTTCGGCGACCACGCGCCCGTTGCGTTGACGACACGTCGCGCGTGCAGCGCGCCACGCGGGGTGTGCAGCGTATAGCCGCCGCCGGAAGCGGGCGCGATCGTGTTCACCGCCGTCTGTGTGAAGATCTTCACGCCGTGCGCGGCTGCTTGGCGCGCGTAGCCCCACAAGAACGGCCACGGAAACAGGATCCCGTCGGTCGGATTGTACGAAGCACCGACGACGCCGGTGATGTCGATCTCCGGAACGATCGCCTGCGCCGCTTTCGGATCGAGCATGCGGGTGGCGACGCCGCAGCGGTTCTGCAACCCGATGTTCTTCTCGAGCCGCGCGACTTCCTTCGCGTTGCGAGCGAGGAACAAGTACCCGCCTTGCCGGAACCAGACGTTGACGCCGAGATCGACGGCGAATCGCCGGCACAGCTCGACAGATTCTTGCATCAGCCGGATGTTGATCTCGGTCGACCACTGCTGGCGCACGCCACCGCCGTTGCGGCCGGACGCGCCTTCCGCGAGATAGCCTCGCTCGAGCACGACGACATCGGTGAGCCCGCGCTGCGCGAGGTAATACGCGATCGACAGACCCATCACGCCGCCGCCGACGATCGCGATCTCGCAGCGCGCCGGAACGGGCCCGGTCGATTCGAGCGTCGCCGGCAGCCTGATCTCGCCGGAGACGTCGGCGCGACTGTCGTCGTCCTCGAGATCCGCAGCCGGGATCACGGCTTGTCCTCGTCGTCGTCTGCGAGGTCGTCGGCGAAGCGATGTGCATCCGGCGCACCGGCGAGGATCTTGAGTGGCGTCGGTGCGAGCGGCGGGCGCGATGTGAAGGGCGGAATCGTGGCGGGTGGTACGCCGGTCAGCTTCGCGAGCGCGATCGCCATCGGCGCGAGACACTCCTTGCCCTGGCAGGGTCCGGTTCCAAAGCCGGTGTAGCGCTTGACCTCCTCGATATCGCGATAGCCACGCGACACGCAGTGCTCGAGATCGGACAGCGTCACATCCTCACAGCGGCAGAGCACGATCTTTCCGGCCACGGTTCGAGCTTACGCCAGAGACTTGGCGACGTTCGTGCCGATGCGCACGCCATCGTCTGCCGCGCGAGTCGGGCCCGCGTACCCGGTGACATCACCACAGGCCCAGACTCCCGCCGTCGAGGTTCGGCCGTCGGCGTCGACGACGACGCGAAAGCCACCGGCATCCGGATCGAGCACGACCTGACATCCTTGCTGCCGCGCACCTTCGGACGCCGGTGATGGAATCGCGGCGACCGCGACGAGGTCGCAATCGATGCGGCCCTGCATCGTGTCGACGCCGTTGACCCAGCCGCGTCCGCGCGCCGACAGCACATCCGCGAGCGCGACCCGCGACACGTCGGCACCTGCCGCGGTCAGCGCCTTCGCGAGCGCCGCGGCGTCCGGCGCCGTTTGCTGCAGCTCGATGATGCAGACCTTGTCGCCGCCGAGGATGCCGTGATCGACGAGCAAGCGACCGACCGCGCGCGCGGCGATCACGCCCGGCCGATCGTTGTCCGCGAACGGCAGATTGACGGCGTAGCCGCCCGTCGCCCAGATCCACGCGCGCGCGTGAGCGCGGTAGAGCCGATCGGGCGCAGCGATCGCGAGCACGCCACCATCATCCTCGGGAAAGAACCCGATCGCGGTCGACCGCGAGAGCACCTCGACGCCCGCCCGGGTCGCGGACGCGAGGTCGGTTTCGGCGCGTGCGCGACCGGTTCGCGGATCCGCGCGCATGCTGCCGCCGGGGCGCATCTGATCGTCGACGAGCAGCACGCGCAAACCGGCAGACGCGCAGGTCGTCGCCGCGGCGAGTCCCGCGGGGCCGCCGCCGATCACGCAGACATCGATCGTGCGTTCTTCCACGGCGGGGAGCTCGGTCGCCGGTGCCGACGGCAACTTTCCGAGTCCGGAGAGCTGGCGCACCACCTTGTTCGCGAGGCGGTTCAGCATCGACGAGCCGGTCATCAGCGTGTGGTGATCGAGGCCGCGCGCGAACAGAAAGTCGACGGCGCCGAGCAGGTCGACCTCCGCAGACGGAAATGCGTTCTGACCTTCGACCTCTGCACCGGGCGTGCACGGCGCCAGGCATGCCCGCATGTTCGGAACGCCACCGAGCCGCACGAGGCAGCCGCTGCAGTGACCTTCGAGACAAAAAAACGAGCGCGGCCGGTGATACTTGAGCGACCTCGACATCACCCGCATGCCGCTCGCGAGCGCGGCAGCGGCGATGCTTTCGCCGGGATACGCGCGCACCGTGGTGTCCGCGATACGGACCTCGATCGCCTCACCTCGCTCGGTCTCGTTTGCGGGAAGGCGGCGGGCCACGGGTCTGTAGCAATATCACGGCGATCGGTGCGCCCAAAACCGTGTCGGTTCGTTGCTTTCACTTCCTGCTCCGCGATACCGTTCAGCTCGAAAGAACAGGGGATTCCAGAATGGCAACTCCAACTAGGCCGTGCCCCTACTGCGGTGCGGCGGCGCTGATGAATGCACCCGCCTGCGGTACGTGCGGACGACCGATGCCGCCGATGCAAGCGGGAGCGCCTCCGGGCGGTCAGCAACCGGCGAAGACGATGTTCGGCTACGCGGCTCCGACGCCGGCACAAATCGCCGCGAGTCGTGCAGCCGGCCAGCCGCCGGGTCCACCACAGCAAGGATTTCAGCCTCCGCAGCAGCAGGGGTTTGCGCCACCGCAGCAACCGCCACGTCCGGCGGCGCCGCAACAGGGCGGCTACCAGCCACCGCAGCAAGCGCAGCCGCAATACGGCCAGCCGCCGCAGCAGCCGGGATACCCTCCGCAAGCCGGCCAACAGCCGGGATACGGACAGCAGCCCGGTCAGCAGTTCGGACAACAACCCGGACAGCCGCCGGCCTACGGCGCGCAACCGCAGCAACCCGGATACGGTCAGCCTGGACAACAACCCGGTCAGCAGTTCGGACAGCCACAGCAGCCGGGCTTTGGACAGCAAGGTCCGGGTTTCGGACAGCCCCAGCAGCCGGGATACGGACAACAGCCCGGCCAAGCGTTCGGAGGTCAACCCCAACAGCCGGCATACGGCCAGCAACCGCAGCAGCCGGCATACGGCCAGCAGCCTCAACAGCCGGCCTACGGGCAGCAGCCGCAACAGCCGGCATACGGTCAGCAGCCGCAACAGCCGGGCTACGGTGCGCAACCCGGTTATCCGCAGGCGCAGCAGGGGTTCGGACAGAACCAAGGCTATCCGCAGGCACAGAACCCATTTGCACCACAGCAAGCGGACTCTCATCCGGGTAGCCCGCTCGACAACATGGCGCACAAGCTGCCGCAGTCGGCACCGGGCACGTTGTTCGGGTTCCCGATCAGCGCGCTGCGTGATCCCTCGCTACAACGCAAGATCCTGTTCCTCGCCGGCGTAGCGCTCGTTGCATCGATCGTCGTGCCGTTCTCGCTGTCTCCGACGATCTTTCCGTTCTCGAGCGGAATGCCGAAGTGGGACTTCCTGATCTGGCCGATCATCTCCGGCGGCGCGTATCTGCTCGTCGCAGCGGCTCCGGCCGATATGCGCGCCAAAGTGCCACCCGCGGTGTTGCACTGGATTCCGTTTGGCGTCGCCTTCGCCGGCATCCTGATGGGTGGCGGTGGCGGCGGCGGTGGGCCAATGGCCGCGATGGGTGCATCCGATACGCTCCACATGCTCGGCTACGCGACGCTGGTCTTCGGTCTGCTCGCTCGGATCGCGCAGCCGCAGGATCAGATCGCCCGCATCATCATCGCGGTCGGTGCCGGCATGATGGCGCCGGGTCTGTTCAAGATGTTCGACTACGCCTTCCACTTCAGTGGCGTGCCGGCACTCCTCATCATCTACGTGCTCCTCAACTTCATCGTCACGCTGCTCGGAGTGCTGTGCATTCTGTTCGTCGTGCCGCCGCAGAAGTTGCCGCCGGCGCTGCAGAGTGTCGACGCGTTCGGTCCGCTGATCTGCGCCGTGCTGATCCTGTGGCTCCCGTTGTCGGTCATCCTGATGGGTCTCGCGCTCCTCGTGCACATGCACGCCGGCATCAGCGCGATCCTGATCATGGCGCACCTGCTGCTACCGATCCTCGCGTACTTCGGCGTGCTGATGATGGCGTCGCCGGCCGCATACGAAGAAGCCAAGGCGATGTTCAGCAAGAACAAGCAAGGTGGTGGTCCGCCGGCAGGCGGTGGCTACCCACCGCAAGGTGGAGGCTACCCGCCGCAAGGTGGAGGCTACCCGCCGCAAGGTGGCGGTTACCCACCGCAAGGTGGCGGCGGCTATCCACCGCAAGGTGGCGGCGGCTGGCAATAGGCTAGGCGCTCGATGGTGCAAACGGCCCTCTTCTGACGAAGTGGGCCGTTCGGCGTTTCGGATCGGGTTATCCTCGCGTCATGTCACGACTCGCGCGTCTGCTGCTGGTCGTCCTCGTCGGCTGCGGGAGCACGTCGCTGAAGAAGGCGGGCGACACCTGCACCTCGACGTCGGAGTGCGACAAGAATCTGCTCTGCGACGTCGCGCAGACGCCCCACGTCTGCGCCGCGAAGGGCAGCCTCGACGCCGCGCTCGTGCCCGATGCGGCAATCTCCGATGCTCGGCCGCAAGACGGGCCCGCTGACGCGCGGCCGCTCGATGCACGACCCGACGCGCCGCCCGACGCACCGCCCGATTGATAGCGATATGCTCCGGCCATGCGCGAACGTGGCCTCGAATTCAAGGTTGGCCTGCTGATCGTGATCTCGAGCGCGATCCTTGTCGCGTTCATCTTCGTGCTCGGCAATCTGTCCTTGCGGTCCGGCTTCACGGTCTACGTCGACTTCGATTACATCGGGAGCCTCGCGCCCGGTGCCCCGGTCAAGGTCTCGGGCATCAAGGTCGGCAAGGTCGGGGAGGTCGAGTTCGTCGGCGGCAAGAAGGACCCCAAGCTCGACAAGCGCGTCCAGGTGCGCGTCCGCGTGTGGATCGAGGATCGCGCGCGCGACAGCATCCGCAGCGACGCCGAGTTCTTCATCAACACCGCGGGCGTGCTCGGCGAGCAATACCTCGAGATCGTGCCGGGACATGACTGGGAGCACCCGGCGATCGCAGCCGAGACCGTGTTCCACGGGCCTCCTTGGGTTCACGATCCGCCGCGCACCGATCTCGTGGTCGCGAGGCTCTACGAGGTGCTCGATGGCGTCTCGAGCGTGCTCCACGATGATCGCGACTCGATCAAGAATTTGCTCTCGAACAGCTCGAACGCGGTCAAGGAGATCAACGAGCAGCTCGTCGCGAACCGCAAACAGATCGGCGAGCTGATCGGCAACGGCGCGGACCTCGCGAAGGAGGCGAAGACAACCCTCGCAAAGGTCAACAGCGGCCTCGGCGATGGCCGGCCGATCGCGAACCTCGTCGCGGATGCAGACTCGACGCTGAAGGCGGCGCAGACCACGATGACCACGCTGACGCCATCGGCGCAGGCGCTGATGACGGACGCGACGCGCGTCACGAAGATCATCACCGAGGAGCGGATCGACAAGGCAATCGGCGCGGCCGACAAGGCGGCCTCCGCGGCCGGCAAAGCGGGCGGTCTGATCGACAACGTGAACGGACTCGTCACCGATCTGCGCGCCGGCAAGGGCACGGCGGGTGCGCTGCTCGCCCGTGACGAGCTCTACAGCGACCTCCGCGAGCTGATCCGCGACCTCAAGCGCAATCCGTGGAAGTTCTTCTGGAAGGAATGAGCCGGTGGGAACGAGACAGTGAGCGTGCTCGCACAAGACGAGCAATTGACTCGCCGGGTCGGCACGATCGCGCTCGCGCTACTCGTGTGCGCGATCGTGTTCTTCGTGTTCATCTACGATCAGGTCGAGTGGGGCGCGCATACGCGCGTGCTCGTGTACTTCCGTCACAGCGGCGGCCTGCACGAAGGCTCGGCGTTCGTCGTCGCGGGGCGCGCCGTCGGTCGGGTCGAGGCGGTGGCCCTCGTGCCTCGCGGTAGCACGCGGATCCTCGACGGCGAAGAAGGTGTCGTGCTGACGGTCGCGATCGAGCGCAGCATGGCCGATCGCCTCACCCTCGGTGGCGACGTGTTCGTCGCGTCGCGCGGCGCGCTCAGCGAGAAATACCTCGAGCTCGCGCCGCCCCGCGAACCGGGTGCGCCGCTCTACGAGCATGCCGAGCTTCTCGGTCACGACCCACCGAGCCTCGATCGCGTACTGCAACGCACGTGGGACAACCTGACGTCTGCACGGCAGTTCGCCGAGGAAGTGCGCCCGGAGCTGACCGCGCTGCGAGCGCAGCTCGACACCTTGCGTGCGACGCTCGCGGCGATCGCGCCGAGCTCGTTCGGTGCGGACTTCGATGCCCTCGTTGCCGAGGCCCAGAAGACGTGGAACGGCACGCTCGGAGGCCGAGCCGGCGTCGATCGCATGGGTGCCGTGATCGACGAAGGTCGCGCGACGCTCGCGCAAGGGCGCGCGATGCTCGACGCCCTCGATGCCAAGGCAGGCGTTCTGCGTGCGAGCATCACCGGCGCGCAAGGCACGCTCGGCACGAAGGGAACCGAGCTCGTCGACAAGCTCGAGCTCGCGATCGATCGAGGCCGTGCTGCGATCGACAAGGTCGATCCGTTGCTCGCGGAGGTCGAAGCGCTGAACGCTCGCATCGCGCGCGGCGAAGGCTCGCTGCTCAAGCTGATGAACGACCCCGAGTTCCCGGAGGACGCAAAAGAGCTCGGCAAGATCCTGAAGCGGCAGCCCTGGAAGGTCATCGGTCATCCACAGCCGTGACTGGCACGCGTCGTGATGCGCTCGCGGTCATGAACAAGTCAACGACGACCACCGATTGCAACGAGATCCGGAGATGGGCCGAGGAGCGGAAAGGGAAGCCCGTGGCGGTGAAGGGCACGAGCCGCGGCGAAGGCGACCCCGGCATCATCCGCATCGATTTTCCGGGCTACTCCGGCGGCGCGAAGCTGCAGCCAATCTCCTGGGATCAGTGGTGCCAGAAGTTCGCGGACAGCAATCTCGCAATGATCATCCAGTACGAGACGAAGGAGGGTGCGAAGAGCAACTTCAATCGCTTCATGTCGCGCGACAAGCTCGAAGAGCAACCGAAACGTCGCGGGCAAGCCGCACGAACGCGCCGCGGTGCGGCAGGCGCCCGGTCGTCCGGCGCACGGGGCGTCACGAGCGCGCGTGGCAGACGCGCGGGAACACCGCGTGCGCGTGCAGCTGCGAGAAACGCGTCGCAAGAACCGGCGGGGAAGCGAACATCGCAGGATGGCGGGCGCACGACCGGACGACCGTCGCAGGCGACATCGCGACGCGCGGGCGGCGCGAAGGCCGCAACAGGTCGAAGAACGCGCGAGCTCGGTGGTTCTCCAGAGAGCACCAGCCGGTCGACTCGCCGTGCCGGCGGACGCGCGCGTCCTGTCGAGCGTGCTCGCAACGCCAAAGGCGCGCGTGCGAGCCGCAGCCGCTAGCACTAGAAGCCCGGCGTCAGCATCGGGCCCGATGACTTGCCGCCGATGAACTGCTGGACGATCGGATCTTGCGAGGCACGCAGCTCTGCCGGTGTCGCGACAACGTGGACGATGCCGTCGTAGAGCAACGCGACGCGATCGGCGATCCCGAAGATCGACGGCGGGTCGTGCGACACGACGACCGCGGTAACGCCGAGCTTCTCCGCGAGCTCGCGGATCAGTCGATCGATCCGTCGCGCGCTCACCGGATCGAGCCCGGTCGTCGGCTCGTCGAACAACACGACCTCGGGATCGAGTGCGAGCGTCCGCGCGATCGCCGCGCGCTTGCGCATGCCGTCGGACAGCTCCGCAGGATAGCGGTCCGCATACTCGGCCATGTAGACCTGGGCGAGCCGGCGGCGCGCGTCTTCGAGGGCGGCGGCGTGACGGAGCTTGCCGTGCTTGCGCAGGGGCAATGCGACGTTCTCGGCGAGCGTCATCGAATCGAACAGGGTCGAGCTCTGGAACACCATGCCGATGCGGCGGCGGATCGGCGACAGCTTGCTCTCGGGCAGCGTGTCGATCCGTTGCCCGTCGAACCAGATCTCACCGGCATCGATGCGCAGGAGGCCGATCAGATGCTTGATCGTCACCGACTTGCCGACGCCCGAGGTGCCGATGATGAACATCACCTCGCCTTTGTTCACCGCCAGGCTCATGTCGCGAAGCACGGGCCGGCCACCGAAGCCCTTGTGCACGTGCTTCCACTCGATGTAGCCGTTCCCAGGTCCCGTCGAGGAATTCCGAGGCATCATAGGTCGCCTCCGGTGACGAACAGCGCCGCGGCGGAGATCACGAAGTCGAGGACGATCACGGCGAAGCTCGAGCCGATCACGGCCGCTGTCGTCGCCCAGCCCACGCCTTCGGAGCTGCCGCGCGCGCGCAGGCCGCAGTACCCCGCGACCACCGGAATCGCCGCGCCGTACGACACCGCCTTGCACAGCATCAAGATCAAGTGACGGCCACGCAGCAGCTGTAGATCGAAGAACAGGTGCGGGTTGACGCCAAATGTATAGAGCGCGGTGAGACCGCCCGCGCCGTACATCACGAGACCGCCGAGCGTCGTCAGCATGACGGTCATGATCACGGACGCCTTGAACCGCGGCACGATCAGGTAATCGATCGGCAGCACCCCGCTCATCCGCAAGGCATCGATCTGCTCGGTCACCTTCATCGACCCGATCTCCGCCGCGATGCCGGCACCGACCCGGGTCGCGAGCATCATCGCGGTCAGCGTCGGTCCGAAGTCCGAGACGATCAATCGCGCGAAGTTCGTGCCGACTTGCGAGTAGTCGCCGGTGATGCGGGCGAGCTGCGTGCACGCTTCGTAGGCCATCACCATCCCGATGAATCCGAGCGTGACGACGATGAACACGACCGAGCGATTGCCGATCGCATACATCTGCCGTGCGACCTCGCCCTTGGGACCGTTGCGGCGCGACAGACCACGCCAGATGCCCGCGATGGTGCCGACATAGACGAGCCATAGCTCGATCGCTGCGCGGCTCGCATCGACCACGGCGAGCCCGAGCCTCTCGATCCTGTGGGTGAGCCAGCTCATGCGGTCAGGTATGTGATGAAGAAGTCGAGCAGCATGATCGAGACCGCAGAGGCGACAACCGCGGCGTTGACCGCGCGCCCCACACCGACCGCACCGCCGCGGACGGTGATCCCGAAGTAACAGCTCGCAACGGCGATCGATCCACCGAACGCGATCGACTTGTAGATGCCGTGCAAGAAGTCGTACGGCTTCAGGTTGTCGGCGAACGAGTGATACATCGTCGACCAATCGATATCGAGCATCGCGCGACCGACCACAGATGCCCCGAGCAGCGCGACCAGGTCCCCGATCACGGTCAGCGCGACGAGCATCACGATCATCGCGAGGACCCGCGGTACGACGAGGAACCGGATCGGATCGATCGCGAGCGCGCGCAAGCCGTCGAGTTGCTCGGTGACCGTCATCGTCGCGAGCTCGGCGGTGTTGTTCGCGCCGACCCGGCCCGAGAACATGAGCGCGATCAGGATCGGCCCGATCTCGCGGAGCACCGCATAGCCCGCACCCCAGCCGGCAAGAGACGTGGCGCCGAGCTTCTTGACGAACGGACCGGTCTGCAGCGTCATCAGGCCACCCGCGAAGAATGCGGTGAGCACGACGATCGGCACCGAGCGGTTGCCCATCTTGTAGAGGTTCTTGAGCAGCTCGCGCCCGTCGATGCGCGGCGGCACGAGTGCTCGCAGCACCTGGCCGGTGACGACCAAGATGCCGCCGACCTCCTGCGCGATCCGCACCGCGCCGACGCCGATGTTGGCCAACGCCTTCCCGCCGATCATGGCGGGGCTCCGTCGTCGAGCGGGCCTTCGAGGTCGCCGCGCACGAACTGGCGGACGAGCGGATCGGGCGCATCGCGGATCGTCGCTGCGGGACCGCGGTAGATGATGTGCCCGCGATACAGGAACGCGATCTCGTCGACGAATTGCGCGAGCGCCGCGACATCCGATGAGACCGCGAGCACGGTTGCGCCGGTCCGCGCGTGATCGTCGGCGAGCAGATCGTAGATCTTCTGCGTGGTCACCGGATCGAGGCCCGCCGTCGGCTCGTCGTAGATCACGATCTCCGCGTCGGCGACCGTCGCGCGGGCGATCCCGACGCGCTTCTTCATGCCGCCCGACAGCTCGGTGGTCAGCTTGTGCTCGCTGCCCGCGAGGCCGACGGAGCGCAACCGCGACGCGACACGGGTCGCGACGTCGGGATATCCGCCACGTTGCTCGAGCGGGAACGCGACGTTGCCGGCGACGTCGAGAAAATCGAACAGCGCGTAGTTCTGGAACAGCATGCCGATGCGTTTGCGCAGCTCGCCGAGCTCCGCTTCTCGCATCCCCACGATGTCCTTGCCGAGCACTTCGATCTGGCCGCGGTCGGGTGGCTCGAGCCCGCACAGGAGCTTGAGCAACACGCTCTTGCCGCAGGCGGCCGGGCCGATCAGGCCGAGCTTCGCGCCCTGGTCGAGATCGAGCGACACACCCGACAGGACGTCGCGCCGGCCGTAACGTTTGTGGACGCCTGCGAATCGGATCGCGGTCGTCACGTCGGCTCCTTGCAGGCGAATTCGATCGCGAGCGGCTGTGATCTCGCGATGTACTTCGAGTCCGCCTCGACCTCGCGCAACGCCCGCAACGTCTCACACACGCCGGCTCCATCGCGCGATTTCGCGAGCGTGACTGCGAGCTCGTACAGTGCGTCGTCCCGGAGGATCGACGCGGGATAGTGTTTCGGCAATTGTCGAAATGCCGCGGCCGCACCGGCGAGGTCGCCCAGGTCGTCGCGCAAGATCTTGCCGAGCTCGAGCTGCGCGTCGTCGAGCCAGATCGAGAAGTAGCTGCCGGCGCCGATCGCGACCTCGCGCGTGTTCAGTAGGGCGCGCAGTCGCTCCGCGGCACCTTTCGGATCGCCGAGCGCACGAGAGATTCGTGCCGCGTGCCAGCGGGCGTCGTCGCGGAGCCCGCTCGACGCGTAATCACTCGGGATCCGATCATAGAGCGCGCGTGCGCCCGCGAGGTTCGCGAGCTCGTGCTCGGTGAGATCGGCGAGCGACCACACGAGGTTGTCGGCGACCTGCGTCTCCGCGAGCGGCGTCAAGATCTTGGCCATCTGCTCCGCGAGTGCGTGGGGATCGCGCTTGCGCCCGTCTTCCAGCAGCGTGCGGAGCGCGTCGGCGGCGACCGGCTCGTCGGGCCAGTCGGTCACGGTCTTCCATAGGGCCGTCCAGGCCTCGACGATCTTGCCCTCGCGCAGCAGCAGCTCGCCGGCGCGGTACACGGCCGTCGACGCGGTCATCGGATCGTCGGCGACGCGCGGCGGAATCGCGAGATAGACCTCGATCGCGGCGCGCGTTCGCCGGCCTCGTTCGAGCGCTTCACCTTCGCCGAGCAGCGCCTCCGAGCAGGCCGCCTGTGCGCGGCGCGCGGGCTTCAGCTGCCCGCACTTGGTCTGAGCGACGCGATAAGCCGCAACCGCGCCGTCGATATCGCCGGTGTCCGCGCGTGTGTCCGCGGTCTTGAGCTCGGACATCGTCGCGGGGGCAGAGCATCCGACGAGTACGATCAGTGCCAGCGCAAACCAGCGCATCACAGCGTCGCGGCGAGCTCCGCGATCACGTGGGCCGCGCGCATCGCGCCTGCGCGATCGACGTCGAGGTGTGTCACGGCGCGAATTCGCATCGCGCCCGCGGTTCCGAGGAACACGCCCTTCGCCTTCGCGGGCGTGACGATCGCATCCGGCGTGCCGCGCTCGAGATCGATCATCACGATGTTGGTCTGCACGCTGCCGAGGTCGACCTTCAAGCCTTTGACGTTCGCGAGGACCTCGGCCATCGCGCGTGCGTTCGCGTGATCTTCACCGAGCCGCGATCGGTTGTGCTCGAGCGCGTAGAGTCCCGCCGCCGCGAGGATCCCGGCCTGGCGCATGCCGCCGCCGTACATCTTGCGGAACCGATGACACGCCTTGACGAGCGCACGCGAGCCCGCGACGAGCGAGCCGACCGGCGCACCTAAGCCCTTCGATAAGCACACACTGATCGAGTCGAACCCGGCGGCGAGCTGCTTCTCGGTCGCTCCGGTCGCGACGGCGGCGTTCCAGATTCGCGCGCCGTCGAGGTGCGCGAGCATCCCGAGCTCGTGGGTTGCGGCGATCACCTCCGCGAGCTGCGTGCGGTCCCAGCAGATGCCGCCCGCCATGTTGTGCGTGTTCTCGACCGCGACCACGCGCGTCGCCGCTTGATACGGATCGACCGCCTTGAAGGCGAGCCGCACCTCCGCGGCCGTGAATCGCCCGTCGGTACCAACCATCGAGGTCTGCGCACCCGCGAGCGCCGCGAGTGCGCCGGACTCGTGTCGCCAGCAGTGCGCACCGCGCCCGATGATCACCTCGTCGCCGTGTCGCGTGTGCGCGCGCAAGGCGATCTGGTTTGCCATCGTGCCGCTCGGCACGAACAGCGCCGCCTCGGTCCCGACGATCTCGGCGACGCGCTCTTGCAGCTGCTTGACCGTCGGATCTTCGCCATAGACGTCATCGCCGACCTCGGCCTCGGCCATCGCCTTGCGCATCGCCGGGGAGGGTCGGGTCACCGTGTCGCTTCGCAGATCCACAAGCGCTGCCATGGCGCGAGCCTAGCTCGAAAATTCGCCCGCGGATGCCGGTTACGGGCGCTAGGGAGTCGGACTGATGTGCGGACCTTCGTCCTTCGGGGGCTCGGGCTTGGCCGGTTCTTTGTCTTTCGGCGCCTCCGGGTCTTTCTTTGGCGCCGGCACCGGGGCGGGCGAGCCGAGCTCGGCACGCAGCTTGCGCTCGAGCCGCCCGAGCATCTCGATCTCCACCCACGACGGACGGTCCTCGATCGCGATCACGAAGCGGACTTGATGATGGCCGTCCCTGACGACCTCGATCACCTCGAGCGAACCGCGAAATGTCTTCTTCTCCTCGCGGAACTCGAACAGCACGTATCCGGCGTCGCTATCCTTCTCGATCATCTTGAGGCGCTCGTCGACGCGGATGAACCGTACAGCCGTCGCGAAGGCCGGTTCGCGTTGATACGCGAGCGTCTTCTCCGATCGCGCGAACGCGGGAGCCGAGACGGCGAGCACGAAGGCAAGGGCGCAGAGGCGCATGCCCGGATCGTCGCTACTTCGGGTCTTCGGTTCCAGTTTTTCGAGCGGTCCACAGATCGTGCAGCGAGACCCACGGCGAGGCCAGGCCGACGAGTCCCATCCCGACGTACCAGAGGACCTGGGTCAGGTAGTGCAGGTTCGCAAACGCGAACGTCATGCCATAGAGCGGCGTGCCCTTGGTCTTGGCATCGACGCCGAGATACAGCGACAGGCCCAAGAGCGTGAACCACTGGAACTGCCCGACGAGGCCGGGCGAGTTCGGCAACGTGATGCCAACCGCGACGAGGCCCATCGTCGCGAACGCGGCGATCACCGAGATGTCGAAGCCGACTGCGTGCGCGGTGGGGGAGGCGGCGGCAAAGCCGTGCGCGAGCACGTAGACCCCGAGCCCATTCGCGCCCCAGTACACGACGCTCCACGCCAAGAACGCCAGCATGTTCTTGCGGTCGCGAAGCGCGTCGAATCCGCGGACCATCTCGAGACCCTTGCGCTCGAGCGCGGCGCCGAGCCGTGGCGAGATCAGCGGAACCAGGGTCAGCCGCGCGAAGAACTTCACGGTCTTCTCGGGCCACCGCAGCGCAAATAGTAGGCCGACGAGCGCGACCGTGAACACCGCGAGCGCGGCGTACGCGGTTGCCATCATCCAGCGCGGAGACGCCGGCCCGCGCAGCGAGAAGAACGCGCAGAACACGAACAGCGAGATCAGCAGACCATCGACGATCCGCTCGACCGCGACGGTGCCGAGCGCCGCCGACGCCGAGATGCCGCGCTTGCGTAGGAGGCCGGGCCGCACGAACTCACCGAGCCGCGCGGGCAGGGCGAGGATCGCCATGAAGCCGACCGACGAGATCGCGAGGAGCGGCCCGGCCGGAATCTTCACCCCGAGCGGAGCGAGTAAGTTGTTCCACCGCAACGAACGGCAGAGGTGCATCACGATCAGGAGCGCGACATAGCCGACGAGGTACGGCGCGAACGCGCTCATGTCGAGCGAGCCGAGCGCGTTGGAGACTTGCTCCCGCGTCTCGTGATCGGGCCAGATCAGCCACAAGCACAGCGCGAGCATGCCGAAGGACAGCAGTAGATTGATCGCGAGCTTCATGCGTCGGGGAGCTCGCCGGCGAGGATGGCTCGAGGCGCGTGATCGAATAACCGCACCACCGCTGCATGGCCGAGCTTCTTGTCGATCCACGACAGACCTGCGGTCGCTTGCTGCAGATCGCCGAGCTGGTGGGCGTCGGTCGCGACGGCTACTGCGAGCCCGATCTCGAGGAGGTGCCGGGCCGCTTTCATCTCGCGCTTGCCGTGGAAGCCGCCGACCGCTCCGAGATCGACGACGAACGCGCAGTGCCGGCGCAGCTGAGTCGCGAGCCCGTCGTTATCCCACAGCGCGTGATAACGCTCGGGATGCGCGAGCACAGGCAGCTTTCCTGCCATCCGAAACTTGAACAGCTGATCGATCATCCCGGGCGGCATCAGCGGCGGAGGGATTTCGACCAGGAATGCAACAGTTCCTTTGTAGCCAGGGATCGTGTTGTCCTGCGCGCGACGATAAAACACATCGTCCCACATGTTCTCGGCCGCGAGCCGCAGCGTCGGATGATGTGGCTTGCGAAGTTTCTCTAGCTCCGCGTACGTGCTCTCGACCAGGTCCCACGCCGGCAGATACTGTGCGGACTTTTGATGCGGAGTTACGCACTGCTCGGTGATGCCAAGGGCCGCCAAGCCGTCCAGCAACGCGATCGCGGTCGCTTGGTCGGGAGCGCCGTCGTCGAGGCCGAACAGCACGTGGCTGTGGAGATCGACGTAGCCCATGGGTTTGCGGTGTATCGCAGGCGGGCTGTCCATAGCAAATGAGCCCAAGTCCCGACCAAGTGGGCGAGAATAGGGCCGCCCGATACCTTCGTCCTCATTGCTCGCCGGGATCGTGCGTGTTAATGATCGAAGAGCCCGGGAAGCCGGGCAAAAGGAACGTTTCATGGCCCAAGGCGAGAAGCGCGAGAATTCAGTCTTGTTCTCTCTACGGGAGCTCCGCCAGATCGAGGAGAACCGCGTACAAGAGGAAGAGCACGCCGTCCGCAGTGCGGAAGAGCAGCGGATGCGTGCGCAGCAAGAGGCCGAGCGCATTCGCCGCGAGGCAGAAGAAGCCAAGATCCGCGAAGAGCGCGATCACCATCGCTCGATCGAAGATGCACGGCTGGCGCAAGAGCGCGAGGCTCGGATGCGCGTCGAGTCGGCGCATGCGGCCGAACAAGCTCGCCAGCAGGCGGCGCTCGAGCAGCAGCGCCTCCAGCAGGAGATGGAGCTGCGCCGCGCCGATATCGCGAAGAAGCGTCCGACCTGGATGCTCGTCGTGACCGGATTCGCGATCGTCGCTGCGATCGGTCTCGTGATCTTCGCGATCCAGCGCAAGAACGCGTCCGACGAAGCGGAACGCAAGCAGGAGATCGCGGAGCGCGCCGCGGCTGCCGCCGTCAAGGACGCCGCCGAGGCGAAAGAGAAGCTCGAAAAGGTCGAGAAGGACATGGACGACATCACCACGCGCGTCGACAAGGCGGTCAACGACCTCGCCATCGCGCAGAACGATGCCGACCGTTCACAGGCTCGCGCGAAGCTCGCCCAGCTCCAGCAGGAGCAGGCCGAGATGCGTTCACGCGTCGCGGCAGCCAAGGCCGCGGCCGAGCGCGCCGAGCGCAACAAGGGCGTCCACCTCAGCAAGGAATGCCTCGAGAATCCGCTCGCCAAGGGCTGCAGCTAGCGGTCACCTAGCGTGACGATCCGGCGCCCGGCATCTGCCTGGCGCCGTTTTCAGTTTCGGCGCGGGACACCCTCGATCGCCCGATCCTTGGGACGACAAAAACCCTGCAATCGCTGCTGCGAACCGCTGTCTACCCGGCATGCAGGAACGACGGATCGAAGCATCGGTGATGACCTCGTTGCACGAGCTGCGCGCGATCGAGCAGGAACGAATCGCCGACGAGCACAAGGCGATCGAAGACGCGCGAATTGTCGAAGCTGCGGCACGCGAGCTCGCGGACAGGCAACGCGTCGAGGCGGCGGAAGCCCGCGAACGCGCCGTGCGCGAAGAGCAACTACGGATCGAACAGGCTCGGATCGCCGCCGAACGTGAAGCATGGCTACGGATCGAGGCGGTCGAGGCGACGGAGCGCGCGCGTCACGCCGCGGCGCTCGAGGCTCGGAGGATCGAGCAGGAGGCCGAGCTTCGCCGCGCCGAGGTCGCGAAGAAGCGGCCGACCTGGATGCTCGCCGTCACGGGAATCGCCGTACTCGCGGCCTTTGCGCTCGCCTGGTTCGCGATCGATAGCGCCAAGCAATCGCAGATCGCGATCGACAAGCGAACGACCGCGGAGCATGCGGCGTCCGCCGCTCGACAGGAGTCGGAGAAGGCTCGCGTCGAGCTCGAGCGTGTCGCGCGCGAGCTCGCGGATATCGACGCAAGCCTGAGCGCGGCACAGCACCGTCTCGATATCGCGGTGACACGAGCGGAACAGGAGCGAGCTCAAAGAGAGCTGGGTCAGATCCGCAAGAATCGGCAGGAGCTCGAGCAGCGGATCAGGGACGAGCAACAGCGGCAGCGAGACATCGAGCGCAAGAAAGGCTTCGACGCGCGCGAGTGCGCGAAGACCCCGCTCGGTTGCATGGACCGCAAGTAACCGTTCGAGTTACCAGCCGCAGGTCGTCTTCGCGGCGGTCGTCACGGCTTCCGTGCCCGAGCGGCACGCCGTCGAGAGCTGGGCCTTCGCGTCACCGGAGAGCTTTGCCCAGGTTGCGGATGCCTGGTCGAACCCCTGCTTGAGCGCGTCGCGCGCTTCCTTCGGCATCTTGTCGCAGGTCGCGAGCTTCTCGACCACGGCCTTGTACTCGTTGCACTCGGCCGGCAGGTCGGCCGTAGGCGCGGCAGCGGTGTCTTCCTTTTTCGGCTCGTCCGGCTTCGGCGCAGCCTTGTCATCCGGCTTCATGTCGTTGGTCTTCGCGGCCGGGGTGTTGTCTTTGGCTTCCTCGTCCCGCTTCTTCTTGCAGCCCGCGAGGCCGAGCGTGGTCGACAGGGTCACGATCGCAAACAACGTGGTGAGCTTCTTCATGGCAAAAATCCTTATCGGACCGTCGGGTGGTTTGGTCCGTCCGCCGAAAAATACGAGCCCCGCCGAGGCGCGGCCAACCTTTCATTGTAATTTCGGCGTACAAAACCGCGTTCGCTTGTAAGGCCCCGATGACGATCGACCTTGATCGTCCGGCGGGATGCGGAGTTGCTCAGGGCTTGAGCTCGTCGGCGCCGAGATCGCAGCCACCGCCCATCGGTCGGGCGTCGCCATCGAAGTCCGTCAGCCCCGCACAATTTGCGAGTCCGACGTCGATCACCGGCGTCGACAGCACCGTCAGATGAAAATCGGAAGTCACGTCGACCCAATGCAGATCGTTCATGCCCGACTGCGTATAGGACTTCGTAAAGTCACACGACCCCGAGACCTGGGTGCTGTTGAAGTTGCCGGCACGGTTGTTGTCGGTGATCAGGTTGCCTTCGGCATCGAGCGTCGTCGCGCTGCACGCGATGCCCGGCAACGACGGAAATTTCGAGACGTTGTACGCGACCGTATTGAACACGAACGCACCGGTCACCGCACTTCCGATCGTGACGTTGCGGTTGTTCGACAGGTTGATATTGCCGTTGTTGACGAAGAAGTTGTTGCGGACGTTGATCGTGCCGGCC
This sequence comes from Myxococcales bacterium, assembly GCA_028287115.1. Classification (GTDB taxonomy): domain Bacteria; phylum Myxococcota_A; class Polyangia; order Haliangiales; family Haliangiaceae; genus JABFXX01. Next base: position 42,231 of record JAQBQF010000163.1, read on the forward strand.
GTGACCTCGAGTGCACCGTTCGCGTTGTGAGTGACCTGCGAACGGTCGAGCTGGAGCGTGCACGCGGCGATGATGCCGAATTGATTCGCGGTCACCGTGATCGCGTGGGCCACGATGTTGCCGCTGTCGCACGTGAGGCCGCTCGCCGTCGTCGCGTTCTGGATCGTCATGAAGTCGAGCTCGACCGCTGCGTCGTTGGTCACGGAGATTCCGGCGCCTTGGCCATTTGCGTCGACGATCGCGCCCCTGCCCACCACCTGCGCAGAGCGAGCGAGCGTTTGCGCGCCGAGATACGTGCCCGCATCGAGCATGATCGTCTTGCGCGCCGCCGTCACGAGCCCTGTCGCCATCGCGAACGAGCACTTCTGGGCACGGGTACACGCCGCGCCGCTCCCCATCGGGGATGCGTAGAGAACGTTGGCCTCTGCGGCGCACGCCCCATCAGGTAGGCACGCCTCGGACGGACAATCGGCGTTAGTCGCGCACGCCGCGCATTTGTCCATCAGGCAGATCGGAGGAGAGCACATTGCGACGTTCGTGTCGGTGCACGCGACGCAGGCGCCACCACTGATCGCCGTGTCGCAGACGAGCCCGTTCGAGCAGTCCTCGTCCTTCGTGCAATGCGCAGCCCCGCCGTCCAGCTCCGTGCACAGCGGATCGCTATGACCCGGCTGTGCACACCACTCCGGGTTGATGTGCCGATTGCATCCCGCGCAGAGGATCAGCGCGAGCACCGTGACGCCACCGGTGGTCAAAGCTCGCCTGCCCATCCGACGAACAGGCCACCGGGGACGACGGCGGCGATCGGGGCCGAGGATGGATGGCGAGCGAGCAGGAGGCTGCCGGTGATCGCGGCCGCTCCGCCGAGGACCATCATCGTGCCGCCGAGGATCCGGGTATCGTCGTAGACGAACATCTCGTTTGGCCCGCGCGGTTGCCCGTAGTAGTAGAACGCGACACCCCCGACGAACGCCGCGGCGCCACCGGCGACCAACGAGATCGGTAACAGCCGCGACGTGTGGCCGTTTCCATGCTTCGCGTCCTCGTCGGCGCGTCGCCGCGCGTCGTCTTCGGCGCGACGCTTCGCGTCCTGTTCGGCGCGTCGCTGCGTTTCCTGTTCGGATTGTCGCTTCGCCTCTTCCGCCCGCTTGGTCTCGGCGACGGGATCCGGGGAAGTTTGCTGCTTGTCGAGCTCGGTCTTGGCTTCGCGGATCAGATCTTCGACGACCGCGTGATTCGAGGCGGTGGGGTCATCGCGCAGATATCCCTGGAAGAAGAAGATCGCCTTCTCGTAGTCCTTCAGATATCGGTGGCACTGGCCTATGTTGAAGAGCAACGGCGCGGCCGGATAGAGCTCGTAGGCCTTCGAGTATTTCTCGAGCGCCTCATGGAACCGGCCGAGCTTGTAGTCGGTATCGGCCGCCTCGACGACCGCGCGTGCTTGCTCGATCTTGTCGTCGGCATAGGCTGGGCGGATCAGCACGCATGCTGCGATTGCGATGGTTGCAAGCCGGATCATTTCTTCTTCGTGCCGAAAACGTCCATCGTCCCGTTGCGGTCGAGCGGGTGCTCCGCGAGTGGAGCTGGCTTCGTCGCCGACGTAGGCGGATGGGCAGTTGGTTTGGCAATCGGTTGCGTTGCGGCGGTCGGCTGCGCCGCGACACCGGGTTGCGTCGCGACGCTGGGCGTCGCAACGTTCGTTGCGGTCATCACGACCGGAAGTGCATCGTCCGACGCGAGCGAGACGTCTCCTGTCGCGCTCGTGTACCCGGGCTTCTCGAATTGGAACTTCATCGATAGATCGCTGCGGGGAAAGCTCTTGGTGAAAGGCGTGATGCCGATCGGATCGCTCGTGCCCGCGATCCGGACGGTTGCTCCAGGTGGTGCCGACACGAACTTGATCTTTACCTCGTTCAGCGGCGCTGGCGCTGCGTTGCCTTTCCCTGGCGCCTCCGGTGCGACCGGCGTCACGCGATGATCGGCGCGCCCGAACGCGAGCACGGCGAGGATCGCGATCACGGCGACCGCGCCGATCCCACCTGCGATCCACAGCCGCGGGATCGGTTTGCGCGCCGGCTCGGGCACGGGTTTCGGGCGCAAAGTCGGAACCGGATGCGATCCGCTGTCCACGCCAATGCGGGCGGATCGTCCAGCAGGAAGCGCGGTATGCGATCCGCTGTCGCCGCCGATCCGCGACGGAGATCCCGCGCGCGCCGAGACCGGTTGCGTGAGCGCAGCCGTCGAGCCGCTCTGCGTTCCAACGCGTAGCGCGGGATGGGCGCCACCCCGAATCGCCGCGCGTGCAGCGGTGCGCTGCGCCGGGGCATCGCTGTCGCTTGCCGAACGCGGGGTCTCCGTGCCCGCACGCCGAGGCGCGGTCGCGGGCGAATTGCTCGGGCTTGCCGCCCGACTCGTTTTGCTCTCGGCGCCCCCGCGGTTTGCCGGCGGCTTGCTCTCGGTTCCTGCGCGCGATACCGGCGGTTCGCTTTGTGTGCCCGGACGCGGGGCGGGCGTGGATCTGCGCACCGGCGTGCGATCGGCGCTGCTCGTTCGCGCCAGGGCAGGGTGATCTCCCGCAGCACGATCACCGGTGATCGGCTTCTTCAGCCGCTCGGCCTCGGTGCTGGAGATCGCGAGCCGCTCTCCACTCGCCTTTGCCAACCGATCGTTCTGGGTTGCCTTGACGTCGTCGCCGGGGGCCGCGATCGGTGCCGGCGTCGGCCGCCGCGTCTCGATCGCTTCGCCGCTGCGCGAACCCGGCTGCACCGCGACTCGCTGCAGCTTCACGCGCCCGACCGCGTCTTGCGCCGCCGCGCCGCCCTCCTGAGGCGGGGTCCGGGGCCGCTCCGGCGGTGTGATGGCTCGCGGTGGTTGCACGCCCACGAGCTCCGATGATCGCGGCGGAGGCCGATCCGAAATCTTCAGCATGCTGCCGCTCGTCGTGGCGCGCTTCTTCGGCGGCGCCGGCAGGTCCATCGCCTCGACCAACTCGCGCATGCGCTGCTCGACCTCGCTCATCGAGCGTGGCCGTTCGTTCGGATCTTTCGCGAGTAGATCGAGGATGAGTCGGTCGCGTGCGTTCTGGACTCCGTGCGGCAGGCCGGGCGCCGCCGGCGGCAACCTGACGGGCTCGGTCATGTGCTTGATCAGCAGCTCGCCGAAGCTCTTCGCTTGAAACGGCAGCTCGCCGGTGAGCATCTCGAAGACGATGACGCCGAGCGCATACATATCCGTTCGAAAGTCGACGGGTTGCCCGGCGGCTTGTTCGGGCGACATGTACTCGGGCGTTCCGATGATCTGGCCGGCCGCGGTCGAGTGCATCGAGATCCCACCGTCGCCCGAGGGATCCGACAGCTTCGCGACGCCGAAATCGAGGAGCTTCACGACATCCGAGCTGCCACCTCGCTCGATCAGGAAGATGTTGTCGGGCTTGAGATCGCGGTGCAGGATGCCCGCGGCGTGCGACGCCGCCAGCGCGTCGGCGACCTGGTAGGCCACGCGCTGGGCATCGGCGAACGCCAGCCGGCCGCGGGCGAACCGCGCCGACAGGCTCTCG
>JAQBQF010000164.1 GCA_028287115.1 Myxococcales bacterium
ATCCCGACCATGACTTCGGTCCCCTCACTCGAGAAGGTTCACCATGCGCATCACCCGTTCAGCTGTTCTTGTATTGCTCTTTGGATCGTCCGCGATCGCCAAGCCAGAGATCGCGAAGCCGACCAAGCTCGCCCTTCCCGACGGCGAGGCAGGCATCGGTTTTGACGATCTGATGTTTTCGCCGACGCTGCATCGCGTGCTCGCGCCCGCAGGTCGAACCGGCAAGCTTGACCTGATCGATCCGAAGACGCAGAAGATCGAGCCGATCGCTGGCTTCTCCGCAGATGCCGACAAGTTCGGTGGTGGCCACGGCGAGGGCACGACGTCCGCCGATAGCGGCGGTGGCTTCATCTTCGCGTCCGATCGCAGTCGTACCGAGCTCGAGATCGTCGATCCCAAGACGATGAAGATCGTCGGTAGCACCAAGCTCGCAGGCGGTCCGGACTACGTGCGCTGGGTCGAGCCCGCGAAGGAAGTGTGGGTGACCGAACCGGGCAAGAAGCAGATCGAATTCTTTGCGTTCGAGAAAGGCAAGCTCGTGCGCAAGGGCGCGTTCGATGTGCCGGGTGGCCCCGAGTCACTCGTGATCGACGCGACCCGAGGCCGCGCGTACACGCACACATGGAACGACGCCAGCGTCGCGATTGATATCGCGAAGCACAAGGAAGCGGCGCGCTGGAAGAACGGGTGCAAAGCGTCGCGAGGAATCTCGCTCGACGAGAAACGCGGTCTCTTGTTCGTCGGTTGCGATGAAGGTAAAGCGATGGCCCTGGACATCGCGCGCGACGGCAAGCAAGTCGGCACCGCCGATACAGGCAAGGGCGTCGACATTATCGCGTACAACCCGTCGCTCGGGCATCTCTACGTGCCCGGCGGCGACAGTGCGACGCTCTCGATCATCGGTGTCGGCGCAGGCGGCAAGCTCGATGTGCTCGGTAGCGTCGCGGTTGCTGAAGACTCGAGTTGTGTCGTCGCGGACGACACTGGCCACGCCTACGTTTGCGATCCGAAGGGCGGAGCATTGCTGGTCGTCACCGATCCCTATCCCGCAACGCGCTGAATCTGGTGTCCTTGGGTTTGGTTTGATGGATCTCGGCGAGCGCCGAGCCGGATCCGCGCACTCATTCCAGCCGATCCGGCTTGAACAGGCGACGGCGGTTGATTGATCCGTCTGCGAGCCTGAACACGCCCTGGCCTCGATAGTGGAGCGTCTCGGGATTCTTGATCGGGGCGACGTGCGCTTTGACGACATCCCAGATGAATAATCCGCGCTTCGCGATCTGGCTGGCATCGGCGAGCCGGCACTCGAAGCTCGCATAGCATTCGCCGATCAGCGGCGCGTCGACCTTAGACGCCGCCAACGCGGTCAGGCCGAAGCGCTCGAACTTGTCACCTTCGGTCCCGTGGCAGTTGCCGATACGGACGACCGTGTCGACCAGTTCGCGTGTCGGCACGTTGATCACGCACTGCTTGCTGCGCCGGAACAGCTCGAAGCTATGGTTCGCATCCCACACGTAACAACCGACGACGCTGTAGTCGAGCATCATGTGCCAGCCCAGCGTCATGATATTTCGCGCCCGTTTGTAGGCGGAGCTGATCAGCACGATCGGCCCGGGCTCGAGCTGCTCGCGCGTTCTGTCGACAGGGAAGTCATGCTTGCGGTGCAGCCTGGGCTTCGCGGCCATGCGCCTTGGTTCGCATACGTCCCTCGTCTTGGTCAATCGATGCGGATCTCCGGCGGAGTGTGCGCGCACGAACGCCGCGCGCGGCCAGGTTGTGGCGAACCCGCGCGAGGGCACCGGAGCGGATCGCCGCACGCGTGGTGCGAGGATGCGCCCGGAGCGCCGAAGAACCCGCGTCGAAGCGGGAACCAGGACGAGCGAGACGCGATGAAACGCCGTCGCTCGGATCGATGCGGCACCGTGTGAGCGGTTCGCACTTTGCACCCCCGGGCCGCTCATGCCGCAGCCCAAGCCAGTCGCAGAGCAACCGCGATCCGCCAAGGCCGCCGGCGAAGCACGCGGAGCGGATCGCAAGGTCAAGACGGTCTTGACGATCAATCGCAAGCCGCACGATCTCGAGCTCGATCCGCGGACCTCACTTCTCGACGCACTTCGCGAACATCTGCACCTGACGGGAACCAAGAAGGGCTGCGATCACGGGCAGTGCGGCGCCTGTACCGTCCTCATCAACGGCCGGCGGATCAACTCGTGCCTCACGCTCGCGGTGATGCACGCCGGGGACGAGATCGTGACCATCGAGGGCCTCGGCAAACCGGGGGCGCTGCATCCGATGCAGGCCGCCTTCGTCGAGCATGACGGGTTTCAATGCGGGTACTGCACCCCGGGCCAGATCTGTTCCGCGATCGGCATGCTCGCCGAAGCAAAGCAAGGGTGGCCAAGTCACGCCACGGCGGATGTCGCCTCTCGGCACATCGAGCTGACCGATGACGAGATCCGCGAGCGGATGAGCGGCAACATCTGCCGCTGCGCTGCCTATCCGAACATCATCGCAGCCATTCGCGACGTAGCCGTAGGGGATGGCGAATGAGATCGTTCACCTTCGAGCAAGTGACCGACCCCAACACCGCGGTCGCGGCGGCGGCGGCGGCCGGTGCGAAGTTCATCAGCGGAGGCACGAACCTTCTCGATCTGATGAAGCTCGAGATCGAACAGCCGGCTCACCTGATCGACATCAGCCGGCTCCCGCTACGCGACATCGCAGATCTTCCCGACGGCGGACTCCGGATCGGTGGACAGGCGCTCAACGCCGATGTCGCCGCTGACGAGCGCGTGCGCACTCGGTATCCCGTGCTCGCGCAGGCACTGCTGGCGGGCGCGTCGCCGCAATTGCGTAACAAGGCATCGATCGCCGGAAATCTCTTGCAGCGCACCCGCTGCGGTTACTTCTACGACACGGCGGCTCCTTGCAACAAACGCAGCCCCGGCGCCGGCTGTTCCGCGATCGGTGGGTTCAACCGAGGGCACGCAATCCTCGGCGCGAGCGAGTCATGTATCGCGACTCACCCGTCGGACATGGCGGTCGCGATGATCGCACTCGAGGCCGAGGTCGAGTTGCTCGATCCGAAGCGGAACACGCGCCGCATTCCGCTCGGCGACTTTCATCTCCTGCCGAACAGCACGCCCCACATCGAGACCGTGATCGCGCCCGGCGAGCTGATCACGGGTGTCGTCCTGCCGCCACGACCACCGGGGAAGCAGCTCTATCGCAAGGTTCGCGATCGTGCGTCGTACGAGTTCGCGCTGGTCTCGGTCGCGGCGATCGTCGCGACCACGAGCGGAACGATCACTCGCGCCCGGGTGGCGCTCGGGGGCGTGTCGCACAAGCCGTGGCGTTCGCTGGAAGCGGAAGCGGTGCTCGAGACGCGTCCCGCAACGATCGAGAGCTTTCGCCTGGCGGCGGATGCCGCGTTAGCACGCGCGATCGGGCGCGGACACAACGACTTCAAGATCGAGCTCGCCAAGCGAACGCTGATCCGCACGCTCGAGCGCGCCGCGGCGAGCTGAAGGAGCCACCATGATCGGACAGCCCATCAATCGCGTCGAGGGGTCGCTGAAGGTCACCGGCCAGGCGACGTACGCCTATGAAGAGTGGGGCATCGGGCAACCGCTCTATGGCTTCATCGTCGGCGCGACGGTCGGTCGCGGCCGGATCAAACGGATCGACACCAAGCGCGCGCAGCAGGCTCCCGGCGTCCGCCTGGTGATGACCCACCTCGACGCCCCGCGCCAGCCCAAGCCCGACATGACGGCGTTCGACAGCTACCAGCGCTCGTACCCGGTCCTCCAAGGCCCCGACGTCCATGCGTTCGGCGAACCCGTGGCGCTGGTCGTCGCCGTGACGTTGGAGCAGGCACGTGCCGCCGCCGCGCTCGTCGAGATCGAGTACCAGGTCCTCGAAGGGCGCTTCGATCTCGCCGCACGCGAGGCCGATGCGTTCGTGCCGGTGAGCGTGAATGCAGGGTTCGCGGTCGACACATCGGTCGGCGACTTCGACGCCGCGTTCGACAGCGCGCCGGTCAAGCTCGACCAGCGCTACACCACGCCCTTTTGCTTCAGTCAGCCGATGGAGCCACACGGCTGTCTCGCGGTCTGGAACGGCGACGCGGTCACGGTTCACGTCCCCACGCAGATCGTCGCGGACGCGCGCGTGCGCATCGCAAAGACGCTCGGGATCGACGTTCAGCGGGTCAAGGTGATCTCGCGGTACGTCGGTGGTGGATTTGGCTCCAAGCTCGGCGTTCACGCCGAGACGATCCTGGCGGTGCTGGCGGCCCGGCAGCTCGCACAACCGGTCAAGGTAACGCTGGCCCGGCAGCAGGTCTTCCAGCTGATCGGCAATCGGCCTGCATCCCTGCAGCGCGTTCGCCTCGCCGCCGATCGTGATGGCCGGTTGATCGCGTTCGGTCACGATGTGACGAGCTCGGGGGGCTCCACCGGCGCATACGTCGAGCAAACTGCGGTGACCGGACGCGGGCTCTACGCGGCACCGAACCGCGAGACCAAGCACCGCGCCGTCTTGCTAGACGTGCCCGACGGCGAAGACGTCCGCGCTCCCGGCGAGGCGCCCGGACTGCTCGCGATCGAGTCGGCCGTGGACGAGCTCGCCCACGCGCTCGGCATGGATCCGATCGAGCTGCGCATCAAGAACGAGCCCGAGCGGCATCCCGAGAGTGGGTTGCCGTTCAGCGAACGCCGGCTCGTCGAGTGCTACCGCGAAGGTGCACGGCGGTTCGGCTGGGACAAGCGCCCCAAGACGCCGGCGAGCGTGCGCGACGGCCAGTGGCTGATCGGTTACGGCATGTCGGCGGCGATCCGGCCGCACTTCCAGCTCGCGACCGAAGCGAGGGTCCGGATCGGCCCGGATGGGATCGCCGTCGTCCAGTCGGATATGACGGACATCGGGACGGGTACCTACACGATCCTGACTCAGATCGCCGCCGAGTCGCTGGGGTTGCCGATCGAACGCGTGCGCGTCGAGCTCGGCGACTCGGACTTCCCACGCAGCGCCGGTTCGGGAGGGTCCTGGGGCGCCACCAACTCGTGCGGTGCGGTGTACGCCGCGTGCCGGGCATTACTCGACAAGTTGGTCGCGAAGCTCCGCACCGACGAGCAGTCGCCGCTGCGCGAAGCCGATCTCGGATCGGCCGTCTTCGCGAACGGCCGGATCACCGCAGGGAACGCGTCGGAGGAGCTGACCGCGGCCGTCACACGCAACTTCCCGGCGGGACTCGACGCGAGCGGCTCGATCCCCGACAAGTGGCTCGATCCCGACTTCGCGCTGAACAGCTACGGCGCTCATTTCGCAGAGATCGGCGTCGACGTCGATACGGGCGAGATCCGGCTGCGCCGGATGCTGGGCGTGTTCGCGGCGGGGCGGATCTTCAACGCCAAGACCGCGCGTTCGCAGCTGATCGGCGGCATGCTCTGGGGCGTGAGCGCGGCGTTGCACGAAGAGGGCGTCATCGACGTGCGCAGCGGCGCCTTCGTCAATCGCGACCTCGCGCAGTACCTCGTTCCGGTGCACGCCGACGTGCCCGCGGTGGACGCGATCATCCTCGACGGTTTTGACGACAAGGCGAACGCGCTCGGAGCCAAGGGTATCGGCGAAGTCGGGATCTGCGGCGCCGGCGCCGCCGTCGCGAATGCGGTGTTCAACGCGACCGGTGTACGCGTGCGCGACTTTCCGATCACGCTCGAACAGCTGTTGCCGGCGCTGCCGCATCCGCATGAACGCTGATCCGCAGCGTATCGGCGGCCAAGCGCGCGGATGCTCGTGCGCGGGCGACCGCTGAGGGTCGGGCGGTCAGCGGCGGCTGTCTCGCGGCGCGTTCGTACCAAGTCGCCCGGCTCGTGCGCTGATCGGGCCGGCGATCCTCGTTGTCTCCCATCCTAACTCGCTCAAGAACGCGCCAAGTTCACAAGACTGTGTTTTCGAGACGAGATGCCTAGTCTGCGCGGCCATGACTTCCTTCCGCAGTCGGTGGCGCCCTTTTGCGGGTGGCGAACGGTTGGGCTGCTACGTGTTGGGTTTCCACGAGATCGACCGGACGCAGATCGCGGTCGTTGGCGGCAAGGGCGCGCACCTCGGGGAGCTCTCGCGGATCGAAGGCATCCGCGTGCCGGCTGGCCTTTGCGTGACGACGGACGCCTTCCAGCGGATCACGGTGGAAGCGCCGTCGATCGACGATCGGCTCGAGCGACTGTCGCGCCTGAAGCCGGACGACCGCGAAGCGATCCGCGCGCTCAGCGTGGAGATCCGCCGGACCCTCGAAGGGATCGCCATCCCCGACGATCTGGCGGCGGCGATCACCCGCCCGCTCGCCCGGCTCGGCGAGCAAGCCGCCTACGCCATCCGATCCAGTGCGACGGCGGAGGACTTGCCGACGGCCTCGTTCGCGGGCCAGCACGACACGTATCTGAACGTCGTCGGGGCGACGGCGATCCTCGAGCACATCAGCCGATGCTGGGCTTCGCTGTTCACCGAGCGGGCCGTGACCTACCGCCTGCGGAACGAGGCCGCCATCGTTCGATGCTCATGCGTCGACGCGATCACAGCCGCAGATCGAAGTCGATCCGTGCCGGAACCGCGCGGAACTACTCCCGGACCGAACCGATCGGCGATCTAGATGTCGATCTCTCGATCGTGCATCCGTCGAGTGCGATAGCCGCGCTTCGCCGCACGCGCGACCAGAGCTACGAGCGCAACACCACAGATGCTGATGATCGCGCCGCGCAGCATCGCCGCGGTCGACACCGACAGCCCGACACCGACGCACGCCGCATACGCGACGATGCACAGCGGGCACTTCGGCAGCAGCACGAGAACAATCGCCGGAACGATCGCCGAGAGCATCGAGCGTTGGGTCCGTTTGCCCGCCTTCGTTTTGCAATTGCACTGCATGACCAACCTCCAACCGAACAAGTTCTGGATGTGCGCGGGCACGAAGCGTAAGCCGACGAAGTCACGTCTCGGCAGACGCGAGTACGTGAACGACCCCGGTTCTGCCGCGCACCGATGTCGCGTAGTCCGCGATTTCCAGCCAGATCCGGGCGGCTCGTCCTCGGGCGCCGAATTGAAAACGGACCTCAAGCTCGGTTGTTCGTTTTTCCAGCCTCGGGCTCGACGTCATGCCGAAGAAAGCGTGCTGCGAAACTCCGACACCATACGTCGCGCGATCTCCCGTCCCATGGCTTCGACAATGACAGCGTCCAGGATCAGCCTTTCCCGTACTCGTCGTGGCGGCGCCACCAGATGCCCGTCTCGTTGCGCCCCTTCGAGGCACGGTCGAGCCACTGGTACATGCCCCACACGCCGTCCACTCCACGCGAATAGGTGGAATAGCTGTGGTAGACGACGCCGTCCTCGAGCACGAACGAGCTGATGCCCGGCCTCTCGCGCGTGTACGTGGCCACGTCGGTTCCGGTCGTGGCCGCGAGCTCGGCGACAGGCCCCTCGCCGCTTTTCGTCAGTGACTCGCCGATCCCGCGCTCCGTCAACGCCGGCTCGCGCCGGTAATTGTATTCGGCGGTCCCCTCGCGCTGTTGCTCTTGGCTGAGCGAGACGTTGAAGTCGAAATTGAATTCGCCGCCGAACGAGGATGCCCACGGGAACGTCCATCCCATGCGCCTCTTGTAGGCCTGCAACTTTGCGAGTGGCGCTCGCGACACCGCCCAAAGCGTGACGTCGTGGTTGGCCAGATGGACGACGGACCCGTTGAACCCGTCCGCAATTGCCGAGCAGGACGGACACCCGGCCGTGTAGTCGGCCCCGAACATGAAATGATACACTAGGAGCTGCGAGCGCCCCCGAAACAGATCGGCGAGCAAGAGGTTGCCATCCTCGGTCTCGAATCGATATTCCTGGTCGATCCGAACCCACGGCAGCGCCTGCCGCCGTCGCGCCAGCTCGTCGCTACGCCCGGTGTGCTCCTTCTCCGCCTCGAGCAGCTGGAGCCGCGCTGCGAGCCACTCTTTACGTGTTCCGGTCGTGTGCTTTGTCATCGCTCATTCCTCGATTCGACTTGGTGGTTGTCGGTCACGAGACACCGTAAGGGTCGCGCATCGAATGATGGGAGTTACAAGTGTGGCGGGATTTCGATTGATCACGGTCACCGCGCGCGCATGATCGGCGCGACCGATGGATTCGATGATCACTGCTGCGGCGCGTGCACTGGCCGCGGGAGATCCCCTCGGCGCGTTGAAACGCGTCGCGTTGCGCGACGACGGGCCTAGTCTCGCGCTTCGCGGGATCGCGATGGCGCAGCTCGGCGATCACGTTCGAGCGAAGTCCCTCCTGCGAAGTGCTGCACGTGCCTTCGGTCCGAAACAGGCGATGGCTCGCGCGAGGTGCGTCGTCGCCGAGGCCGAGATCGCGCTCGTCTCGCGCGACTTGAGCTGGCCCGCGAAGGCGCTCGACGCCGCGCGCGTGACGCTCGAAGAGCACGGTGATCGGGCGAACGCGGCGCATGCGCGGTACCTCGAGGTCCGGCGCCTTCTCCTTATCGGGCGCCTCGACGAGGCCGAGCGTACGCTCGCTGCGCTCGATCCCACACCGTTCCCGCCCGCGTCGCGGGCCGCCCACGAGTTGGCGGTCGCGGGGATCGCGATGCGGCGGTTGCGCGCGACGGAAGCGCGAGCAGCGCTCACTCGAGCCGAGCACGCGGCGCGCGACGCACGTATTCCTGCGCTGCTGGCGGAGGTCGAAAGCGCGATCGCTCTCCTGAACGCGCCCGCTGCGCGCCTGATTACCAGTGGCGAGGAGAAACCGCTCTTGCTCGACGAGGTCGAAGCATTGCTGGCGTCGAACGCTTTCATCGTCGACGCTTGCCGTCATGTCGTGCACCACCCAAGCAAGGTCGTCTCGCTCGCAAAGCGCCCGGTGTTGTTCACGCTCGCACGCGCGCTGGCCGAAGCGTGGCCGGGAGATGTACCGAGGGAGGTGCTCGTCGCGCGTGCATTCCAATCGAAGTCCGCCAATGAATCGCATCGCGCACGATTGCGAGTCGAAGTAGGGCGACTTCGCACGATGCTTCGGACGCTGGCCGACGTGAGCGCGACCAAGCGAGGTTTTGCGCTGACGCCGCGCCGAGCACGCGAGGTCGTCGTTCTGGCGCGGCCGGTCGACGAGGAGCATGCGCCGGTGCTCGCGTTCCTCGCCGACGGGGAATCGTGGTCGAGCTCCGCCCTGGCGCTCGCGCTTGGAACGAGTCAGCGCACCGTTCAGCGAGCTCTCGACTCGCTTGCGGCCGCAGGCAAAGTCCAGTCGTTCGGTCGCGGGCGTGCTCGTCGTTGGATGACCCCTCCCATACCGGGATTCGCGACGGTCTTGTTACTCCCCGCTCCTCTTCCGACTGGATAGGATGGCGACATGAGACGAGCGAGCGCAGAGATCGTGCGTGAATACGGACCGTTTTCAGGTGTCCAGAGCGTGGGCGGAGTCACCTATGACGGTCAGCACGTCTGGTTCGCCTCCGGAGACAAGCTCAACGCCTTCGATCCCGCGAGCGGCAAAACGCTGCGCTCGATCGATGTCGCCGCGCATGCGGGAACGGCCTTCGATGGCGAGCACCTGTTTCAGCTCGCCGAGGATCGCATCCAGAAGATCGATCCGAAGACCGGCGGTGTGCTCGCCACGATCCCCGCTCCGGGCCGCGGCCGTGACTCGGGACTCACATGGGCCGAAGGAACGCTCTGGGTGGGACAGCACCAGGACCGAAAGATCCATCAGGTCGATCCAGAAACCGGGGCGATCCTTCGCACGATCGAGTCCAACCGCTTCGTCACCGGCGTCACCTGGGTCGACGGAGAGCTCTGGCACGCCACCTGGGAAGGGGACGAGAGCGAATTGAGGCGCGTCGATCCCCAGACGGGCGAGGTGATCGAGAAGTTGGAGATGCCGCCCGGAATGGGCATTTCAGGGCTCGAGTCCGATGGTGGCGATCAGTTCTTCTGCGGCGGTGGCAGGAGCGGCAAGGTGAGAGCCGTCCGCCGGCCCAAGCGTGCCTCCGCGACGGGCAGCGGCGCCAAGATCCCCGTCGCCACCCGCAAGTAGTCGAACACCTCACAGCTTCTAAGGGAGGATCGTAATTGGAGAAATACGAGGAGACATTGTTTCGGCCCTCGATGTGCCGGTGATTGACGAACTCGAGCCGTACGTCGTCGGCGAGGGGCGCTGGACGCGCGGGCGGAGAGCTTCACGCGAACAGCAGAGAGATCAGGAGCACGCTGCGCATGCGGTGCCGCATCACGTCCACCGCGACGTCGCCGCACTATGGATCCTACGTCGCCGACGCGGCTTGCGCGACGTAGTCGTCCTTGAGGGCCGGGTAGTAATCGTCCCACGCCGGCTTCGGTGTGCCCTCGCGCGCATGGACGAGCATGTCCATGTAGTACTCCCAACCCGGGCCCAATTCGCCGACGCCCTTGCGATCGGTCAGGTGATGCACGAACTCGAGGTGCGTCGTGCCGTTGTCCTCGCGCAGCTTCAGCTCGTAGTGCGATTCGCCGTACCCGCTCTTGGTCGTCAAGTCCAGGTGATGCGGCGCCTCGCACTTGTTGATCGTCGCGTTCGTCCACGCGTCGCCTTTCTCGAACACCATCAGTATGCGAATGGTGTTGCCGGGGCGCGCGTCGCCTTCCCACTTACCGAACCAGCGCTCGGTGTGCTCGGACTTCGTAACGCTCGTCCACACATCGGCGATCGGCGCTTTGAACGAACGCGTCAGGGTCAGATCATTGCCACGGAGGGTTCCGGTCGATTTCTTGCTCATGCGGTCTCCTTCTTGTTGTCCTTCTTGTCGTCGTTGATGATCACGCGCTGCGCCTTCTCTTCTTTCGCGCGCTCGCGCTTGGTGCGATGCACTTCGGTCTCGAGCGCCATGAAGCGGCGCTCCCACGTGGACGCGCGGTCCTCTCGAAGCTCCGCGAGAAACGCCTCGAGCTCCGCGAGCGCTCCAAGCTCGAGCCGATACACGCGCTCGCGTCCTTGCGCCGCGTCGATCACGAGCCCGGCCTCGCGCAGCACGCGCAGGTGCCGGCTGATCGCCGGGCGGGTCACGTCGAACGCGCCGGCGATCGCTCCCGCGGACAGCTCGCCGTCCCGCAGCATGCGAAGGATCGCACGCCTGGTCTCGTCCGCGAGGGCCTGGGCTACCAAATCCACGAACGACGAGTAACCTGCTCGTTACGCGTCGTCAAGGCCTTTGTGACCTGGGGTGGACCCCGTCCACTCCCAAGCCGATCGTTGAGCAGGACTTACCAAGACCCAGGCGTGGGCCCGACGCTTGGCGCGCGAACGAAGGAAGGGGGACCCAGACGGGGAGAACAGAATCGGGAGGGTCGAGCTCGACCTCCTGGTAACTCGACCACGTCTGCTAGTGATTCCAATCGCCGCCCCGGATTGCTCAGCGCGATCTTGCGACCGCGCAGGAACGCGCTCGTCTCGCACTCGAGCTCTCGGATCCGCGCGCTGAAGTGTCAGCGGGTCAGCCGGCCTTCGTCAGTGAAGCGCGGGCGGGTACGGGGCATTCGGATCGCGCTCGCCGACGATGTGAACGTGCAAGTAGCCGACCCCCACTCTCGCCGGTGACTTGACGAAAATCTTCGCGTTCTTGATCCCCAGGCGCGTGGACACGTCTGCAGCTGCGCGCATCACTTTGAGCGTCACCTCGAGATCCTCTGCCGTGATGTCGCTCGCCACAGTCTTGCCAATGGTCTCGCGCGGCTGATTGGGCACCACGAGGATGTGGGCGCGGAGCTTGGAACCATCGGCTGGCCCATCCTCGTCGTGCCCCGGCTTATAGCGCGGGTGCTGTGGATCCTTGATATCGAGGAACGCGGTCACGTCCTGGTCGCGGAACAGCACGTACTCGCCGCTGTAATCGTGCTTGACGGCGATGCGCGCAAAGATCTCTCCCCGTTCGCGCACCTTGGTGTCGTGCTCTTCGCGAAGTTGCCGCATGAGTGCCTTCCGCTCGCTCGGCACCGGAGCCCCGGCGTCCGTCGGCTGCGCGATCGCGGAGACATCGTGATGCGCGGCGCTCGGCTGCGCGGGCGCAACCTGCTGACTGGAGCCACAACCGAATAAGGCGACGATCGCGAGGCGATGAATTCGTTGCATGCCGTGCGATATCGCCACGATCATATCGACGAGGTCAACCTGTCGGGTCGAGTTATCCGCGCGCCGGCAATCGCTGCGAGCGTGCATGCGATGCCGACTGACCGCTTGTGTACTTATGCGCGCGGGTTCGGCGACGACTTCGATTAGGCTGGCGCGATGCGGGCAGATGCCGACATCGCGCTCGCGATCATGGTTGCGACGGCCGCGGCGTGCAATTGCAGCAGCCAGCCCCACCTCGCAGAGCACAACGCGGCGACGTTCGCGGTGCGTACGCTCGGCTCGCAACCGCTCCAAGCCGAGATCCCCGAAGATGCACGGGTCGAGGATCTGAACATCCTCGGCCCCGATGATGGCGGGCTGACGAGCGCTTGCGTCATCAGCCACGAGCTCACGACACGCGAGACATCGATGTGCGGCGGCGGCGTGTGGGTCGTCCACGACACGCACGCCGGCCGAGCCCCGGAAAATGCCGGCGTGAACGTCACGACGATCGATGAGGACGAGACACGGATCCGATCGGGT
>JAQBQF010000210.1 GCA_028287115.1 Myxococcales bacterium
GATGTTTCGCGTGTTTCGCGAGCACGGCGAGGACATCACACCCGAGCAATGGAGCGTGTTGATCAAGCTGTGGGAGCGTGATGGTCGCCCGCAATCGGAGCTCTCGGAGATGACGTTTCGCGATGCGCCGACAATGAGCCGCATCGTCGACGGAATGGTCGCGCGCGAGATCATCGAGCGCCGGCCGCATCCCAAGGACGGTCGGGTTCGCCTCGTTCACCTGACGCGCCACGGCAAGGCGCTGCAGAAGAAGCTCGTTCCACTCGCGGAGCGGATCGTCGCGACGATGGTCGAGGGCGTGAACGAACGCGCCCTCGTCACGACCCGCGACACGCTGCGCCGCATGTTCGCCAATTTCACGAAGGAGAAGCCATGACGTTCACCTCGCTCACCGCGGAGACCGCAGCGGATGCGGCCAAGCCGATCCTCGTCGCCTCCGAGCGGCGCTTCGGCTTTCTGCCGTCGCCGATCGCGCGCGCCGCGCATTCGCCGGTGATGCTCCAGCACTTGCTCGCCGGCTTCGCGGCCTTCGACAAGACATCGCTCGCGCACGCCGAGCGCGAGATTGTCGCGATGACCGTCGCGTTCGAGGTCGGTTGCCACTACTGCATGGCGATGCACTCGGCGCTTGGCACCGGCGATCCATCGGTGGCGCCGCTCGTGAGCGCGCTGCGCGACGGCACCTCTTTGAACGATCCTCGGCTCGAGGCTCTACGCATATTCGCCCGCGAGATCGTGCGGACGCGCGGTCACGCCTCGCCGGAGATCCGCGCGGCATTCGCCGCGGCCGGCTACGACGAGCAAGCGGCGCTCGACGTCGTGCTCGGCGTCGGGGTCTATCTGCTCTCGACGTTCGCGAACATTCTCACCGATGCGCCTCTTGATCCGCCGTTCGCGGCGTTCGCTTGGGAGCAGAGGTCGCCGGTGCACGCGTCCGGCTCGGCGGGGCCGATGCGATAGGTAGCGCGCAATGCCCGCGTGCCGTCGGCCGTAGGCTGATAGAGCCATCGCGATCGGGAGATCGAAGCGCAGCGTGGTGCCGGTCAGCTTCTCGTGCACGCCGTCGAGCTGGAACGATCGGTCATGAAGCGATGGAGCACGTAGCTGCGCTGACCGAGAGAATCGCTCGACTAAGAATGTTCGTCCGCATGAAATCTCCTCCTGAGTTACTCTGCTGTTGCAACGACGGTGCCGCGGGATCTGCGACGACAATCCGCTGTGGCCACACGCTGTCGAGGTGCGGACGACGATCTGCCTCGACGTAGCGCGGCGCCGCACGACGCCCGCAGCCCTGACATGCGCATGACACACGCTTTCTGCAAGGTGGACGTCGCGCCCGGCACGACTCGTAGGACTGCCGATTGCCGGCCCGAATGCCCGGCCCATGGTGTTTGTATGGCGACCGAATCATTTGTTTCAGACATCGAGGCTGTTCGAACGCGTGCACGGGAGCACCTGGAGGCAGGTGCGCTCACGCCGAACTACGGCGGTGACATCGAGACCGCACTGAGGCTGCTCAACGACGCCGTAGCGACCGAGATCGTGTGCGTCCTCCGGTACCGCTTTCATGCGGTGGCTGCCACCGGCATCTCGAGCGAGTCGGTGAAGGAGGAGTTCGAGGAGCATGCGCGTGACGAGGAGCAGCACCTGCGGTGGTTCGCAGAGCGCATCAACCAGCTCGGTGGCAAACCGAACATGAACCCGGAGGGGCTCGCCCAGCGATCCGCCACCCAGTACGTCGAGGGCAACAATCTCGTCGACATGATCAAGGAGAACCTCGTTGCCGAACGGATCGTCATCGAGATCTATCGCGACATGATTCGCTACTTCGCGGACAAAGATCCGACGACGCGTCTGCTCATCGAGCGGGTGCTGGCGCAGGAGGAGGACCACGCGAACGACATGCACGATCTGCTCGTCGCCCACGAAGGTAGACCGATGCTCGCACTTTGACGGCGCGACGCCGAAGCGGACGTCGGCATGATCATTTGGCGTGACACTCGCCGCACGCCGGGCACTGCGTGTGCTCCCTTTCGCACGCACGCCGAACGGCGAACACGGCCTCGTCGCGCGCCGGATCGTAGTCACCGTGGCAGTCGCACACGAGCCTGCAGTTGCACCCGGCTGCCGAAGGGCTCGCGGCCGGCGGTTCCGCGATCGGAGCGGGCTGCGGTGGCGGTGTCGCGGGATCGGCGGGCCTCGGAGCGGGCTGCGGTGGCGCGGGATCGGCGGGCCTCGGAGCTGACGGCGGCGGCGGTGTCGCGGGATCGGCGGGCCTCGGTGCGCTGCTGCAAGCTGCCCACAACAAGATCAACAGAGCGGACGATCGCATGCGGTGATCATAGATGACCTGGAGGCGCATCGGTGGAACGGTGTTGTCGTCTCAAGCTGCGCGGACGTCGAGCGTTCCGGATCCGCCGGACGTGTAACCGCGCCACATCTCCGCGAACAGAGCTTGGCGTTCGAGTAACTCGGGAAGGGTGCCCGCATCGAGAACGCGCCCTTCGTGCAGCAGGACGACGGTATGGAATCGCTGCAAGAGGTGGAGGCGGTGGATCGATGAGATGACGCATGAGTCGCCGAGGGCGGCGAGCACGCCGTCGTAGATCCGCGCCTCGGTGACCGGATCGATGCTGCTCGTCGGCTCGTCCAGGAGCACGAGGGATGCTCGCGAAGCCGCGAGGAGCCCGCGCGCGAGCGCGAGACGTTGACGTTGCCCACCCGACAGGTTCGCGCCACGCTCGCAGATCATCGCATCGAGACCTCCCGGCAAGGATTCGAGCACGGGCCCCAAGCAAGCGACCTCGCACGCGTGAGCGATCTCGTCGGCGCTGCGCGGCAAGCCGAGCGTCAGGTTCGCCCGGACATCGGCATCGAAGATCTCCGGCTCCTGCGGCACCAGGACAGCCAACGAGGACAGATCGCGCAACTGGGTGTGCTGTCCGTCGATCACGATGCGCATCCGATCGGCGGGGTAACTGCCTGCGAGCACGCGCAGCAGCGAGCTCTTGCCCGCACCGCTCGTGCCCACGAGTGCGATCCGCGCGCCGCGCCGGAGCTGGAGATCGACACCATCGAGGCCCAAGGCGCCGTTGGGATGGCGAAGCGTCGCGTCTTCGATCCGGATCGTCTGCCAATCGCAGAAGGCGTTCTCGCTGCCAACCGAGACGGACGTACGCGGCGTCGCCTCGAGGATCGCGTCCGCCCCGGCGATGTCGGTCTGCTGACGAACGAGCTCACCCCAGTGCTGGGCCATGGAACCGACCACGGTCCCGATCTGCTGCGCGTACTGGTACACCATGACCGCCGTCCCGACGAGCACGACGCCGGACTCGCGCCATGCGAGCCAGCCATACAGCGCGACGAGGCCGACGCGCATCGCATTGTTGAGCAGATCGATCGTCGCCCATTTGGATTCGTTGACGACGATGCTGCGCCACAAGGGCTTGGAGATCTCGAGATGACGCGCGCGCACCAGTGCGCGGACCGCGTCGTGAAGGCCCAGGGTCAGGACCGTCGAGATGTTGCCGGCGCTGTCGACGACCGTCGACGTATATCGTCGCTCCGCCGCGTTCTCCTCGCGTGCCAGCCGCACCATGAGGCGATCGAAGCGCACGAGCGCGAACGCGATGATCGCGTAGCCCGCGAGCGCTGTACCACCGGTGATGGCCGAGACGGCGAGCAGTGCGACGATCGGGCCGACCACGCTGACGATGTTCTGCAGGTAGATGAACTGGTTCTGCGCGAACCCGAACAGCGCCGCGGTCGTCTTCTGCATGCGATGGAGAACGTCACCGGTGTGATGTTGCTCGTGCCATCGGAGCGGCAGCGCGAGCAGGCGCCCGAACAGCGCGTCGGCCATGCGCTCGCGCGCGAACAGAGCGGTCCGCCGCTCGACGATGCGCGCGGGGCCGTGCATCGCCCACGCGACGAGCGCGGCCACGAGCATCAAGAGCAGGAACCACCCAGCGCGACGCACGCCCTCGATGCCTCGGGTCTGGAGCGCATTGACGGCGCAACCGAACAGCCACGGAATCGCGATGCGAATGGCCTGTGCTGCGACGAGCAAGCCGAGCGCGAACACCATGCGCCCACGCCGCCCAGCTGCATACGTCCATAGGGCCGAGTACAGACGACGGATGCCACCCGCATCCGTATCGAGGTTCGTCATCGGGGCGCGATCGTAGCGGAGCAGAGCGATCGCGCGCGCGGCGCCGCATACTCCGCGGAGCAAACGTCACAGCGTGCGAGAACTTCTGGGGAGGGTGCCGGCCTCGTGCTCAGTCCCCGACGACAAGGTGTGGCCCGTTCGCTCCGGCGACCGCGCGCGGGCTACACCGGGAGACCGCCGAGTAATGCACCGCCCACTTTCTTCAAGAGCTCACCGATGGGCATCGTTGTCGCGGCGAGTGGGAGCATCGGAATCACCGCGGCGGCGACGAGCCCGACGAGTGCCCGCGGACCGAACGGAACGAGGCGCATGGCCTCGAGATGTCCGTAGGTCCCCAACATGTCATTCAGCGACTGGATATCGCTCATCCCCAGAAGCGGCTCGTCCCGCGGTCGGCCCGCGGCCCATTTCGCGTCGAACTGGCGGACGTACTCGAGTGCCAATCGGTTGTATTTCGGGATGTCGCGATGTCGCGCGCGATACAGGATGCCCGCGTAGAAGCAAAGGGAACCGCATGCGAACACGGTGGCGCTGGCGAGGAACACGAGGAACGTCGGCACGAAGGTCTCTAGCGTCGCGCGGTGATCGAGGATCTCGGTGCCCCACACCGAGGCCAGCATCGTGGCGATCGCGAGCACGAAGCCCCAGAACGCCGACACCGGCGCGGCAAGGAATCCGATGCCGGCGGCACGGTCCGGGTGCGTCGCGATCGTCGCGAGCTGCAACCGGGACACCCGCACGATCACGTACGTCCAGATGAGCCACTGCCAGACCCACGCGAAAAAGCAGAACTGAACGATCGGCAGTGCCACGCTTGCGTACCAGACTTGCGCGAAGGAGATTGCGCCGGCCTGGCTCACTCCGGCAAATAGGCCCGTCGGACCTACGCGCCCCCATAACACGGCTTGCCCGAGGAGAAGCGCGACGACGACGATCAGGAGTTCGGCGAGGCGCGACCCTCGTAGGCGCTTCGCGGAATTGATGATGCGATCGACGTCGGCTCGGTCGGCAAAGTTTCCGTCGTAGAGCTGGGCGACGGCGGTTCGGCAACGCTGTTCGAGCAGTCGTCCGGCCTGGATCAGGAGCGGGATCCCGATCAGCAGGCGCGCGTGGACCGAGATGTCGAAGAGGATAGGCGCCGGTTGACGGCCGACGATCACGTGGAACACGGCACCGATGCATAGCGGTACCCACGCGAGCACCACGAAAGCCCATGCACGAGGGGTTCCGTCGCCCCGGGTCAGGTGCAGTCGGCGAAGCACGCGCAGGAACGGTCCGCGCGTGATCGAGAAACCAGGTGCTCCGACCTCGCGCCCAAGTTCGGGGCTCATCAGATCCTCCTAGGGCGACGCGGCTGGTGCGGGGCCGTGCAGGTGCCGGTAGATGCGATTCGCGAAGGCCCGCGCGAGTGAGTACGGCACCCAGATCAGCACTGCACCGACGACCACCGCCGCGAGTGGCCGCACATAGCCAAGCGTGAAGTACTGGAGGACCCCGTCGAGCACGATCGCAACGAGGAACGGAATGAGGACATCCGTCGCCGCGGTTTTCGCGAGAAGTCGACGGTCCGGAGACGTCACGAACAGTCGCATCAGAAACGGATCCTTGCCTTGCTTCGCATCCGCGATCCCGAGCCGCGCGCCGAGGATGATCGACACCAGAGGTTGAAGGATCAAGCGGAGCTGCCCCCGACCGTGGGCGACTTCCATGATGCCCTGCCAGAATCCGACGTCTCTCGGGGTCATGAGCTCAAGGTCGTTGCTGAGCTCGTGATCTGCAACTAGACGGAATCGCAACGTGGTTGGCGAGCGCCCGCGTCACGTTCGTGGGCGATCGCTCGATCGGCCGTGCGCCGACGCGCGCGAGACAACCGTCTCGTACGCGCGGCGACCGATCATTGGGCCGATTGGTGCTTGCGACGTGCGCGGCGATGCGGCGGAGCGAGCTCTTCCTTGGACGTCAACTGGCGCTCTTTCAGCGAGGAAATCGTTGCCTCTTCGAGATCGAGCTCGCGTTCGATCCGGCGTCGCGACTCGTCCGTGAGCTTGCCCTCGCGAAGAAGCCTGGACAGGTGCTCGCGCTCGGCGTCGATCAGCTCGAGCCGGATGTCCGCGCCCGATCGCGTGAGCTCGACGCCTCCGCCGAGATCCTTCGGCAGCTGTTGCGCGCGGTCGTAATGGCGCGCGCGCAGCTGCGCGAGCACGTCGTCGGGCAGATTCCGCTCCGCCGCGATCTGGTCGAGTCGACGCTGCGCGAGCTCGAGGGCTTCATTGCGCGCGGCAAGCTCGGATGCTTGCTCTTGACGGTTCTCCTCCACTCCGATCCTGTCGAGGCCGAGCCACCGGAACACACTCGGTAGTGCGAGGCCTTGGCCGACGAGCGTGATCAAGATGACGCCAAACGTGACGAACAGAATCAATTCGCGATCGGGGAACGGCAGGAAGTCGGCCGTCGTGAGTGGGATCGCGAAGGCGGCCGACAGGGACACGACGCCGCGCACGCCAGTAAATGCGAGCGCGAACGGGTACTGCCACGGTGGCGAAGGATCGCGGCGCGCGAGCGACGGGCTCAACCAGCGGGGTAGATATGTCGCCGGAAACATCCACACGAACCGCGCGACGATCACGATCGCGGTCGTGATCGCGGTAGCCGTGATCAGCTGCGAAATCATCGAAGCATCGAGCTCCAGGAGCAGCGTGCGGAGCTGCAAGCCCATGAGCAGGAACACCAGACCCTCGATCAGGTAGACGATGAAGTCCCAGAAGAAGATACCTTGCAGGCGAGTCGCCGACGAAATCAGCAGAGGACCATTCCAGCTGACGTAGAGGCCGCATGCCACCGTCGCGAGCACGCCGGATCCGCCGAGGTGCTCGGGAAGCCAGTAGCTGACGTACGGCGTGATCAACGAAATGGTGATCTCGACGCGAGGATTGCGAGCCCAACGCCGCAGGTGCAGGCTGGCCCAGCCAACCGCGGTGCCGTAGATCAATTCGCCGACG
Organism: Myxococcales bacterium; assembly: GCA_028287115.1. Lineage (GTDB taxonomy): Bacteria > Myxococcota_A > Polyangia > Haliangiales > Haliangiaceae > JABFXX01. Next base: position 7,171 of record JAQBQF010000210.1, read on the forward strand.
ACGATCAGCCCGAAGACCTCCGCAGCCCGTCCCAGCGAGAACACGCCTGTCGAGACGGCGGCGACCGCGAACCGATACAGGATCAGCGCCGTGGCGTCGTTCGCAAGACCTTCGCCCTCAAGGATGACGAGCAGCCGCCGCGGCATGCGCACGCCGCGCGCGATCGCGAGCGGTGCAACGAGATCAGGGGGCGCGACGATCGCTCCGAGCACGAAGCCGACTGCCCACTCGATTCCGAGCAGAGCGTGGGCGGCGAGGGCGACCGCGCATGCCGTGAACACGACCGACCCGATCGCGAGCAACGAGATCGGCCTCAGGTTGAACCGGAACTCGCGCCAGCTCATCTGCACACCCGCCGTGTAGATCAGCGGCGGCAGGACGACCAGCAGCATGAATTCCGGCGCGATTCGAACGTGCGGCAGACCCGGAACGACCGCCAGCGCGATTCCGGCGACCACCAACAGGATCGATCGTGCCAAATGAAGGCGCTGCGCCGCCACGTCGACGATCACCAGGATGACGAGCAACAGCAATAGCGTTTGGATCGCTCCGGTCATCCTCGGACCTAGAACACCCTAGCGCCTCCACCAGACTCCGGAATCACCGACCAGCGCTCCCGCGCAGAACCCAGGTACGTGAGCACCGACGCCACCTCGACGAGCTCCGCGCGGGCAGGGTCTGCGCTCTAGCGCCAAAGAAGGCATCCAGGTTGTCCCGGTGGAAGCTGCCATTTCACCGGCTTTGGGTCGGTACCTGTTGCACCGGCAGCTCGTGGCCGGGCGCACCTTAGCCGTGAAGTAACCTGCAGGTTCCGGTCTAACTTGCGATCGGAGTTGCGCTTCTCGGTCGCAACCGCGATCGTAGAGCGATGAGCTGTCGCGTCGCACTTGCTGCCGTGGTCGCAATCGGGTGCGCCCATCACAACCCTGATAGTGGCGACGGATCGATCGTGGCGGCCGACGCCCTCGAGGACACCGATGGTGATGGCATCCCGGACGTCGTCGAAGGGCGCTGGGACATGCCGCCGCGCGACACCGATGGCGACGGCATCCCCGATGCGAAGGATCTCGATAGCGACGACGACGGTCTGCCCGACAGCCTCGAAGGGGTCGACGACTGGGACGGTGACGGCATCCCCAACTACATCGACCCGACGAACTCCGGGCCGCCGCCGAACTGGAAGTTCGTTGCGATCTCGACGCCGTTCAACTCGCCGATCGGGATCGACTTTCACGAGCCGACGGGGTCCGTTGTGGTGTCCGTGAACTACGCGGCGGACGGCCAGCCCCAGAACTTCGATCGGATCGTTCTCGACGGCAGTCACCTCCCGTTCTCGACGTACGCGGGTCTCACCGACGAAGTGAAGATCGCGACCGCGCGCAGCGGCAACGCCGGCGGGTGGGAGCCGGGCACACTGTTTACGGGTAATGGCATCGACGGTCAGATCGTGAAGATCTCCGCCGACGGATCGGTGATCACCAATCCGTGGGTCGATCTGGCCGGCCTGAACAACGGCCTGATGCGCGGTTCGTTGTACGTCGATCGCACCGGCATCTTCGGCGGAGATCTGATCGTCGTTACGACGACAGGCGAGGTGTGGCGGATCGATCACGCCGGCACGCCGACGCAGGTGACGACCCCAAAGGGCGTGCACCTCGAAGGCATGATCGTCGTCCCGGACATCCCGGTGCGGTTCGGGCCGCTCTCGGGGATGATCATCGCCGGCGCCGAGGAGCAGGGCCTGTTATGGGCGATCGCGCCGAACGGCGACAGCGTGACGTACAACGTCGGCGTCAACATCGAAGACATCGACATCGTGACGCCCAACGAGAACTTCTTTGGCGTCAACTTCGGGACGAGCCGTCTCCTCGGTGTCAGCGCGGCCGAGATCAAGCCGATGATCGGCGACATCCTGTTGACCCAGGAGGTCGTGACGCCGGGCACCTCGGGGCTGTTTCGGTTGCAGTGGACCGGCACGAACCTCGAGGCACTACCCGTCGGACTCGATCCGGCCTCGGCGACGGTGGCGCAGTGGGAGCACACGACGTTCGCCGGCGCGGGGATCGGCGAGATTCAGTAGAGCTCGCGAGCTCGACTGCTCCCTACGGGTACCTCACTGCCCGGCGCGTTCGCGCAACGTCGCGAGCTTTGCACTCCAATGCGGATTGGTCGGCGCTCTCGCCGCCAACTTCTCGATGACAGCGACCGCGGCCCCGTAGGCGGCATGCGAGCCCGATTTGTCGCCGCGTGCTGCGAGCTCTTCACCGAGCGAATGCTGGACCTGCGCGAGCTCTTCTTGCCAGTCCGCGTTCGCCCGATCAGCTTCGATCAGGCGCTGGATCCTCGCGAGCGCGTCACGGTACTCGTCGAGGCTGTTTGGCGCGTGATCTCTCGCGAGCGCGTCACCGAGCTTGCGATGGGCCGCCGCGAGCTCGAACGCGCGATCGGTCTCGGCCGGCGCTTCGCTGACCAGTGCCGCAAATCCGTCGAGCGCGGCCTGATATTCCTTGCGTGCGGCCGCAACGTCGCCGCGTGCGAGGAGGACGTCTCCGATCGCGTCGTGAAACAGGTCGACGTCACGTCTTGCGATGTGTGACGCCGTCGGCTCCGCCGCGCGCTTGTCGGCGATGGTCTGCCCCTCACGCAGCTGCGCGAGTGCGCCGGGATAGTCGCCGTGCTTGCCCAGGCTCGCACCGAGCCGCAGCTTTGCCATTACGAGCTCGCCTTGCCATTCGGCATTGCCCGGATCTTGTGCGGCCAACGCGTCCATCGTTCGGAGCACCGATCGAAAATCGGCGGTTGCGGCCGCGTGGTCGTCTACGAGGTCAAGCCACTCGCCGACCCGACCCCGGATGCGCGCCGCGTCGAGTTGCGTGGTCGCATCGTTCGGATCTGCGTGATCGGTCGCGATCTCGAGGCTCGCGCGAGCCTCAGCGAGGGCACCGACCGTGTCCCCCGTTACGCCCAGCACCATGCTGATGCGGTCGTGACACACGAGCAGGTCACGCTCTGCCTCCTTGGACTTGGGTTGCGTCGTCGCGATCGTGATCGCGGCGCGATAGTGGGCGAGCGCCTCGACCGAGTCGCCTCGATTGTTGAACCGGTCGCCGACCTTGATGTGTCCGACGATCAAGTTCCGACTCGCGCTCACGCGATCCTCCGCGATACCAGTCACGCGTTCGGCGAGTGTGAGAAATGCGAGATCCTCTGCGAGCGCGCCCGGGTTGCCTTGATGGCCGAGCACCTCGGCGATCCGTTCGTGGCTGTTCATCACCGCCTGCAACACGCTCGTATTGACGGGAGTTTCGAGCGCGAGTGCCTCGGTGATCTTCAAGCTGTCGCGATATGACGCGAGCGCACCGATGAGGTCCCCCTTTTGTTGGAGCACGTCGCCGACGTTGCGATCGGCCAGCGCGCGTCTCTGCCGCTCGCTCATGTTGACCGGCCGGCGCTGGTAGTACTCGCGCGCTTGGTCGGCGACCGCGCCGAGAAGCTCGACCTTTCCGATCGCTTCGAGCTTGTCGCTCAAGTCGTACAGCATGAAGTCCATCAGCTTCTCGGCGTCGGCCCGATTGGACTCGGCGAGCGTTTGCGCGTCTGCAGCGCGCTGTTTCTCGGCGAGGACCCGCCGGATGCTCATGCCGCCGAACGCCGCGAGGATCGTCGCCGCGACGATCGCTACCAGCACGGGCGTGCGATGCCGCCGCAGCCACCGGCGGAGCAGTTGGCGCCGCGAATAACGATGTGCACCGACCAACTGACCGGCATGAAACCGTCGCAGGTCGTCTGCGAGCTCGCTCGCCGTGCCATAACGGGCCGCGGGATCGCGCGCCATCGCGCGGTTCGCGATCGCGAGCAGATCGAGCGGCACGCCAGGCTCGCGCGTGCCGAGCGGCACCGGCGGGCCATGTCTCACCGCATCCAACACGTCGATCGGCGACTCGCCGGTGTAGGGCGGGGACCCCGATAGCACGTGATACAGGAGCGCGCCGATCGAGTACACGTCCGCGCGCTCGTCGACAGCCTGACCCTCAGCTTGTTCGGGTGGCATATACGCCGGTGTACCGAGCACCTCCCCATCAGCGGTCATCGTAGGGTCCGCCGCGGATCGGAACGGGCCACCAAGGGGATCTGTGGCCGGCTCGGCAAGGTCCTTCGCGAGACCCCAATCGATCACGACGGTCTCGCCGAAGTCACCGATCATCACGTTACTCGGCTTTAGATCGCGATGAATCACGCGCTGCTGGTGCGCATATGCGAGCGCGTCGGCGACCGCGAGCACGTGGGGCAAGAGAGCGAGCTTGGCATCGAGCGTCTTCGCACGCGCGACGACCTTGTCGAGTGGCTCACCTGCGACGAGCTTCATCGCATAGAAGGGCTCGCCCGAAGGCCAGCGCCCAGCCTCGTGGATGTTCACGATCGACGGATGCTGCAGGCGCGCGGTCAGCAGCGCTTCGCGTGTAAACCGCTCCGCCAATTCCTCGCCCTGGACCCGCAGCTCCTTGATCGCCACACGTCGCTGCAACCGGAGGTCGAACGCACCGATGATCCGTCCCATGCCACCGCGCGTGATCTCGACGCGATCGACATAGTTATCGGGTTCGACCTCTTTCAGCGTCGCGCGCGGGAACCGGACGCGCGCGGAATCGAAGGCTACCGCCGTGTCGGCGGACCATGTCGCCGTAGTCTCGGAGCTCACCATGTGCCCCGGGATACCTTCGGTCATCGCCCCTTGGCACCAGATAGTTTCGGCCACGGCCAGGACCGACGCTGTTAGGCGTCGATCATGTCTTCGAGCTCTTTGCCGCGCGTTTCGGCGACGAATCGCCGTACGAACACGAATGACAGCACCGCGAACGTCGCGAACATCCCGTATGCGACGCTGAGGCCGACCGTGCTCGCGAGGATCGGAAAGCTCACGCTGACTGCGAAGTTCGTCGCCCACTGCGCTGCCGCCGCGACGGCCAAGGCCGCGGCGCGGATCCGGTTCGAGAACATCTCGCCGAGCAGCACCCACACGACGGGGCCCCACGACACGCCGAAGAACACGACATAACCATTTGCCGCGATCAGGGCGATCGTCCCGTACGGAGCGACCAGGTGCAGCGACCCACTGGAGGTGTCGCCGTGCGTGAAGCACCACGCCATGACTGCGAGGCATACGGCCATGCCGGCCGATCCGACGAGCAGCAACGGCCGCCGTCCGACTCTGTCGACAAGCGCGATCGCGATCACCGTGACGATCACGTTCGTGACCGACGTGACGACCGAGATCATGAGCGCGTCGCGTTCGGAGAGCCCGACCGAGTGCCACAGCGTCGTCGAGTAGTAGAAGATCACATTGATCCCGACGAGCTGCTGGAACATCGACAGCGCGATCCCGGTCCACACGATCCCGAGGAGACCGAATCGCGGGCCACGCAGATCGTGCAACGACGGCACGTGCTCCGCCTTCATCGTGCGAGCGATCTCGGCGGTCTTGAGCTCGACATCGATGTCGCCGAGCATCTGCCGCAACACGACCCCTGCGGCGGCGAGCTTGCCCTTCGCGACGAGATAGCGCGGCGATTCTGGAATCTGCAGAGCGAGCACGCCGTACACGATCGCTGGGACGACACCCGAGATGAACATCCACCGCCACGCCGGGGTTCCGAACCACAGGTCTTTGCTGGCGCCGCCTGCGGCTTGCGCGAAGAAGGCATCCGCGAGTAGCGCGACGAAGATGCCGAGCACGATCGCGAGCTGCTGCAATGAGCCGAGTCGTCCGCGCAGACGAGCGGGAGCGACCTCCGCGATGTAGGCGGGCGCGATCACCGACGCGATGCCAACGCCGACGCCACCGAGCACCCGCCACGCCGTGAAGTCCCAGACCGAGAAGGCGATGCCGGCGCCGAGCGAGCCGAGCGTGAAAACGATCGCTGCGATCACCATCACGCGCACACGCCCGATCCGATCGGCGATGGCTCCCGCGAACCACGCGCCGAAGGCAGAACCGACGAGCGCGGACGCGACCGCCATCCCGGTCGCTGCCGAGGACAGGTGGAAGCTCGACCGGATCGCATCGACGGCACCGTTGATCACGGCCGTATCGAACCCGAACAAGAAACCACCGATCGCGGCGACGATGGAGACGAGGATGGCCTTCGCGTTGCTCTGGTTCAACGCCGACTCGGCACTCGGCTCCATGACTCTGTATAGCGCGCGCCTCTTCGAGCTCATCGTGGCAACGACTGCGGCTCAGGCTCCGGATGAATGTCGTTGCCGTCGATCGGCAATCCTTCGAGCTTGTCCGATAGGAATTCAGCCTCGCGCCGCTACGGAGCCTTGAAGACGGGCGTGAACACCGTCGAGGTACCCGCGGGGTAGCTCGCGGTCTTGAAGTCGCGCTCGGCGATCTTCGGGTATCCGGACATCGCCATGACCTGAAACGCGTAGTTCGTGCCCTTGACCATCAGCGACGGATCGACCATCACGCGCGAACCGAACACGCGCCATCGGTAGATCGTCTTGGCGACCGTGGTGGTTCCGACGCCGTCGAACTCGAAGAGGGACACCTCGTGATAGTCGATCGCCCCGGGACTCGCGGTGACGAAGTCGAGCGCGACAAGGCCGTTACGGTCGAAGTTGACCACGCTGTTCTCGACGATCGTTTGCCCGCCGAGCGTTGGATTCGACGGGATCCCGACGGTGCCCGCCATGTCGATCGGGGCACCTGAGCAATTGTCCGTCACAGCGAACCAGTGGGACGTCGAGTACGCGATGGATGCCGCGACGGTGGTGCCGGGAACCGCGATCTTGCGATCGATCTCCGTGGTAACGAAGATGATCATCGACTCGCTGGTGTAAGGGTTTCCGAAGCGCACCGCGTGCCTCTCGCCTGACGACCCTACATCGTTGTTAAAGACCACCGGGATCCCGCCTTGCGAGGTCGCGTCGGGGGTTGGAACACTCAGGATCTGCCAAGCCGTCGTGACCGCATCGCCCATCCGAGGCGGCCACACATTCTGGAGTCGAGCGAGCTCCTCGGCCCGTCTAGGCACGAACGAAACGCAGTGGGGAGCTGGGACACTTTGCGGAGTTACCGCGACTGCAGTTGGCACACCGGTCGCGAGCGTGACGTTCGCCGATCCGATCGCGTCCACGACAAAGCAGTGCTCGGTCGTATTGTCCATGTAGTGTGCGTAGTACAAGACATCGCCTTTCGCGCTATCGAGTAGGCCGTTCGTCCCCGAGACCACGCCTGCGGCTCGCCAATCGAAGGTGAACATCGGCACCGGCGAGCCGCCAAGGCTGCGCGTTCGAAGCCCCGTCGAAGTGATCAACGTCGTGCCGCCGGAGGGGCCGTTCGTAACCGTGAACTGGAGATCCGTCTTGGAGGTCACCGGGACACGATCGGTTCGTCCGTAGATCGGAAACACGATCGCCACGGCGATAGCGTTGTCTTGAATCTCGGTCGCGAGATCGCCGACCGTGCCGCGATAGATCAGCCGATAACTCTGTCCTTCGTGCTCGAGCGGAAAGCTGAAGTTGTCGGAGCTGTCGAACGTGATCGTGGGTTCCAGACCCGAGTCGAGGATCGCGCGAAGCGAGCTCGGGCGAGTGATCTGTTCTGTCCCGACGACGGTCCCGCCGGTGGGAGCGAGCACGAACCAGCCATAGCGTCCCGACACCATAAAATGAGGGGGCACATCGGGTGCAACGGGTGCATCTGCGACAGGCTGAAGGTCGTCGAGACCGAACAGCACGTCACATCCAGCGAGTAGCATCCCGAGGAGGGCGATCGAACGAATGCTCGACGATCGCACGAATCCGTACGGTTCAGGCGGGCTTACGCCACTCACCGATGATCGGCCGATCGTCGTCCGCATCAACTACATGTCCGCGAGGCTCATGTACGCTGGTTGGCTCGAACCTGTATGGAAGGAGCTGCCGATGACCCGAACCTTGATCTCCGCGTGTGTGCTCGTCCTCGTATTCTCAGCTTGCAAGAAGAAGGACGACGCCAAGCCCGCGCCGGCCGCGGGTGACATGAAGGCGGGCGATAAGGCGAGCGAGGTCAAGTCGACCACGGGCCCCACCTTCGCGACCGCTGCCGAGTACGAGGCGAAGACAACTCCGGTCATGAACGCGATCATCGCCGCGTTTGTCGCCGACGGTACGAACTGCGACAAGCTCGCCTCCGACCTCAGCAAGCTTGGGGTCGACAACCACGATACCTTGCTCGCTGCGACGGCATGGGAGCATGCGAATCCCGCCGCCAACAGAGTGCTCGCCTGGTCCTCGAGGCCCTACCTCGAAGCAGCCGTGCCGTCGATCAATGCGTGCAAGGAGAAGCCGGCGTTTGCCGATGCGATGTCGAAGCTTCAGTTGTTGTAGCCGCGCCATTGCTCGATCGCGGTCCCTCACTGGGGCGCGCTCGTCAAGAATAGATGTTCGTTCAAACGAGATCGTCACGCGTTCGATCGCGGAGTGCGCGGGTCGCGCACGAGAAACAGCGCGGGTATGATCGTCAGCGCGTTGAGCACGAGGCAAGCGACGAAGGCCTGCGCGAACGCTGATGAGAGCGAGCTCGCTGCGCTCGTCCGCCAGGCCAGGATGACAGCGAGCAGCACCGTGCCGAGCGGCGCGCCCATTCGCTGCACGACGTTGAGCGCGGTCGTCGCGTTCGCGACCTCCGATTTCGGCAAGCTGCGATAGACCGCGGTCAGGGTCGGATTGTTGCTGGCACCGAGCCCCGCACCGCGGACGACCAGCGACAGGCTGAGCAGCCACAGCGACGTCGTCTCGGAGGCGAAGCAAAACGCGACGGTCCCGAGCAGCGTCATCGACACACCGGCGATGACGATGCGCCCCGGCGCATAGCGATCCGTCAGGCGGCCGACGCGCGGCATCGTGAGCAGCATCCCGATCCCCTGCGGCGCGAGCAGGAGGCCAACCCCCATCGGAGTCTGCCCGCGCACTTGCTGATAGTAGAGCGGCAACACGAGTTGCGCGCCGAAGGTCGCGAAGCTCGTCAACACGTACGCGCCGAGCGCCGCGCGAACGGTGCTGTTGCGGAACAAGCGCAGATCGAGGAGCGCGGTTCCCGGCGCACGACGCGCGTGCACGACGAACGCGGCGATCGACACGGCCGCGGCGCCGAAGCACGCGATGACCGTGTCCGGCGATCCGCTGCCGCTGCCACTGCGGATACTCGAGATGCCGTAGACGAACAGTGCCAACCCCGGCGACAGCAACGCGAGCCCGGTGATGTCGAGCCGCCGCGTGCGGTCCGGGGGCTCCTCGTCTCGAGGCAACACGCGTGCGCACATCGCCGCGCAGAGCACGCCTACCGGCACGTTGAAGAGAAAGATCGCGCGCCACGAGAACACCTGCACGAGCAGGCCACCGACGAGAGGACCGAGGAGTGGTGCGACGAGCACGGGGATCGCGACGATGCTGAGCAGGCGCCCCATCTGCGTGCCGTGCGCATGGCGCGCGGTCAGCGCCTGCGCGATCGGGGTGAGCAGACCACCGATCGCGCCTTGTGCGATCCGGAACACGATCAAGCTCTCGATCGACCACGCGCCTGCGCACAACAGCGACGTCGCGGTGTAGCCGACGAGACTCGCGATGTAGAGCCGCTTCATCCCGACGCGTTCGGTCATCCAGCGGAACGTCGGAAGCACCAGCGTCAGGCTCAGCAAGAAGCCCGTGACCGCCCACTGCGCGACCGAGAGCGTCGTGTCGAGATCGTGGATCACGCTATCGAGTGCGACGTTCAGTGTCGTCGTCCCGAGATTCAGGATCAACGAACCGAGACCGGCGACGAGCGCGATCCGGATCAGCGCGGGTGAAAGGCGGTCGGCGGAGGCAGGTACAACGTCGGTCATGCTCGTTACCCGAGGGACTTCGACATATAGATAGCGGTCTCACTCGCGTACGGAAGCGTGTCGTAGAGCGTGCGATCGAGACCGCACAACGCGTAACCAAGCCGCTCGTAGGCGGCGATTCCCGGGACGTTGACGTTCGTCGTCTCGAGCCACACGTGATGGGCACCGCTCGATCGCCCGTGCGCCTCGACGCGGGCGAGCAGGGCACGACCGACACCGGAGCGCCGGCGCGCCGGCGAAACGTAGAGATGCCACAGCACGAGTCGCGCATGCCACGCTTCGTACTCGACGGCGGCGAAGCCGCAGATGCCGTGGTCGTCCGCGACGAACGCGGTGTCCCACGTCGACCACGAGGCGAATGCATCCGCCATCGGATAGCGTTTCACCAGCGGCTTGGCGAGCGCGCGCTCGACGAGCTCGATGCGGCGCGACGAGATGGTCACGTCGAGGATCACCGAGGTCTCGAACGATGTGTCGATCGCCGAGACCGCGCGTCGATCGGCCGCCTCCATCTCGCGAATCGTCAGCGCCATACCCGATTCGTTACCATGCCGGAGGGTCGTGGACTCGGTCGGACGGCACGTTCGCCCCGAGCTCGAGCATCGTGCGAAGAACGCGACCGCGGCGGCGCCCCCGAGCGCATCCTCGCGTGCTCGCGAATCAGCCGTAGCGGACTTGAACGTTCTCGATCACGGCTCGTAAGGCGCGCTTTGTCCCATCGGTCGTCGCGTGCTTCACGATCGCGAAGCCTTCGCCTTCGTAGCCGTCGGCGCGCGGCTGCCCGACCTTCGGCGTGCGCATCTCGACCAGCGCGTCGCCACATTCCTCGATCGCGCGATCGAGCCCGGTGACCGACACGATGCGGTCGCCCGCACCTTGGCCGCGAAAGAACGCGGAGCCGGCGGCACACGTGCGCGGCTTCGGCGTGAACGTGTCGAGTGCCATCAGGCGAGCCCAGCTCGCGAACATGTCGAGGTCGTGCGCGAGGCTCATGAGCGGCATGATCTGCACGCCCGGTGGGCGCGCCCCGACCTCGTTGACGAGGCACGAGCCGTCCTCGCGGAGGAACCACTCCATGTGGGTCAGCGCCGTGCCCGCGGCGGTCGTCGCGCGATCACCGAATAACGCCGCCAGCGCGGCACCGTTGATCGAATGAAATTGCGTCCACGTGGGATCGTCGTCCTCGCGAGGCAACAGCACGCTGTATTGGATCCACGGCGTCTCGAGCACCTCGAGCGGCGAGGGGAAGTAGCGCGTCCCCGATCGCCAGACGGGCGTGCCGCGGATCGTGATGGTCTCGCAGGTGTGCTCTCGCGCGCGTACGAACTCCTCGACCTGGATCGGTGTTTCCGGATCCGGAGGCGCGAGTGCGGCGAGGTCGTCTGGAGTTTCGATCCGAAACGTCGCGCGAGATCCGAGCCCGGCCCGAGGCTTCACGATCACCGGGAACCCGACCTGATCGATGAACGCCGCGAGGTCGTCGCGCGAGTGCGCGAGCATGCTGCGCGCGACCGGCACGTCGTGCGATCGCAGGACCCGCTTCATGCGGTCCTTGTCGCGGAAATTTCTCGCGATCTCCGTCGTGAGCCCCTCGATCCCGAGCGCATCGCGCACCTCGGCCATAGGGAGCTGAAGTTGCTCGAGCACGCCGGCGAGGCGATCGACACGACCGATCGAGACCGAGATCGCGCGCACGGCGTGGGTCAGTTGCGCGCTGTCGAGGCAGTTCGTGACGCGGAAGTGGCCCGTGATCCGAGGGCGAAGCTCCGCGGGAATCGCCTCGGCCGGATCCTGGCTGACGACGCTGACCGTGACGTCCTCGAGCTCGGCGAAGCCTCGAACGTAGCGGTTGGTGGTCTCGAGAAACAGCGGCGCGATGAAGACGACGTGCGGCACTCGCCGACGATAGCGCTACGACGCGTAGAGATGAATGCCGGTGACCGCGTCAGATGTCATTTGGCAGGCCGCATCCCAATCTGGATGACGGACGACCAGGTAGCCGTCGGAGAGCAAGGTGGCTTTCCAATCGCGGCGCGGCGCTCCCGGCCGGAGCAAGGTGTCCTCGACGATGTGCGCGCGGTACCGGTTGTAGAACTCGGTCAGGCCCGCGATATGGCGGATTCTCCCCTGACCCTGCGCGCGCTTGAAGATGATCCCGACGTTGTACTTGCGCGCCGTGGTTGCCTCGAACGTGCGGTGGGTCGCGACGCGCGCCCATTCGCGAAACAGATCGATGTCGCTGGTGTAATTCATCAGATCGACGACGCACGCACCTCCGGGCCTGCACGCGATCTCGCCGAACACGACCTCGCCGGCGGGAGTCCGGAACCACTCCATGTGTGTCATGCCGTCGCCCATGCCGAGCGCACGCATCACGCCACGGCCGAGCTCGATGCCCTTCTGGATATGCGGCTGATCGAGATCGCGCACCGATAACATGACGGGCGAGATCCACTCGTTCGATCGCATCTCGAGCGCGTTCGGGAGGTACTTCGTGACGTTCTCGAGCACCGGCACGCCATCGATCGCGACCGTGTCGTACGTGTATTCCTCGCCGACGATGAACTCCTCGCAGATCGCCTCCTCGACGTGACGCATCTGCGGCACGACGCGTTCGACGTCCTTGGCCGAGTCGACCCTGTACGTATCGGCGCTGCCGGCGCCGCTGATCGGCTTGATGATCGCCGGGTAGCCGATCTGCTCGATCGCGCTCCAGACGTCCTTGATCGAGTGGACGCGGTGCGCGCGAGGCACGCGCAAGCCGGCGGCGGCGACGCGATCCTTCATGAGCTGTTTGTCGCGGAAACCGCGCACGGCATCGACTGACATGCCCGGCAGCCCGAACTGCTCGCGCAACCGCGCGGCGACCATCACGAGCGGCTCCCAGTTTGCGAGGACGCGATCGATCGAGCGGCCACGCAACCACGCGTGAACGCGTGCGATCAGATCGCTTTCATCGAACAGCGACGGGACTTCCAGATACGCCGAGAGATACCGCCGGAGCTCCGGATCGGGGCTGCCGTCACCGACACCGAGCACCTCGACGCCGACCTCCGCGAGGCCGCGCGTGAAGTGCCGCATCTCGGGTGGGTACCTCGGCGACAGAAACACCACGCGCATGGTGGCAACGTTATCCGACGACAGCCCCGGAGTCGATTCTCCAGCATGCGCGGTTCAGCCCGAAGGGCGCGTTACTTTCCGGGACGCGCGCGCTGGTTGAACAGGATCTTCTGCGCCTCGGCGTCATGCGCGAGATCGAGCGGCGGCGTCGGTGCGTCGATCGCCATGCCTCGCTGCACCGCAGGGCGGGCGCCGATCGCATCGAGCCAGCGCGCGACGTTCGGAAACTCCGCCTTCTCCATCCCTTGCTGCTGCCAGCCGGTGGCCCACGGATAGATCGCGATGTCCGCGATCGAGTATTCGCCGGCAACGTACGCGCGCGTGGCGAGTCGCTGGTCGAGGACGCCATACAGGCGGTGGGTTTCGTTCTGATAGCGCGTTGTTGCGTACGGGATCCGCTCGGGTGCGTAGACCGCAAAGTGCGCGCGTTGCCCGAGCATCGGGCCGAACCCGCCCATCTGCCACATCAGCCATTCCTCGACCTCGACCCGCTGCCGTTCCGGCTGGGGATACAACCGTCCAAACTTGCGGCCGAGGTACATCAGGATCGCGCCGGACTCGAAGATCGAGATCGGCGCTCCGTCCGGCCCTTCGGGATCGACGATCGCCGGCATCTTGTTGTTCGGCGAGATCGCGAGGAACTCGGGCTTGAACTGATCCCCGCGCCCGATGTTGACGAACACGACCTCGTACGGCGCGCCCACCTCCTCGAGCATGATCGTGATCTTCTTGCCGTTCGGCGTTGGCCAGTAGTGCAGGGCGATCGGCCTCATGATCGAGATATACGATGCAGGGGCTCAGCCGGCGAGCGCACGCTCGGAATACATCGTTCGCGCGGAGAGCCGGCTCACGGGAAACGTGATTCGAGCGCCAGGCGCTGCGCGAACGCATCGAATGGCATCGTCTCCATCTTCGCCTTGTCGGCGCCAAACGTGCGGACGCTCACCTGATCGGTCTCGACTTCCTTGTCACCGATCACGAGCGTGTACGGGATCTTTTGCAGCGAGGACTCGCGGACCTTCGCCTGCATCGTGCCGTTGCCGTCGTCGAACGTGACGCGCGCGCCCGCTGCGGCGAGTCGCGACATCACGTGACGCGCATGATCGTTGACGCGATCGGTGACCGTGACGATCGCGACCTGCACCGGTGCAAGCCACACCGGGAACGCGCCGGCGAAGTGCTCGATCAAGATCGCGATGAAGCGTTCGAACGACCCGTAGATCGCTCGGTGCAACACCACGGGACGGTGCAGCTTGCCGTCCTCGCCGACGAACGTCAGATCGAACCGCTCGGGTGCGTTGTAGTCGAGCTGGATCGTGCCGAGCTGCCACTTGCGACCGATGCTGTCGGAGACATCGAAGTCGATCTTCGGGCCATAGAACGCGCCGTCGCCGGGCTTGAGCTCGTAGGCGAGGCCAAGGCCGTCGAGCGCCGCCTTGAGCGCGCCTTCTGCGCGGTCCCATAGCGCGTCGTCACCGATGCGCTGCGGCGGCCGCGTGGCGAACTTCGCCGTGTATTGAAGTCCGACCGCGTTGTAGACGTGATCGAGCAGCTTCACGAAACGCTGCACCTCGTCGGGGATCTGATCCTCGCGGCAATAGATGTGCGCGTCGTCCTGCGCGAATTGCCGGACGCGCGTCAGACCGCCGAGCGAGCCGGCCGCCTCGTTGCGATGCAGCACGTCCTGCGTGTGAAGCCGCAGCGGGAGATCGCGATAGCTCTGCTTCTTGAACCCGTAATAGAGGTGGTGCGAGGGACAGTTCATCGGCTTGAGCGAGAAGTGGTGCGGATCGGGATCGCCGGCCGCCTTCGCTTCGCTGTCCTCGATGAGGAACATGTTCTCTTTGTACTTGCCCCAGTGGCCGGAGGTCTCCCACAGGCCCTTGTTGTAGAGCAGCGGCGTCTTGATCTCGACGTAGCCGTTGCCGAGCGCGAGGTGCCGCATGTAGGCCGAGAGCACCGTATAGATCGCGGTGCCTTTCGGCGTCCAGAACGCCGAGCCCGGCGAGTACGGGTGAAAATGAAACAGCTCGAGCTCTTTACCGAGCCGGCGGTGATCGCGCTTCTCCGCTTCTTCGCGCTGCTTGAGCCACGCGTCGAGGCCCTTCTTGTCGAAGAACGCGGTGCCGTAGATCCGCTGCAGCGTCTTGTTGCGGTGATCGCCGCGCCAGTACGCGGCGGACGAGCTGAGGATCTTGATCACGCCGACGCGGCCGGTCGAAGGACCGTGCGGACCTTCGCAGAAATCGACCCAGTCGCCGTGCCGGTACAGCGTGAGGACCTTCGCGCCCTTCGCGACGATGTCCTCGATGATCTCGACCTTGAACTTCTCACCCTTCGCGGTGAACAGCTGGCGCGCCTGGTCCGGAGACACCTCGCTGCGGACGAAGCCGAGATCTGCGGCGACGATCTTGTTCGCTTCCGCCTCGATGCGAGCGAGCTCGTCCTCGGTGAACGGCTCACCTCGATCGAAGTCGTAATAGAACCCGTTTTCGATCGTCGGGCCGATCGTGACCTGCGTTCCCGGGAACAGCCGCTGCACGGCATCCGCGACGATGTGGGCCGCGTCGTGGCGAATCGTATCGAGCGCCTCCGGATTCTTGCTGGTGAGGATCTCGAGCGTCGTGTCCTTGTCGATCGTCCGCGATAGATCGACGATCGTGCCGTTCGCCCTCGCGAGCACGGCGGCCTTCGCCAGGCCGGCACCGATCGAGTCTCTGACGAAATCTCCGATCGGCGTGCCAGCAGCGGTTTGCTTCTGGCTTCCGTCGGGGAGGGTCACGGTCACGCTGGCTTCACTCACGCCGACACAATAGCCAGTCCTCCCGGCTTTGGTTAGCCGCGTGAGCCGAGAGTCACTGCCGTCACCGAACGCCGGCGTGGATCCGTCCGTGTAGGTCCTGAAATTGCTACATCTTTCGATCGGACCGGACCTGTGGTCCGCGTTCGCGGCAACCGTGGGAATGTTTGTAAGCTCTCCGTCGGTCGAGACCTCACGGTTTGTATGGTGCCTGCCTGCTGCTGTGCCGACTGGATCGCGGGGCTCGCGCGCGACCACGCGGGCCGGCTCGCAGCGATCGCGCGCCGCGAGGGTGCGAGTGCGGCCGATGCGCTCGATCTCGTCCAGGATGCGTTCCACACGCTGCTCCGGCGTCCGGAAGCCGAGACGCTGCGCGATCGTCCCGAGGAGGCCGCAAACCTGCTCGCCGCGATCGTTCGCAACGCCGCACGTAATGCGCGCCGCCGCCATCACCGCGCGAGGCCGCACGTCGAGCTCGATGAAGCCGAGCTCGCGGCGGTGGCACCCGCCGATCCGATCGAGCTCGCGCAGCTCGGCCGCTGCATGGCCAAGATCGGCGACGTCCACCGTCACGTGATCACGCTGCGAGTCCTCGAGGAGCTCTCGGGTGACGAGGCGGCGCGCGAGCTGGGCGTGACCGCGAACTACGTCGGTGTGCTGCTGAATCGCGCGCGTAAGGCCCTCGAGGCCTGTATGGAAGGACGTTAAGGCGCGGCGATCGCCGTATCACCGGCGAGCGCGCGATCGATCATGCCGGCGACGTACGCGCGGTGTCGTGCGCCGACGAATCGGCCGACTTCGCGACCGTCTCGCCACAGCACGACCGTCGGCATCGAGCGGACCTGAAACTGTTGTGCGAGCACGGGATCGTGATCGACGTCGATCATGGCGAGCTTGATCTGCTTCTCGGACGCGAGCGACTCCAGCACGGGTCGCAACTGTTTGCAGGGGCCGCACCACGCGGCGGTGAAGTCGATCAGGGTGAGGCCGGGCGAGGTGAGTGCTTGGTCGGAAGATGGATGCATGACCGGGAAGGTCTTGACGGCTCCTAAACTTACGAGGGCTTTTCGTGAGTTCAACATCATATGAGGTTTACTCCGTAAAGTGCATTACGGATTTATTCGCTTCTAATCGCGCCATGGTTTGCTAACGTTTGGGTATGGGTGGGGTAAACGATCGCGGCTCGAGACCAACCATGACGTTCAACAGCCAGAAGCTGGCGCAGCAAACCGAGGACGAGCTTCGAACCGCTTCGGTCGATGACGACGATGATCCGTTCAAGGAATGGGGCATCGAGCCAGCGCCCGGCGGTTCGCGACTCGCTGCCGGAACGACGCCGCCGCACGGCGTTCGTCCGCCGGTGATGTCCAATGCGCCGGCACCAACCCCCGTCCAGCCGCCGAACGAGATGCGCGCGCGCTCCGCGACCATCCACGATCCGCTGACGACGAGCCTGCTCGCGGAAGTTGCACGGCGAGCACCCACGGTCGATATGTCGCCCGATGATATCGAGGACGCGCTGGATTCGCTCGACGCCGGCGGCGAACCGGGGACTCCATCGCCTCCGTCGACGAAGCGGCACTGATCGGCGCCGCGCCGAGTCGTCCGTGCCGCGCGGATTCAGAACACCTTGAATGCGCCGGTCGGTGGCCCGACGGCCCGGCGGCGAAAGATCAGCGAGTAGTTGTTCGCCGGCATCGCGATCGTGTGCTCGAGCCCAAACCCGGTACGAGTTCCAAGCACGGTCAGCTCGCGAATGTCGCGGACGCCCCAGCTCGGGTCGCGCGCGCGTAGCGATCGATCGAAGTCCTCGTTCGAAGGAGCGGTGTGCCGGCCGTGAAACTTGTACGGGCCATACAGATAGAGGAGGCCGTCCTGCGCGAGCGCACGCGCGCTGCCGGTGAACAGCCCTTCGACGGACTCCCAAGGTGCGATGTGGACCATGTTGATGCAGACGACCGCGTCGACCGCGCTGACGGGCCACGGCATGCTCGTCACATCGAGAGCGATCGGCGGCAGCAAGTTCGCGCGACCGGACTCGGCCCGCCACGCTTCGATGCTCGCGAGTGCATCGGCATCGACGTCGCTTGGCTGCCAGTCGAGGTGTGTCAGATGGCCGGCCATGTGCACGGCATGCTCGCCGGTGCCGCTCGCGATCTCGAGCACGAGTCCCTGCGCGGGCAGGTGTCGTGCGAGCACTTCCCGAATCGGCTCCCGATTGCGCTGCGCAGCCTCGGAGGTCCGCTTCATGACGACTTCAGTGTAGCGCCCGCGGCGCGGCAGCAACCATCTGATTCAGACCGACGCTGCGAATCGCGTTCGAACCGCGCGCCGAGACAGTTCTCGCCGTAAGCTCGCGGGCGACCACGATGTCCGATCGCACGCTCGTCGCGTCCGCCACGAATCTCCTCGCCCGGGGTTTCATGATGGTGCCCACGGATCGGCGGTCGCCGAGCGGAGACGTCGTCAACGGTCTGTTTGCGGTGGCGCGCGCGATCCAGCGAGTCGTCGCCTTCAAGGCGCCTTCGCGTGCGATCGCGGTGCTCGATGCAGATGCGGACAAGGCGAGCTGGCCGCCGCTCCTGAAGTCGCAGCTGGCGCCATTGCCGGGGCTCCTCGAGGCGCTCGGGTTGCACGTTGTAACAGCGCCGGACGAGGTGCACGTCGTTGCTTCTTACGCGCGGGCTGCGCTCGATCAGGGTGACGACGTGATCGTCGTCGGTGTCGACAAACGATTCGCGCAGCTCGTGACGGATCGGCTGTGGTGGTACGACGCGAACAAGGACGCGCGATACACGCCGGAGATCGTGCGCAAGCGGTTCAATGTGTCGCCCGACAAGGTCGCCGAGTGGCTCGCGCTCGTGGGCGACGAAGATGCGTTGCCCGGCGTCAAGGGAATCGGCGCGAAGGGCGCCACGGGACTGATCGAGACCTACGGATCGGTCGAGCGTGCGCTCGAGACGATCGACACGATCGAAGGCAGAACCGGAAAGGCGCTGCGATCGGAGCTCGCTGCCGTGCGCGGCGAGCTCGCGCGTGCGCGACTCGATGATCGTCGCACGTTGGCGGTGGCGCTCGACACCGTGAGCTATGCACCGCCGAAGCCGTCTGCGGTGAACGAGCTGTACGAGCAACTGGGGTTCGTCGAGCTGTTGGCGCCGGAAGGCACATCGATGCGCGTCACCGTGTGCGACACGATCGAGGAGCTGTTGCCCGCGCTGGCAAGGCTCGGTGACGGACCGGTCGCGATCCATGCGCTGTCGGAAGATCCGAGCCCGGTCCGATGTGCGCTCGCGGGTGCCGCGCTGTCGACCGGCGACGGCGAGGCGATCTACGTGCCGTTCGCGGGTACGGGGAAGACGCTGCCCGGACCAGAAGTCCTCGCCGACTGGCTTGCAGATGCGCGCGTCCACAAGCTCGGGCACGATCTCGTCGGGACGGTCGTCGCGCTTCGCCGGTGCGACCTTGCGGTCGCAGGCATCATGGGAGACTCGGCGTCTGCGTCGCACCTGACGGAGCCGAGTAACTGGGCGCCGCACGATCTGCCGATCGTCGCGAAGCACGTGCTCGGCCGCGCCCTGCCGGAGGAAGACGCGGTGCGCGGTGTGGGTCGCCAGCGCAAGGCGTGGGCGGCGATTCCCGTCGAGCGTGCGGCCGAATTCGCCGCTCATCACGCGGATGCTTCAGCCGCGATCTGGAATGCGCTCGCGCCGCGCGTCGATCAGCGGTTGCTCGCCGAGTACCTCGAGCTCGGAGGCACGCTGGTCCGCATGGAGCTGACGGGGCTCGCCGTGGACGCGACGGCACTCGGCCGCGCAGAGGAAGCGTTCGCGGTGATCGAGACCGAGCTCGAAGCCCAGATTTCGGCGCTCGCCGGCCGGTCGTTCAACATCAACTCGTCCAAGCAGCTCGGCAGCGTGCTGTTCGAGGATCTCAAGCTTCCGATCGTCAGCCACACGAAGACCGGATGGAGCACGTCGATCGAGGCGCTCGAGCGCATCGAGCACGCGCATCCGATCGTGCCGCTCGTGCTGCGCTGGCGCTTGCTCCGGCGAATGCGCGACAGCTGGATCATCGCGCTCCGCGAGCGGATCGACGACGATGGCCGCGTCCATTCGCGGTTTCATCCGGCGCGTTCGTTCTCGGGCCGGCTCGTCAACACGAATCCCGATCTCGGGCGAGTGCCGGGGCGAACGCCCGAGATGAAGATGATCCGGCGTGCCTTCGTCGCGCGTCCGGGCAGCGTGCTGATGTCGGTCGATTACAGCCAGCTCGGTCTCTACGTGCTCGCTCACCTCACGAAGGATCCTGCGCTCGTCGAACCGCTTCGCGAGCGAGCCGACATGCACGCGCTGACGGCGTCGGCGGTGCTCGAACGGCCGCTCGAGCAACTAACGCCGGCCGAACGCGAGCTCGGCAAGGTCGTCAACTTCGCGACGTTCGCAGGGCAGGGCGCCAGTGCGCTGGCATTGCAGCTCAACGTCAGCGCGCAGGAGGCCAAGGAGCTGATCGCGCGCTTCGATCGGCGCTACGCGCTCGTGCGAACGTTCCAGGACGAACAGCTCCGACTCGCGAAGGAGCGCGGCTTCATCATCACGATCGCAGGAAGGCACTGGCCGATCGGAGGTCTCGAGTCGCTCGATCCTCACGATCGATCGTATGCCGAGCGGCTCGCGCGACGCGCTACGCACGAGGGCAGTGTCTCCGACGTCGCACGTCGCGGGCTCCTCGACGCCGATCGGGCGCTGCGCCGCGAAGATCTTCGTGCGGTGCCGCTGGTGCAGATCCTCGACGAGGTGCTGTTCGAGGTTCCGGAAGCCGAGATCGCACGGGCCGCACGCGTGGCGAGTGAGGCGATGCGGCACGCGTTCGAGCTCGAGGTGCCGCTGCGCGTTGGGGTGGAGGTTGGACCGAACTGGGCCGACCTCGAACCGTTTGCAGTCTGACGCCTCCGAAACTCCCGCTCGAAGCGAGCGAGGTCCGCGACCACACCGCTACCTACGCAACCGAGGAATGGCAGTTCGCTGGCTCGAGGGCTCGGACGTGCTTTGGATGAGATCGTTCGGGCCCGTCGAACGTCTCACCCGGTTGCATGAAGAGCATCCAATGTTTGCTCCTCGGAGTTGCCGTTGCGGGCTGTAGCGCGATCGAAGCCGCCCCGTCCCAGGACTCCGTCGATAACAAGATCGGGACGTTAGTTCCGCAAAGGCTCGGGAGCGCGCCAAAGCTCGACAAGGAGATCGCGAGCTACTTCGGCGTGGCAGCCAGCCCGCCGCGGACCTACATCCAGACCGACAAGCCGCTCTATCAACCGGGAGAGACCGTGTGGTTCCGGATCGATCTGCGGGCGACCAAGACGCTGCTTGGAGGACCGCCGGTCGGAGTCACGATGCAGCTCCTATCGCCACGTGGAGCGGTCGTCGCGACGAAGCGCGTGCTCGCGCAGAACGGCGTCGCGCGCAATGACTTCGCGCTCGACGCAAACGCCGACGGCGGTGAGTACACGATCCAGCTCGTCGGCGATGCCGGTGGGATCGATACGAAGAAGATCATCGTCAACACGTACGAAGCGCCGCGCCTGATGAAGACGCTCGAGCTACTCCGCAAGGCGTACGGCGAAGGCGATCAGGTCACGGCCGCGATCGAGATCAAGAAGACGACCGGCGAGCCGCTCGCCGATCACGCGATCACCGCGGTCGTGACGATCGACGACGCAGAAGTCTCGCGACTTCCCATCAAGACCGACAGTGAGGGCAAGGCGCTCGCGCGGTTCCAGCTCCCCGCGCGGATCGCACGTGGTGACGGGCTCTTGACGATCCTCGTCGAAGACGGCGGCGTCACCGAATCGATCCAGAAGCGCATCCCGATCGCGATGAAGACGTTGCAGCTCGCGGTGTTTCCAGAAGGTGGCGATCTCGTGGAGGGGTTGCCGAGCCGCGTCTACTTCATGGCGAAGACCACGATCGGCAAGCCGGCCGACATCGAGGGCAAGGTGCTCGATGATCGCGATCGACTCGTCGCCGAATTCTCCTCCGTGCACGACGGTATGGGGCGGTTCGAGCTGCAGCCGGAGAGCGGTCGCCGTTATCGCGTCGCGATCACGAAACCCGCGAACATCGTCACGGTGGTCGCC
>JAQBQF010000238.1 GCA_028287115.1 Myxococcales bacterium
GGACCGCGCGGTGCAGCGCTTGATCGGTGCCGCAAATGAAGAGGGTGGCGTCGACAATATTTCGTGCGTGCTCGCCCGCATCGAGCAGACATGAGGTGGCTCGCCGCGCTCGTGCTCGTCGTGAGCTTCGGTTGCGCGAAGAAGCGCGAGGCCGAACCGGTCGCAGACGATCGCGCACCGATGATGCCCGCCGACGAAGTCCAGCGCAGCCGCGACGCCTGCGCGGCCTACGTCGAGAAGGCGTGCGCGTGTGCCGACAAGGTTCCCGCCGCGAAGCAAGCCTGCGATCTCTCGCATGCGCTTCCGGAGGCGGTGCGGATCAGCCTCGAGGTCGCGGCGAGCCCGGACTCGACGAAGTCCGATGGGCTATCGGCACAGCGCAGCGTTCGCAAGACGGTCAAAGAGTGCATCGAGCAAACGGCGAAGCTGCCGATGCTCGGCTGTCCCTGATCGCGACGGTCTCTAGCGGCTCGTGACGATCGACGCCGGTGCGACGTCTGATGCGATCGAGGCCGGGCGCAGCTCGGGCGGCAGCCGCCGCCACAGCACGGCCGCGAGGCGAATGACCAGGAACTCGGCCCGCGGCATCGGCTTGCTGATCGTGGTCGACGCCGGGTCATACCTGGTCTGACAAGAGACGCCGTCGGCGTAGCCCGTGCAATCGGTCGAGCTCGTGGCTGGATGGTGGTAGCGATAGCGCTCTGCCCATTCCTTGGTGACGATGACGTGCGTGCCGCCATTTGCGGCCGCTACGCGTGCGGCCTCATCGGCCAGATCTCGCTGGTCGTTGAACTCCGGCCCTTTCGCGGTGATCGTCCCGATCACTTCACCGCGGACCAGCCCGGCCTCGTGCTCCGACACGACGACTGCGCGCGGCGTGATCGGAGCGAACGTCCGCCCGGTCTTCGAATGAAACTGCGCCGACACGCATCCGCTCGCGACCGCGAGCGTTGCAACCGTGATGATCATCCAAGCTCGCATGCTTGTCTCCCGTTTCGTCTCAGCGGTTAACGCGTCCTCGGCAGGGCGTCAATGTCCGATCGAGTGTGCAGCCTCGAGGTTGCACAGCCGATCAATGCGCTCGCCGTCGAGGGTTACGAGAGCTGCGTCACGTGACGATCGGCTCGTTCGCATTCGAGGCGTCCGCGGTCGCGCCCGACCAGACGATCGTCCTCGCGATCGATCGTTCGACCTGCGAGAAGTCGCCGACAACCGCGAACGGACCGACGGTGACGTTTGCCGCGATCCGCGCGCCGGCGCCGATCTTCACCGGCTCGACGATCGTCGCGGTCGGATGAATCCGCGCGGTCGGATCGATTCCGGACGTGCGCGTTGGCGGATGGCGCAGCGGTTCGCCGGAGAGTAGCGACCAGTTCGAGTCGAGATAGCGCTCGACGGTCGAGTGTTCCGCAAAGTAGCCGTTCGCATGCTCGAAGGCGGCGAGTCGTTCACCCGCCCGAAGCCACGGCAGGTAGCCCTGGCGGATCGAGTCGCTCTCGCCATCGGGGAGCCGCGCCATGATCGACGGGCGCGTGACGTGAACACCGCAGAACATGTGCTGGCCGTCGCCGAGGATGTCGGCGATCCACAGGCCGCGCGCGTCGCTGCGAACATCGACAGCGCCCCATGCCTTGGCGTCGGGGACACGGCGGACGACCATCATGCCGAGGATGTCGCCGGCGTTGCGGTACGCGGCGAGCAGGGCAGTGACGTCGAGATCGAAGATCAGCTTGCCGTTGGCGGAGATGAACGGCTCGTCGCGGCCATCGGGATCGAGGAGCGATAGCGCGTGCTTGAGCCCGCCGCCGGTGCCGAGGATCGTGTCCTCGTGGATGTACTGGATGCGCGCGCCGAAGCGCCGACCGTCCCCGAGCTCGGCGCGGATCAGATCGCCACGGTGGTGCGTGTTGATCACGAGATCGGTGATTCCGTGAGCGACGAGGTTTGCGATCCCGTACTGCAGGATCGGCGTGCCGCACACCGGTAACATCGGCTTGGGACGCTCGGCCCCGAGCTTGCCGAGGCGAGTCGAGAGTCCGGCGCACAGCAGCATCGCGCGCATGCCGACACGGTGGCACAACCGCCGCGTCTTGGGAAATGGCAGGGACATCGTCCGCAACATGATTCTCCGAGCTGTGACGCGAAATCGCGGGATGCCGGGCGGTCTGCTACCGTCGAGGCGTGCGGATCGCGCCGCTTGATCGATCACAGCTCGCGGACGCTCGACGCGTGCTCGAGACCGCGTGCACGTTCGATCGCGCTGGCGCCGTTGCGGAGGAGAAACTGTTCGAGCCCGGGCCTGCCTCGGCGCCGGGACCGGGGAGCCCGCCACCCGCACTCGTGAAGCCGCTGGCGTTCGGTGCGTGGGATGAGACTGCGCTCGTCGGCGTCGCGGCGTGCGCGAGCCGGTGGTTGCGGGTGCTCGCCGTCGTGCCGGCTGCGCGCCGACGAGGTTTCGGCAGCGCGCTGTTGGCTGCATGTGAAACTGCGGCGCGCTCCGCCGGTGAGACGCGCATGTCGGCACTCGATCAGCCGGGGAATTACCTGGCGCCGGGAATCGACGAACGCAACGTGGAATCGATCGCCTGGCTCGAGCGCCGAGGCTGGGCGCGCAAGCCGGAGGTGCGGATGAACGTGCTGATCGACGTGCGCGGAAACGAACGCGTCTCGATCGAGCGCGCTGCACGAGCCGCCGAGAAGGCGACCGAGCGTGGTTACGAAATCCGGCGTGCACGCCGCGACGAAACCGCGCTCCTCGCGGCCGTGGCCAGCGAGTTCGGCGGCGCGTGGCCCTTCGAGCTCGAGCGCGCGCTCGCCTACGAGCCGGCAGGCGTGCATGTCGCGATGAAAGACGGAACGTATTGCGCGTTCGCGGCACACGACGGCAACAACCAGGGGGCCGGCTGGTTTGGCCCGACGGGCACGTGGCCCGCACATCGCGGCCAAGGGCTCGGCGAGGCGCTGCTACTCGCGTGTCTCGTCGACGTCGGAACCGCGCATTCGCGGTGCGAGATCGCGTGGATCGGTCCGCGCCCATTTTACGAAAAGGTCGCCGGCGTCGCGAGCGAGCGGCGGTTTGTCGTGATCGGCCGGCAGCTCACGTAACGCGCGTCGCTCGACACGCTCGTGCGCGCGACCGTAACGGGCCCAGCGAGCACGTTTCGCGACCGAGTCCTGTCCGCTCGGTCACGCGATCGGCGTGGGGGCGGTTCAAGAGCCCGCGAGCCCGCAGCTTCGGCGCGCGCGGGCAGATCAGGATCAGCTGATCGGTGGCGGACCGTACGAGAGCGAGAGCCAGCCGCTAAGATTCGGCGCGGTCCACCCGACGCCGTAGAGGCTCGGATAGATCACGCGAGGCTCATCGCGATCGATCGCGCTCATGATCCGACGCGCGAGCTCGGAAGGTTCACCGGTCGGGACGAACCGGCCGAGCACGCCTCCACCTCCGTATGCGTCGCGCGCACCTTGCTCGAGTGCCGACTTGACCGGGCCCGGATACACCGTGACAACGCGAACGCCGTGAGTCGCGAGCTCGGAGCGTGCGATCTCGGATGCCATCGCGAGCCCCGCCTTCGAAGCACAGTAGTACGTGCCGCCTTTCAGCGGGACACGTCCGGCCATGCTTGCGATGTTGACGATGACGCCTGCACCGCGTTCGATCATGCCGGGCACGAGCCGCTGCTGGAGCTCCAAGGGTGCGAGCAGATCGACGGCGAGCAGCGCTTGTGCGTCTTGCCACTTCCACGTCGCGAGCTGCTGGACGTGCATGATCCCCGCGCAATTGACGAGCCCGTCGATCGGCGCCTTGCGCTCGATCTGGGTGACGAGGGCATCGATCTCGGCGAGCGCGCGCAGATCGAACGTGTACGCGGTCGTCGAACCGCCGAGCTCCGTGCGCAGCGCTTGCAAGGCGGCAGCATCGCGATCGACGAGCGCGAGCTCCACGCCCGGCCACGCGGTCCGCATCGCACGTGCGAGCGCGGATCCGATCGCTCCGGCGGCACCGGTGATCACGACGTGTCCGGGTGTGATCACGAGAGCCTCGAGTCGAGCGCGAACCACAGGACGAGCGCCTTCGCGGCCGAGGGGCCCGAGCCGCGCTTCCACATCGCTGGACCCATGAACAATCCCGGCGAGACTTCACGAATCTCGTCGTGGACGTGGCGGATGTAGCCCGGGTTCACGTCGAGGTCGTAGTCGAGGATCAGCGTCGGCTTGCCATCGATCGCGGAAGGACCGAACAGCGTCTCGAACGGAAACAGGTTCTGGCGCCCGAGCACGTTCGGGACGAACACGCGGTTGTGCCCGACCCCGCGCGTGTCGCTCGAAGCCTGAAACGTCTTGCCTTCCCACATGAACGACGGCGACGCCGCCCACCGGCCGAGCGCATTCGCGGCAACACCGGGCATCCCGCGAACGCGGAGCATTCGCCCCTGCAGTGCACCATCGGCGGCGTGCATCGTCGAAGATACCTTCGCGATTCGATACAGCGTCTCGAGCTCGTCCGATGTTCGCTTCGCGAGGCTGCTGAGGGTGTGAAGCTCCGCGCGAGGAGTTGATGAAACCGAAGACGTTTGCGATGCGAGCATGATCATCCTTTCGTACGAGTTGAACGTGAGCTGACAGCGGTGCCTGCAGACGTGGATGCACGACGTGCGGAGCGCGAATTTGTCGACGGCTCGGGTGCACGACGTGCAGAGGGCGAAGCTGTCGACGCGGCGGGTGCACGAACAGTGGGGCGCGAGTCCGTCGGCGCGGCCCGTGCACGAACAGCCGAGCGCGAATTCGTCGACGCGGCGGATGCACGAGGAGCCGAGTGCGAATCTGTCGGCGTGGCGGTTGCACGAACAGCCGAGCGCGAATCCGTAGGCGCTGCCGCTGCACGACGTGCGGAGCGCGGAGCTGTTGGCGTGGCGTGTGCGAGACCCGAGTCCGCCGCGCGCGAGGTTGCAGGCGCGATCATCCGCCACGCGGCCGCGCCGGCTTGCTCGAGCGTGCGCTCGTCGAGTCGGAGGTAGCCCAGGCGTCCCGCTTTGACGATCCCGACGAACGCGCCCCACGACAGCGCGATCAACACGTCGACCGGCGGGCCCGCGAGGTGCTCGCGCAACCGCTTGCCGGCGAGCCAGAGTGGTGCGAGTAGCGAGAGCTCGATGTTGCGGCTCTCGGCGTCGAGATACGGCGCATGATCCTGCATCTCGAGAAATCGAAACGCGTTGGGCTCCGCGCGGGCGAACGTGGCGAGCCTGCGCCAGAGCTCGGCAAACCAGCGCTCGGCCATGTCGAGCTTGTAGAGGTCGACGTCCGGAACGCCGTCGAGCAGCGCCGTCCGGAGCCGCACCTTCGCGTCGCGATAGACCTCGTTGACGAGCGCCTCTTTGTTTTCGAAGTAGCGATACAGTGTCCCCGTTCCAACCCCGGCCGCTTGCGCGACCTCCGGAACGGCCGTCCCGTGATAGCCACGCTCTGCGAACGTTTCGAGGGCCGCATCGAGGATTCGGCGTCGTTTGTCGTCGACGAGCGGTCGTCCACGGCCCCGCGCCGCAGCAGGCTTCTGCACCCGCTTATTTACGGAACGAACGTTCATTCCGTATTTAGTAGCGCCGCGCCCGGTAGCTGTCAATGCAGATCGTTCATGCGTCTGATCGCGCGGCCCATCGGCGACATTCCATCGCATGGCGATCGACCTCTTCATCCTGCACTCGATCGAGCGACAGCTCTGCATGACTCGTCAAGGACGTTCGATCCCTCCCGGATGCCCAACAGACTCCGGACTGGATTGGGACACGCGGCGAGCCCCGAGCCGGTGAGTCCGTTGACGGTGCCGCCGACCGCGAGCTCACCTGCCTTGCGACAAGCGATCGCGGGCTCGGACGAGCCTACGGTGAGCTCTGCGAGCTCGCCGTCCGGAGCAGCAGCAGATACTCGACGTTTCCCGCCGGTCCGGTGATCGGCGATTCAACGTCCTCTCCACACATGAATCCGTTCGCGGCGGCCCACGTGCGGATCTTGTCGACGGCGCCGCGGCGGATCACCTCGTCGCGGACGACGCCGCCTTTGCCAACCTGATCGCGACCGACCTCGAACTGCGGCTTGACCAGCGCGACGATCGGCTTGCCGAACGGAGGACGCAGGAGCTCGGCGACCCGCGGCAGCACGAGCGTCAGCGAGATGAACGAGACGTCGATCACCGCGAGATCGGCCGGCTCTGGAACGAGCGCCAGATCCATGTTCCGCGCGTTCAGCCTCTCGAGCACGACGACGCGCGGATCTTGTCGGAGCGACCACGCGAGCTGGCCGTAGCCGACATCGATCGCGTAGACCCGCGTCGCGCCGCGGCGAAGCAACACGTCCGTGAAGCCGCCGGTCGAGGCACCGATATCGAGCGCGACCTTGCCGGTGGGGTCGATGCCGAACGTGTCGAGCCCCTTCACCAGCTTGAGCGCGCCGCGCGAGACATACGGATGATCTTGCTCCTTCAACACGATCTCGGTGGTCGGGTCGAGGAGCGTGCCCGGCTTGGTCTGCGGCTGACCGCGCACGAGCACCACGCCACTCATCACGAGAGCTCGCGCGCGTTCGCGACTCGCGACGAGGCCGCGATCGACGAGCAGCTTATCGAGGCGTTCGCGCGGCATGGGAGGCTGGTCCGGACAAGGTCGCTCTCTCGACATGTACAGCCGACAGCCGTCGAGCGAAAGCCAGCCCGGCCCGTCATCGAAGCGGGCTCGCAAAGGTCGCCATCAAATCGGCCGGGCAAGCTCCTCATCGAATCGGCCTGGCCAGGTCCTCATCGAATCCGGCCGGCGCGCGGTCTGCTCGGCGCGCATCCAAGGTGAACTGCGATCAGACGTTGCGCAGGGCAAGTTCGCGTCGACCGTCGATTCCACAGCCATTGCGCCGTCAAACCGGGCCCGTTCGCGGGGCGCCGCAGGTACCTGAGTCCGCTCGATATCTCGTCATGGCTTGACGAATAGCACGACCGTTCTATATTGGAGGTGTGAGCAAGGGCGACGAAACCCGGCAGGCGATCCTGGTGCGTGCGTTCGAGCTCGCGACGGTCGTCGGGATCTCGGGGTTGTCGATCGGTCGGCTCGCCGAGGCAACCGGGCTCTCCAAGAGCGGGCTGTTCGCGCACTTCGGTTCGAAGGAAGCGCTCGAAGTCGCGGTGGTCGAGGAAGCCGCCCGCCAGTTCGCGCAGGAAGTGCTCGTTCCTGCTTTGCGGTCTCCACGTGGCGAGCCGCGCGTTCGCGCACTGTTCGAGAACTGGCTCAAGTGGGGCCAACGACCCGGCGGGTGTTTCTTCGTCGGTGCGAGCGCGGAGCTCGACGACAAGACGGGGCCCGCGCGAGACGCGCTCGTCCGCGTCAACAAAGACTGGGTAGACGATCTCGCGAAGGCCGCGCGCATCGCGATGGCCGAGGGTCACTTCCGCGCAGATCTCGATCCGGATCAGTTCGCATTCGAGGTGTACGGCACCATGTTCGGCGGCCACACGTTCATGCGCTTCCTTCGCGACCCCAAAGCCGTCGACAAGACACGTGCCTCGTTCGAACGGCTGATCGTCACCTCGCGCGCGCAGGCCAAGCGCGGTTCCCCGAAGTCGTAACGCCATCCAGGAGGTCCCATGCTCGCTTCATCCGCGTCCAAAAATAGAACGATCGTTCGGTCACGAAATGCCGTGCGGCTGACCCGGGCAGCGCTGCAGACGGCTTACGTGGTCTCCGAGGATCTCGGGACGAGCTTTGCCGAGCGGCTGTTCACGACACCTCGTCGCCATGCGAGACCGACCCGCGAGCGAGCGATCCTCGCTTCTGCGCGCGAGCTCGTCGTCGACGTCAAGCTTCGAGCGCCGCGCTGGAACGGGACCGTGTGCTCGATCGCTGCCTGGCGCTGGGGCCGTGGACCGACCGTCCTCCTCGTGCACGGCTGGGAAGGTCGCGGCTCGCAGCTCGGCGCGTTCGTCGAGCCGCTGGTCGCCGCCGGCATGTCGGTCGTCGCGTTCGATGCCCCGGGCCACGGCGATTCTCCCGAGCATCGGCTCTACCTCACCGACCTCGCAGATTGCATCGCCGACGTGGCGGCGGCCGTCGGTCCGCTCCACGCGATCATCGCGCACTCGTTCGGCGCCGCCGCGGCGCTCCTCGCGCACTCGCGTCACGGCGTGACCGCGACGCGTAACGTGATGGTCGCGCCCAACGTCCTCATCGACGACGCGCTTCGCCGCTTCGCGAAGTTCGTCGGGCTCGACGACAACGATCGCGGCGCACTCGAGCAGCGCCTCGCCGAGCACACGGGTGTCGGGCTCGA
Organism: Myxococcales bacterium; assembly: GCA_028287115.1. Classification (GTDB taxonomy): domain Bacteria; phylum Myxococcota_A; class Polyangia; order Haliangiales; family Haliangiaceae; genus JABFXX01. Next base: position 8,311 of record JAQBQF010000238.1, read on the forward strand.
CGCCCTCGCCGTCGATCGCCTCGCCGCGACTCGCGAAGGCGACCTGCTCGTGCTTCACGACCGCACCGATCGCGAGGTGCCCTTCATCCACGGCGAGCGACTCGCCGCCGCGTGGCCGAACGCGGAGCTCCGCGCGACCGACGGCCTCGGCCACCGCCGGATCTTGCGCGATGCCTCCGTGATCACCGCGATCGTCGAGTTCGTGCACGAGGGCATACCCGTCCCGACCTCCGATCTCGTCCGTGAGGTCGATCGGCTGGTCGACGCCGCCGAGCACGACGCCAAACGCGGATCCGCCTGACAAGTCCACCGGCGCCGCCCGAGGCAGTCGGCCGAGTCTTGCGAGCCCGTCTGGTCGCCAGCCGGATCTGCGGACGCGAGATGCCTACAGCGGGTTAGCGGGGAGCTTTTCTCTGCCAAGCCCCGGCGACGATTCGCGCTTTCTTCCTACGAGATCGCGGGCCGAGCCGTGCTTGACAGCTTCGCGTCTCGTTGATACCCATACCGCCACCTGGGGGCGTAGCTCAGCTGGGAGAGCGCTAGAATCGCACTCTAGAGGTCTGGGGTTCGATCCCCCACGTCTCCACCAGGAAACCTAAAAGGCTCGCAGAGATGCGGGCCTTTTTCGTTTTCGGTGAACCTTTCACGATGGGCTCCGTATCCCGTGCACACCTCACGAAAGCCCAGCGATGATTCCCATCCCTACCACCATCACCACCTTGATCAACTACGGCCTGCTTGCCCTCGTTTTGTGGGCAATCAATCGCGCGAGTCTCCGGAATCCAAGCCCGCTCTACCTCCAGGTAGAAGGGCGCTCGGTGTCCGGGATCTGTATGGGGATCGCGCGGACTCTCGAAGTCCCGGTTGGGCTGGTGCGTGCTGCGTTCGTCGCGGCAGCGCTCGTCGGCGCGCACGCCTTCATCGCGTACCTGGTGCTCGAGCTCACGATTCACTGGGATCCGATGCAGCGACCGCAGATCTGGTCGAATCGACTCTGGGGCCGGTTGCGTGGCGCTGGCACGCGATAGCCTGTCCCGCGCGTGGATGATCCGCTGCAGCTCACCGACGAAGCGATCGTCGCTCGGCTCGCCGTCGGCGACACCGGCGATTTCCCGGTACTGGTGACTCGCTATCGGCGAAGGGTCTATGCGCTGTTATTCCGCGCAACAGGTCGTTCGCAGGACGCAGACGATCTCTTCCAGGAGACCTGGATCCGGATCGCGCGTGGGGCCGCGCGGTTCGACCCGTCCCGCCAGTTCTCCAGCTGGGTCGCGCGGATCGCCACAAACGTCGCGATCGACTGGATGCGCGCGGCCAGTTCGCGCGCACCCGTCGGTGCGGGTGTTGGTGCGGACGCAGCCGAGGACGCCATCTCGGATGTACCGACCGCATCGGAGTCGCTCGTGGCGGAGGTGGAGCGTCGCCGCCTCGCCGCAGCCCTCGCCAAGTTGCCGGAACGCATGCGCGAGGCGGTGTTGCTGCGCTATTTCGAGGGGCTCTCAGAGCATGCGATGTCCTCGCAGCTCGGCATCCCGCACGGCACGGTCAAGAGCCGATTGAGCAACGCCGTGACCGCGCTACGGCGCGCGCTGATCGAGGAGACACCCAGTGACGATGCATGACTGCACCGCATTTCAGGATCGGCTCACGTCGTCGCTGCTCGACAATGTACCGCCGCCAGCCGACGCCATGGCGTCCGCGCGTGAGTGTTCGACCTGCACGTCCATGTTGCGGGATCTCGTGCAAGCGATCGATCCGGAGGATGGCCTCGCGCCTTCATCGCAGGTGTCGGATCGCGCGATCGCACGTGGGAGGCGACGGGCTCGGCGTGCGTATGCGATCGCCAAGGTGATCAACGTGAGCATCAGCGTGACGCTCGTGACGTTGTGGTTCGTCTATGTCGAGCTCGGGTATCGCTCGATGGGTGGCTTTCGTTTTCCCGAGGCCGGGCAACAGGCACGAGCGATCGTCGTTGCCAGCACGGTCCTCGTCTTCGGGTACCTGGCGTTGCGCGGGTGGGGCCGCGCAGGCGAGAGATCGAAGCTCTATTCGCGCTGGGCTGGACGGCAGCTACAGGGCATTTGTAACGGGATCGCGCGGTTCTTTGGTGCGCCGGTGTGGCTGATCCGCGTGGGATTCCTCGCGCTGTTTGTTGCGGGCCTCGGCGGTGGGACGATCTACTTCCTGCTCGCGTTCCTCGTCGACTGGCATCCTGATGACCGCAAGTACATGACCTGGTTCCGGATCGAACGCTGGTGGCTGCGCAGACGCGGCAACCCGCATATCCATCAGATGCCGTAGCTCAATGCGGGCTCGGGTTGCGGTCGTCGACGCACACGCCCGTGCGGAATTCCGAAGTTACTGCGGCTGGAACGTGATCTCGAGATAGCGATTGGTCAAAGTTGCGTCGTCGCGTGGAAGTGCCCTTCGAGCTGTTCATCGAGTTCGGGGGCGAACGAAATGGAGCCGGCGAGCCCCAGCACATTCCGCCCGATCTTCTCGACGCCACAATTCGGAGTCACCGAACGCTCGAGGAGGTTCAACGTCATGCGTCGAAGCCGTCCATCCGTTGGGGAATTGTTACGAGCTTGCAGCCCGAAGACTTCGTCCAAGCATTGAAGGCAGCGCGTGCCGCTCGTTAGCGATTTCTTCATCGAGATCGACAAAACGCTGGCTGCCCGGTGCAGCCGAGAAGACTCGCCTTTCGATACCGCGGCCGCGACTTCCTTCGTGATCATCGCGATCGGAGTCGGGTTGGTCATCGTTCGGGCGATCAAGCGATGGAGATCACGGTAACGCGTTCGAGCGCCGGATTTTTCTCAGGTACGGTCCTGACCAACTTTGGCATCGGGTTAGTTGCTGCGCCAGAACGCGCCCTTCTCGAACACGTACATCTCGCCGCCGTCGCCGAGGTTGATCTCGACGAGCGACTCATTGAACTGGAACAAAAAGCGCCCCAGCCCGCGGAGCCCTTTGCGTGGCTTGTTCTGCATCCAGATTGGCTCGCCGAGCACGCGGCCCGGCGCGTTGCGCAGCGCGCGGCGCAGCGGGTCGAGCGAGCCTTCTTCGGCGTCGTCGTTGAACACCGCGGTTGGCACATCGAGAGCTACGAGCGAGAACGTCCCCGCCGCGTCGAATGCGTCGTAGGGCAGCGGGTCAACCACCGCTCCGCGCTTGACGTGGGCGTCGCTCACCGGCAACAGCAGCGTCTCGGTGTTGCCAGGTTCGGCCCCGACGCCTTCGTCGGTGTTAGTGACGAAGAACGCGAGCGCGCGCACCCGCGCGAAGGCCTTGTCGCCGCGCAGCTCAGGCACGCTCTCGAGGTCGAGCGTGAGCACGTGTCGCATCGGCTCGCCCTGAGCGCGCCCACCCACGCGTGGCCAGCGATCCTTCGCGATGCCCACCGGCGCCCCCGCGGTGCGGTTCAGTTCTGTCGCGTCGGGGTCGCGTCGGTCGAGCACGAGCACGTAGATACGCGTGCGCTTCGACTTCGGCTTGTCGGCGCTGGCCTGTGCGGCCAGCTGCTGCAGCCTGGCGATCGACCACGGCTCCATCGCCGGGGGCGCGTCGGCCGCAGCCGTCGACGCTGTGGCGAGGGGGGCCTGGAGCACGTGATCAAGCTGCGGTTCGAAGGCACCGCCGAGCTCGCGCATCCGCGTCGCGGCGGCTGCGACCGCTGCTGCGAGCTGGCCGCGCGAGTCCTCGGAGTTGTAGCGCATGATCCCACGCCGGAGCGGGGTCACAACGTCACGCCCCAGGTCGATCAGCGTGCGCAGCACGCGCGCGTCGCGCTCGACGTCGGGCGCGTCGACGAAGACGCGGACGTTCTGCTCGAGCATCTCGACGGCTCGGTCGACGAGGTCCGGCTCGGAGACCAGGGGGACGAACGCCACGGCACCAAGGTCGTTGTTGGCGAACGCGCGCTCGAGCGCGGCACGAAGTCGGGGACCGGGAAGGTGCTTGAGCGCGTTATACAGGATGTCGAATCCGTCGTAGCTCTCCGGGTCGAATGCCCAGAAGTAGAGGAAGTCGTCGAACGCGTCGGGCGGCGGTTGTCCTGCGGTGCGGAGCTTGTGCAGCGCGCAAGCGGCTGCAACTTGCGCGCGCACATCGCTCTTCTCGGCGCGCAGCTGTTCGCGGTACCCGGGGTCGTCGATGGCTGCGAGGGATGCCTCGTGGATCACGCCCGCCGCCTCGATTAGCGCGTCGGGAGCGTCGTTGCGCACGTCGAGGAAGAGCCAGTAAAGGTCGCTCGCCGGGATCGATCCCTCCGGGGCGGAGCCGAGCGCACGGGCGAGGTCGGAGAGATCGGCGCGCTGGAGCTGCGGGAGGGATTCGGGCGCGCGGATATTGTCGAGCAGGGAAAGGTTCGGCATTGAGGATCTCGGGTTCTTGGGACGGTTACGTCACGCAGTGTGTCCCTCGTGTCAAGAGAGCCGCGAGCGCCCCGGCGGTCGCGGCTTTTCCACAGGATGGTCCATGCCCCATTCGTGTAGAGCTTTGCCTAGAGCAACTTGGGGCTTGTGCCCGTCCTCGATTGCCTGATCTTGAGGCGGGTTGTACCGACCGAGAAGCTGCGAGCCAACACTTCTCCGCGAAGATTACGTGCGGACCGACCTCGACATGAGGACATGCGACCGACGGAAGGCGAGGCTCGAATGCGCGCTCGACGGCTCAGCCGATCGTGGCGGTCGCTCGTTCGGTGCGAATTGAAGCGCGCGAACCACGACGGGCGGCAAAGGCGAATACCAGCATTGCGATCACGCCGATTGCGTTCGGTGGAATCGAAAAGATCAGCCCTCGCGCACTCTCGAGCGGTACGCACGGAAGCCACAACCCGGCCAAGACCAGCACGATGCCGGCGACCACGCCGCGACCAAACGTGCGTGCCCCGACGTGGTGAGCCGCTCGACCCAGCGAGAACATCGTGAGCATGCCAAACCAGAACGCGAACACGCCGAAAACGGCGAGCGTCCATCCGAGGCGCAGCCCGTGCTTGACCTCGCCCGACGCATTTGCGAGCGATCGGCGCGCGTCTTCGAGCGTGTGCGGGTGGCCTGACAAATTCTTCGCGATCTGTGTTGGCGACCACATCTCGGCGCCCGACGTCAAGAAGCGCGTGAAGACGTAGCCATCGAGGACACCCACGTCCTGCTCGAGCTGGCGCTGATCGGCATTTGCAAGTTGGGCCGCATCGAACATCGGTCTCGTGGCGAGCGAAACTGCTACGAGCACGAAAGCAGCCGCGAGCGCGAGCATGAAGCCGCGTTTGACGTACTTGCGATCCATGGCGCGACACTCTAGGGACGCCGCAGCTCGTGCGTTGTAACAATCGTGTGGCTTTCGCGCGCTCGTATGCCGGCGCACTTCGATGGACATCGCGGAGAGCTTGCGGAGCGATGCTCATTGGGGATCGCGTCAAAACCCTGGATTAGCTACTATCGCCGCCGATGCTGCGAGCGGCGCTCTTGATGGTGGTCCTCACCGCTGCGTGTGGTCCCGACAGTCGCAACGGTGCGGATGCGCGGACCGTCGATGCGCCTTCCGATGCGTCTACGGACGCACCGGTCGATGCAGCCGGAAGCGGCAGTGCCGCCGCGATCGCGATGGAGGCAAGTCCACACGATCTCAACCTCGAGCTGATGGTCGTCGCACTCGGCATGATCATCGCGGTAGGACCTGTTCGAGGCTCGCAGCGTCGGCGCGACACGCTGTGAAAGCAGCTGCCGCAGCGGATGACGCCACGCGGAGAACATAGGGCGTTTCTCGCCGCGGCGTTCGCACTCTGGCTGGTGTTCTTCGTCCAGGCGGTCAACGCGCCCATTCTCCTCGACGATTGGTTCCAGCTCCGGTACTGGCGCGATCACGAGCTCGGGCTCACCGCGATCTGGGCGTACGCGCGCCACAACTATTTTCACTACAACCCGCGGATCGGCGAAGTGTTCCTCGCGATCGTCGACGGCTGCCGCGCGATCCATCTGATGCTCACGCCGCTCGTGCAGCTCGCGGTGCTGCCGGCGGTGTTCGTGATCGCATTCGGGCGCTGGCCTCGGCGGACGCTGCGCGATCTCGAGCTGCTCCTGGTCATCCAGACATTGATCTGGCTCGTGATCCCGATCCCCGGGATCATGTACTTCTATCGCCCGTTCGCGACGAACTACTTGTGGGCGTTCACGATCACGCTCGCGCTGTTCGTGCCCTATCGACTCGCCCTCGCGGCCGATTCCACGACATCGCGCCCGTGGCTGGCGCCGATCATGCTCGTCCTCGGCTGGGTCGCCGGCATGTGCAACGAGCACACCGGTCCGACGGCGATGGTCGCGATGGCGGGCTTCGTCTATGCAGCGTGGCGCCTGCGCCGGCTCCGGGTGTGGATGCTCGCCGGGATGGTCGGGCTGTACGTCGGCTATCCCATGTTGTTCCTCGCCCCGGGCCAGGCGGTCCGCTACGGCGGGATCGCGACGCGCGACACGCCGACGAGGCTGCTCAGCGAGCGCGGCATCACCGGCTGCTTCGCGATCTTGCGCGACTTCATCTTCGAGTCGAGGCTGGGAATCCTCGTGTTCGTCGCGGCGGCCGTCCGCTACGCGATCACGATCTACATGCGTGGCGACCGGATCCCGGCGCCACCTCGACGAGCGGTCGTCGAAGCCATCGTGCTCGCGGCCGCATCGGTGGCGATCGTCGTCACGCTGTTCGTGTCTCCGACGGCAACAGATCGCGTGTTCTACGCCTCCGGCGTGCTGCTCGTTGCAGCGTTCGCGGTCTGCGCGAAGCACCTGTTCGTCGAGCGCGTCGTGCGGCGGTTCGTGGTCGGCGCATGCATCGTCGTGTTCGGCTATCACGTCGTGCGGTTCGTCGAGACCTCGGTCGGCGTCAAGGCCGAGAACGAGCAGCGGCTCGCGATCCTGCGCGCGGCCAGGCCCGGTAGCATCGCGGTGGTTCCGTCGTACGGCTACGCGCGACGTTCGCGCTGGCACCTCGGCGATGATTTCCAGTACTACCCGTGGCTGCGCGACTACGTCGGCGGCGAGCTGTTCGATCTCGCGCGGATCGATCTCGATCGCCGCGACCGCACCGAGGCCGCACGGTTCGTCGTCACGCCTGGCCCGGTGACGCATGTACCGACCTACCGAGAGCTGCAAAGCCCGTGGACCCGGCTTTCGCTCGCGGCGCAGCTCGGCAGCCGCTTCACCATCACCGCCGTCGGGCTGTTCGATGATCCGCGGCACCGTCCACTCGCCGTCCTCGACGCGACGCCGACGGGCCAAAGGTTCGTCGACGGTCGCCCCTACGACGACGCGTTGCGCGGTCACTTCATCCGCGTGCAGCGGACGAGCCTGCCGACGCGGCTCGAAGCCGCGTACGTGATCGGCTGCGAACAGACCCAGGGCGTCGCGCTCGTCGATGGCGACGACCCGCTGCTCCCCGTCGACGAGCGCTACTGCCGCGGCCCGTTCACCGCGATCCTGTGCGAGCCGGACCGCTGCTGGGTCGCGGGCTGGTACTAAGGCGCGTCGCGCGCACGTTCTCTCGCGGGCCGCGGAAAGCGGACCATCGGCCGCGCCGCATTGGATATCGTCGAGCCGCTCGAACCGGAGAACCGCCGATGAACATTCCCCCGCTCCCATTCACTGTCACCGCCTGGAACAACGTCCCGGCAACGCGCCACCCCGGCGAACGTGGCGATGCCCTGTGGAGGACTCTTACGATCGGCGACCTGCGCGTACGGGTGGTCGAATATTCGCCGGGCTACCTCGCCGATCACTGGTGCGACCGCGGCCACGTCCTCTACGTTGTCGCCGGTGAGCTCGACACCGAGCTCGAGGACGGGCGCAAATTTACCCTGACCCCGGGAATGAGCTACCAGGTCTCCGACCATGGCGACGCGGCGCATCGTTCGTCGACTAAGCTGGGAGCCACACTGTTCGTCGTCGACTGATCTCTCGCCGAGTCTGCCCGTGCCGGACGCTCGGGATCCCTCGACAACTTCTGCAGGGTTTGTTCGAGCATGTCCGCATCGCGTTCGTTCGTAGTTGCCGTGGGCGATCGATGGAGACGTTCGCGTGCCTTCGCTAGAGGACGAGGCCTACCGCGAGGCGCACGCACAGTAGATCGTCCTTCGAGCCGGGGCTGCCGGTGAGATCGTACGGCGTAGAGACGTCGCTCAGCACGGCGAGCACTTGAGCCTGAACGCCGCGCGCCTTCGCGAACGTGTAACCGGCGTGCAGTCGGAACATCGGCGCCGTCGTCGCGAAGCCGCTGCCGTAACGCTCGTAATCGAAGCCAATGCCGAAGCCGAAGAACGCGCTCGCGTAGTGAAGGTTCAACAGCGCACCCGCGTTGTACGATTGCTCGCGGACGTCGTACATCTGTCGAGTCACCGCGTCGAAGATCTCGCCGTCGTGAAAGTTCGTGTAGCCGGCGAATGCGGCGACGCCGAACCTCCTGCGAATCCGGTAACCCGCCTCGACTTCGACGTACGGGCCGACACCCGAGGCATCGAGCGTCCCTGACAGCAGTAATGACGTCGCCATCCCGGCGCGCGCCGCGAGCTCGAGATGTGGGGCGAACGGTGTCGTGTCGACCGGTGGTGGTGGCGGCGGCTCGATCACCTGAAGCGTGCCGTCGGCGCCGTGCTCGCACCTTGGCATCGTGCGCAGCCGCTCGCCGCGTTCTTGCAAGTCCGGGATCTTCATGGCCTCGGCAGCCAGCGCGCGGCTTCGAGCTTTGCAGGCTTCGAATGCCTCGGGCGTGGCGGGGGCCGCATCCACGGGCGAGGCTGCGATCGCGACCGTGACGAACATGAAAGCGCGCATCACTTCGATTCGCATCGTAACGCGGTCGAGCGCAAGCGACACGTCCTCACAAGGCTGCGAACGGGTTCGCGGTCGCACGTCGCAGGACGTGGAAGCTCGACGCTCGACGTCTCGGAGCAATGCGATCGGTTTGTGTTTCGGTGCTTAGCTCGAGTCGTTAGAGTGACGTGTGGCGGAGCTCGAGCATCCTGATCCGGACCGGCCCTACCATCGGCAGGCGCGCGGGCGACCGGTCGCACGGTTGGGCGAGATCGGGCTCGCGGCGGTGTTCTGGTTTGGCTTTTCGATCGCGCTCCACGTGATCGTGATGACGAGCTTCCACGCGAGGAAGCTAGCGGGCCTGCCGCCCGACGCGCGATTTGCGTCTGGGGTCCTCCTGCTCGCCGCGATGACGCCTGCCGCCGTGCTCGCGGCGATCGTGATGAAACGAAATCCGGGTGCGTTGATCTCCGTGTACGGCCGCGCGCGGTGGCGATGGCTCGGGCGATGCCTCGTCGCCGCGACGTGTCTCGAGCTCGTCGTGCTCGGGCTCGGTTTCGCGATCGATGCAGTCCGCGGGACCGTGGAGCTCTCGATAGGGGTCGAATGGACGGTGTTCTTGCCACGGGTGCTGCTCGTGTTGCTCGTGATCCCTTTGCAGGCGATGGGCGAGGAATTCATGTTTCGCGGGACGCTGCTGCAGGCGACGGGCCGGTGGGTTGCGGCGCCTTGGTTTGCGATCGCGATCAGCAGTGTGTTGTTCGCTTTGGCTCACGGACTAGACGTCGCGGGGACGTTCTCGATCGCGGGCGTCGGCGCGATCTACGCGTGGATGACGATTCGCACCGGCGGGCTCGAAGCCGCGCTCGCACTGCATGTCGCGAACAACCTGACCTCGTTTGTGGCAAAGGCGACGGTCGCCGGTACGGATTGGTACAAGCTCAACCGTTCCTGGGGCTGGTCTTCATCCCTCGTGCACGTCGTCGTGTGCGCCGTCTACGCGATCATCATCGTGCGGATGTGGCGAGCACGAGAACCCGCGACCGGCGCGCGGCGCTGATCACTTGACCGTGAATTCGGGATCGCCGAACACGGACAGAAAGAACGACCAGACGTCCGCGCGCTCGGCGAACGCTTGATCGCGCGTCGAACCGAGTCCATGACCGGCGTCGCTCTCGACGCGGACGAGGATCGGCTTGCGACTCGTCGAGGACGCACGGAGGCGCGCGGCCATCTTGCCCGTCATCCACGGCGCGACACGATGGTCGTTGGCACCGACGGTGAAGATCACGGCGGGATACGCGGTGTCGGGTTTGACGTGGTGATACGGGTCCATCTCGAGCAGTGACTTGTAGCCGGCCTCGGTCGCCGGATCGCCAAGCTCCGACTTTTGATTCGCGCCGTTCTCGGCGGCGAGAATGCGCAGCGGGTTGACCGCCCCGACGGCGATTTGTGCCGCGGCGAACAAGTCGGGGCGCTCGGTGAGCGCGCGGCCGATCAGGATGCCGCCCATGCTGCCGCCGGTGATCGCGAGCTTCTGGCGCGACGTGTACTGCTTCTCGACGAGATATTCGCCGCACGCGATCAGATCGCGGATGCCGTTCATCTTCTTGTCGCGAGAGCCGTCGTCTTGCCAGCGCCGGCCTTTTTCACCGCCGCCACGGACGTGCGCGACCGCGACGACGCCACCGCGCTCGATCCATGCAAGGCGAGAGGCGCTGAAGCCGGGCGTCTGCGACGAGCCGTAGGCGCCGTACGCGGACATCATCGTTGGATGCGAGCCGTCGAGCACGAGATCCTTCGCGTGAAGGATCGACAGCGGGATCTTGGTGCCGTCGGCGCTCGTCGCTTCGACTTCTTCGGCGACGATCGATGACGAATCGGCAGTCGACGACGAGGCGAGCCCCGCCGGCGTCACTTGTTTGGTTTTCGGGTCGTACGCGAAGTACGCGCCCGGGTGAAGCCAGGGCTCGACCTGGAACACGAGGCCGTCGCGCGTCATGTCGGCTGCCAGATCGGGCGCCCAGCCTTCGTACGGCAGGGCGATCGGCATCGGCTTTCCGCTCCACGGCCATCGCGACAGCCTCGCAAAGCCGTTCACCATGTGCAGGAGGTACATCGCGTCCTTCGCGACCGGCGTGCCGGAGATCGTCGCGTTCGGATCCTCGGCGATCTCGAGGCGCGCCTTCGCGAGCTCGGGTGTTGCGACCGGAACCGAGATGATCTTGCGATTGGGCGCGTCCTTGTAGGTCTGCAGGTAGATCCGATCGCCGTGGATCACCGCGCTCTCGATGCCGTCGGCGTAGTCACTGACGATTCGCCACGGCGTCTTGCCGTTGCCGGTGAGGTCGAGCTCGGACAGCTTGGCGACCGCGACGCGCTGCTCGCTATGGGCACCGCCGACGAACGTCAGCACCCAGCCGGTGCCGGGAGGCGCCCACAGACCGGGCCACTCTTCGGGCGCGAGCTTGAGGGTCGCCTCCGGGTTGCGTCCGAGGATCGTGATGTCTTGATCGGTGGAGTCGCCGAGCTTGTGCAGTCGCGCGAGCTGACCGGTCATCGGATCGACGCCCGGCTGAGGGACGGCGAGTTGCGTGTAGAAGAAGCTCTTGCCGTCGGGGAGCCACGACGCCGCGCCTTCGCCCCAGATTCGCTCGATCACATCGGGCAGCTCCTTGCCGGTCGCGACATCCATGATGTGGAGCTTGCCGACCTCGCCGCCGCCGGTAGACACCGTGTACGAGACGAGCTTGCCATCCGGTGACGCCGAGTACGCGTGGAGCGAGGCGTGCGAGCTAGCGTCGCCAAGCGTCTTCGGATCGACCAGCACGCGGGTCTTGCCGTCGGGATCACGCACCGCAAGCTTCGCGAGCTGTTCGCCCGCGGGGAGCACGTAGTGGAACAAGCGTTGTCCGGCGAGTTGCACGTTGTAGACCGCCGTAACGCCGAGGCCGAGCTCGGTTACCCGCGCGTGCAACTTCTCGCGGCCTGGGATCTTCGCGAGCTGTGTCGCCGCCCAGTCGCCTTGCGCGCGTAGCCAGGTCGTATATTCGGCGTTGTCGGTGCCTTCCATCCAGCGATAGGGATCGGCGATCGACAGGCCGAAGTCCTTGTCGACGACGTCGACCTTGCGCGCGATCGGTGGGCCCGCCGGCGAGCGGGAGGCGACCCGTGCATCCGGTGGCTCGACGAGCTTGGCTTCCGGCGCCGGCGCAGGCGGTTGCGGGAGGGTCGCCTTCGCGTGCGATTCGGGGGGACAGCATCCTGCAGCGCACAGGAGCGCGGCCGCGAGCGAGTTGCGCATGGCGCGCAGCATACGCTGGAGGTGGACCGCGATCGATCGCATCGGTATCGTCGGCTCGTGGCGGTCACGCGCGACTCACGAACCGACCTCGGGGTGGTCTACACACCGCGCGAAGTTTGCGAGCCGATGGTGCGACGCGCCCTCGAGCCGTTACTCGCGGGCCGTAGCCGGGACGAGATCCTCACGCTCAGGATCTGCGATCCGGCGATCGGCGAAGGTGCGTTTCTGATCGAGATCGTGCGCGTGCTCGCCGAAGCGATCGAAGGTGCCGATGCGAGAGTGGCGGTCGCCGAGCAATGCATCCACGGGATCGATGTCGATGCGCGAGCGGTCGCGGTTGCGCGGCAAGCGATCGAGCGGTTCGTCGGTGGACCGGTGCCTGCACTGCAGCAGCATCTTCGCGTCGGCGATGCGCTGACTTGCACGTGGCCGGTGTTCGATGCGGTCGTCGGCAATCCGCCGTACGTGCGTCAGGAACGCCTCGGCGAGCAGAAGCCGGCGCTGCGGAAGTTCGCGGCGTACGACGGTGTCGCCGATCTGTACGTGTACTTCATCGAGCTCGCGCATCGGATCACGCGCGCGGGTGGCCGGTATTGTCTCGTGGTTCCGAACAAGTGGATGACCGCGGCGTATGGGCGGCCGCTGCGCGAATTTCTCGCGGCGCAGGCGAGTGTCGAAGGTGTCGTCGATTTCGGTCGCGCGTTGCCGCTGTTCGGAGATGCCGACGCGTTTCCTTGCATCGTGTGGGGCATCATCGGTGCGCCTGCGACCGAACCGATCCGCGCTGCACGGTCGGGTTCGAGCAGCGTTGCTCGTGCTCTCGCCGAAGTGGCGAGCCCACAGGCGCGCGAGCGCTGGCGTGACGGGCCGTGGAACATCGATGCGCCCGGCGACGCGGACATCATCGATCGATGGGCGAAGCGGTGGCCCGCGCTCGGCGACCTGCTCCCCGAGCGGCCATCGCGCGGAGTCGTCACCGGTTGCAACCGCGCCTTCGTGATCGATCTCGCCACACGCGCGCGCATCCTCGACGAAGAGCCCGAGGCGGCGACGCTGATCCGGCCCTTCGTCAAAGGCCGCGACGTCCGGCGATGGAAGCCGGCCGCGATCGATCGCTACATCTTGCTCGTCGATCGCGGGACATCGCTGGAAACCCTGCCGCGCGTCGCCGCTCATCTAGCGCAGTTTCGCGCGGCGCTCGAGCCCAAGCCCGCGGCGTGGCAAGGTGCCTGGCACGGTCGCAAGCCGGGCGCGTACCGATGGTGCGAGCTTCAGGATCCGGTCGGCCCGCTCGCGAAGTCGCGCGCGTCGCGCCTCCTGTATCAAGACATCCAGACCGCGCCCGCGTGCAGTCTCGACGAGAGCGGCGACGTCGTCCCCGATACGACCGTGTGGATCTTGCCGACCGCCGACAAGTTTCTGCTCGCGGTCCTCAACTCGCCGATCTATGGCTGGTACGCGCGCCGACGGTTTCCGCCGGCGCTCAACGGCGCCGTGCGACCGAAGCTCGAGTACATGCGTGCCCTGCCGATCGCGACGCCATCACCGGCGCTCCGCGCGAAGATCGTCGCGCTCGTCGAGGATCAGCTCGCGCATCCAGATGCGACGACCGAAGCTGCCATCGCTGCGGCCGTCTGCGACGCCTACGAGATGTCGCCCGAACAACTGCAATAACGTGCGGCGTCGAGCCCGTTCCTGTTAGAGCGGCGGCGCGACGAGGATTCGTACTTCGAAGCGTTCACCGCCACCGAAGCAGGTGAGCTCGCCGCCATCGCGCGCGATCACGTAGGCGGCGATCGCGAGGAGCTCGCTCGCATTCGGCGGAGCCTTCGCGGCGGCGGTCGGCGGTCCGGCGAGCGAGATCGTGACGTGCGAACCTTCGACGGCGGTCGCGATGTCGACGACGCGACCGAGCTGCGAGGGCCCCGCGACGACATCGCACAGCACGGAGATCGCGTGGGTCATCGCCGGCGGTGAGGTCTCGACGTCGATCGCCATCACGTTGCCGCGGACCTTCACGCCGGCGCGAGTGGTGCTGCGCGCGATCAGCTCACCGAGCGTGCCGCGCGTGAGCTGCGGCGATTTCGCGAGCGCTCGATTTGCCGTGAACAGCTGGTGCAGCTCGCGCAACGCCGCCTGAGCCGTCTCGGTGCTTGCTGGATATCGGGGCTCTGAGCGAGCTCGCCGATCTCTTCGAGCGACATCATCAGGCTCTGCAACTTCGACGCACAGTCGTGATGAAATCCCGGCATCCGCGAACCGATCGTCGCGAGTGCGAGCAGCGACTCCGACGATGAGGGGCCATGAAGCTTGCAAGGCCCGCCGGACTCGTCGCGGTGATCCGCCATCTAGCTCTCCAGATCGCGTTCGAGACCGGCAAGGCCCATCGCCTTGGCTTCGCTCCACGGATCCGCGGTCACCTGGAGCACGGTCCCTTCGCGCTTGACCTCGGAGATCCCCGGGTACTCGCTCTCGAGCGCGGTGCGTAGGGCTTCGCGTCGTTCGCGCCGCTGGCGATCACCCGAGAGTGCGAGGAGCTCGCCGTGCCGCTCGACGCCCTGCATCACGGCCGCGCGGAGCGCCTTGTCCTCGAAGGGCTTGTTGATGAAGCGAAACACCTCGCCTTGATTGATGCCGTCGAGCGCGGTCTCCAGGGTTTTCTTACCCGTGAGCAGGATGCGCACGGTTTCGGGACGCATCCGCTTGGCCTGCCCCGCGAGCTGCGCACCGGTCATCTCCGGCATCTCGTAATCCGAGACCAGCACGGCGACTTGCTCGGACGCGACCCAGGCAAGCGCATCTTTGGCGCTCGTCGTCGCGCGCACGTCGAACGTCGGCTCGCGTCGCAGGCAGCGGGCGACCGCCGCGAGCATCGAGTCATCGTCATCAACACAAACGATCAGGAATTTGTTCATGTTGATAGCCAGCGTCGCCAGCCTCGGCGGTCGGTCACGCGTTCGATCTCATCGAGCGCCGCGATCATCGCGCGCATCCCGGGAAAGCGCTGTTGCGGCGACTTCTGCAGACACGTCGTGATCACGTCCGCGAGCTTCGGCGGTAACGGCCCGTGCGGGCTCGTGACCTCCGGAACCGGAGCATTGATGTGCATCAGGCACAGCTCGCGCAGATCCTCGTGCTCGTACGGCGGGTGACCGCTGAGCATCTCGAATAGCACGGCACCGAGGCCGTACTGATCGGAGCGATCGGTTGCGGCGAGCCCGCGCAATTGTTCGGGCGAGATGTACGCGGGCGTGCCGAGCACGAAGTCCTGCTCTTCGCTGTCGAACGCTTCGCCGGCGATCGCCGCGAGACCGAAATCGACGAGCTTGACCGTGATCGGGTCGGACGGAGATGCACCCGCGACGACGAGCGCGTTCGAAGGCGTGACGTCCGCGTGAATCACGCCATGATCGTGAACCGCGGCGAGCGCCATCGCCATCTGCCGCGCGAGCGCGACGACCTCGCCTGGTTCGAGTGCACCGCGCGCGACGCGATCGGTCAGGCTCTCTCCCTCGAGGATCTCCATCACGAAGAACGGACGGCCATCGGGCAGGTGACCGAAATCGAAGACGTCCACGATGTTCGGATGGCGGACACGCGACGCGGCGCGCGCCTCGCGCAGGAACCGCTGTGCGGCGGTCGGATCGCGATCGATGACTTTCGAGCGCAGCACCTTCAGCGCATAGTTGCGGCCGAGCACCGTGTGCTCGACGCGAAACACGGTTCCCATGCCGCCTTCTCCGAGCGGCTCGAGCACGCGATAGTTGCCGAACACGTCGCCGACCAGACCGACGGACGCGCTCGAAGACACCGGCGCCTTCACGGGCCGGTTCTTCTGCATGACCATGAGATCGGCGCGCAGGCCATCGCCCGGTCGCACCGTGATCACGACATCGGCCTCGCGATCACCCGAGCGAATCGGGACGACGGCGCTCGAGGCGTGGCTCGCGGCGAGATCGAGGTTCGCGATGAAGGCGAGCCGTGCGATCGTCGCGGCGCCGACGGTCGAGTCGAGCGTCGTGCTCGCGATCACCTGTTGGCCGCGCTCGAACGTGAGCACGTACGCGTCTTCGACCTTCGCGATCGGCTCGAGGTACACGGCGTCTGCCGAGGCGCGCACGGCCGCAGCGAGCATTACATCGGCGAGACGGCGCGGGTCATTCCCTCGGAAAATAGGAGACTCGCTACCCGCCATCGCCTACCGACAGAGTTGGCGCCATCAAGCGCGGATGATAATACCACGACATGACCTCCGAGATCGGCGCGACCGCCGACAGCACGGCGCTTCCCGGCGCAGTGCGACTCCTGGTGGTCGATGACGACGTCACGATCTGTCGTCAGATGGCCGCAGGGCTGGCGACCGCCGGGTTCTCGGTTCACACCGCTAATAGTGTGGGGGACGCGATCGCACAGGCGACCGAGACCACGCCTGACCTCGCGATCGTCGATCTCGGAATGCCGGAGCCCGGGGGACTCGAGCTGATCCGTCACCTCAAGAAGAGCCTCGGCAACTCGGTCCACATCATCGTGCTCACCGGCCAGGACGACGAGCGGAGCCGCACCGAGGCGTTCGATGCCGGCGCCGATGACTACGTGATCAAACCGATCGGAATCTCGGAGATGCGCCGGCGTGTCACCGCGGCGGTCCGCAAGCACCTCGCGTTCGTCGAGGCTCGCCTCGGCAAAGAAGACGCCGATCGTCGCCTGGTGTACGGCCAGGAGGCCCTCGCGCTGCTCGCCCACGATCTCAACAACGGCCTCGCCGTCTCGCTTAGTAATTTGTCGTACCTGATCGACGTGATCAAAGGCGACGACGATCAGACCGAGGCGCTCGCGGCGACGTTGCGCTCGGTGCGACGGATGTCAGGGCTCGTCGCAAACTTCGTCGATATCGCGCGGTTCGAAGATGCCGCGGTCAAGCCGTTCGTCGCCAAGACGCGGATTCGTCCGCTGCTCGAATCGGTGATCGAGGTCAACGCGCCATCGCTGACGCGCGGGATCAGCTTCCAGATCGATTGCACACCCGACGTCGAAGGCCGCCTGGATATCGGCCTCGTCGAACGCGTGCTGCACAACCTCGTCGGCAACGCGACGCGCTACTGCAACCCCAACGGCAAGATCATCGTCGGCGGTAAGCGCTGGCACGATGAGGGAAGCCTCGAGATTTCGGTGACGAACACCGGCCCTCAGATCCCGGAGAACATCCGCCCGAACCTGTTCGGCAAGTACGTTCAGGGCAAGGGCGGCAAGCGCGGCATGGGCCTGTATTTCTGCCGTCTCGTTGCGGAAGCGCACGGCGGTCGGATCGAGTACGAAGCGCGTGGGGACGGTCCATGCTTCGTACTCCGGCTGCCGGGACGTGCGTGAACTGTAGGTTTCACCCTCAGGTGCCGCAAATTGCTGCACCCGTCGGCTCGCGATCCGCACCAACGAAATCGTGTAAGCTCCGGAGGTGGCGTCCACGATCTTGATCTGTGACGACGATCCGGACATCAGGTCGGCGATGCGGAGGACCCTCCGCGGCTACGACATCGTCGAGGCCTGCTCGCCACGCGAGGGACTGGATGCTCTCAAGACCCGGCGGTTCGATGCAGTCGTCAGTGATTACTCGATGGACGCCGACGCCGACGGCCTGGATTTTCTGCAGCTCGTGAAGCTGCAGTATCCCGACACGATCCGGTTTCTCGTCACCGCGAATCGCGAGCTCGAAGTCGTGGTGCGGGCGGTCAACGAAGGTGCCGTGCATCGCTATTTTCTCAAGCCTTGGAATGACGAGAAGCTTCGGTCGGCGCTCGACATCGTCTTGCGCGCGAAGCACACCCAGGCTTCGCAGGACTCCTGATGATCGGCGAGCAAGCGAAGGACCACCTCGGCCGCGTGCTCGTGGTCGACGATGATCCTGCGATCCGTCGCGTCTGCGCGCGCGTGCTCGGTGCCGAAGGCTGGGTCGTGACGCTCGCCGAGAATGGTCGAATCGCGATGGCGGCGCTCGAAGCACCGGAGAACCAGTTCGATTGCGTGCTCACGGACGTCAACATGCCGGAGCTCGACGGGTTCGCTCTGGTCTCCGAGGTCCGCAAGCGCGACGAGGAGCTTCCGGTGTTGCTGATGACCGGCGACCCCTCGCTCGACGGTGCCGTGCGAGCGATCGATCGCGGTGCGGTCTCGTACATCACGAAGCCGTTCGATCAAGAAGCGCTGGCAGCTGCCGTCGCGAGGGCCGCGCGGCGTCACAGTGTCGCGCGCATGCGCCGCCGTGCCGAATCATACGGCCGCGCGTTGTACGGCGGCAGCGAAGACAAGCAGCTGATGGCGAAGCGATTTGCGAGCGCCCTCGAGCGATCGTGGATGGCTTATCAGCCGATCGTCGACGTCAAGACTCGCACGTTGTTCGCCTACGAAGCCTTGCTGCGCACGGAAGAGGAGTCGTTGCGCAGAACCGACATCTTCATCGCGACCGCCGAGAAGCTCGACGGCATTCATCAACTCGGCCGGATCGTACGTGCCGCGGTGGCACGCGCGATTGTCGAGCTGCCGCCCGGGGTGCTCGTGTTCGTCAACGTTCACGGTCTCGAGCTCGCGGACGAGGAGCTGTTCTCGGCGACCTCTCCGCTGGCGCAGCACGCCTCGCGCGTGGTCCTCGAGATCACCGAGCGCACCGGGATCGATCCGGTCGCCGGCCCGGCGCGTGTCGCGATGTTGCGCAAGCTCGGATATCGGATCGCCGTCGATGATCTAGGCGCGGGCTATGCGGCGCTCGGCGCACTCGCGACGCTCGAGCCCGAGATCGTGAAGCTCGATATGTCGTTGATCCGCGACATCGATCGCCATCCGACGAAGCGCCGCGTCGTCGGCGCGATCGCAACGATGTGCCGCGAGCTCGGTTCGCGCGTGGTCGCTGAAGGCGTCGAGACTCCGGCCGAGCGCGAGACCTGCATCGAGGCGGGTATCGAGCTCCTACAGGGTTACTTGCTCGCGAAGCCCGCTCGCGGCTTCGTGCCGCCCGTTCTGTAAACTGCCAACTCCGGCAGCGCCGCCAACCGTGTCGGCGAGCCGCGCACGAGATCGCTCGGTGCCGCTAGCGCATCAGCGCCAACAGATCGCCCAGGATTCGCCACGTGAGGCCCCAGATCACGTGGCCTTCGAAGTTCCAGCTCGGGAACGTGCGTTCGGTGCCGGGATACGTATAGGTGCCGTCGAACGTGCCGGCCGCGGCGAGCTGCAGCGGCAGCCAAAACGCGGCTTCGGCTTCGGGACCCGGTCGCGGCTCGATCGCCGACCGCACGAGGAAGATGAACGGCGTCACTTCCATCCCGCTCGGGCCCGCGGACAGCGGCGAGAGCGTCATGAGATTTCCGAGCAGGCGCGCGCCGGTGAGGTCGATCGCGAGCTCTTCTTGGGTCTCGCGGATCGCGGCCGCGAGGAGGTCCGCATCGCGTGCGTCGAAGCCGCCACCCGGTAACGAGATGTGACTCGACCACGGATCGCCCGGTCTCGCCGAGCGCTTCATGAGGAGGACTCGCGGGCCCGCCGGCTCGTCGTGGAGCACGGCTGCGACGGCCGCACGCCTGCGCCCGTCGTCGGGAGGTCGGACCGATACGCTGACCTTGGCGCGTTCGATCAAGCGCAGGATCATGTCCGAGGGCGCTTCCGGAAACGGTGACACGTCCCATCATAGCGCCGGTCGGCCGATCGCGTAGGATGTCGGGCGCATGCGCAAGCGAAAGTTCGGTCCGCTCTCGGGGGAAGTCCCGGTGATCGGGATCGGAACCTGGAAGATGGAGCACGACGACTCGAAGGCGGCGATCGCTGCGATCCGCCGCGCGATCGACGACGGCATGACCCACGTCGATACGGCCGAGATGTACGGGAGCGGCCAGGTCGAGACGATGGTCGGTGAAGCGATCGCAGGGCTACGCGACGAGCTCTTCCTCGTGTCGAAGGTCCTGCCACGCAATGCGACCTACGAAGGGACGCTGGCCGCATGCGAGGCGAGCTTGAAGCGCCTGCGGACCGATCGACTCGATCTGTACCTGCTGCACTGGCGCGAGAAGCTGCCGCTGTTTGAGACGTTTCGCGCGTTCGAGCAGCTTCGCGCGCAAGGCAAGATTCGCGCGTGGGGCGTCTCGAACTTCGATGACAACGATCTTGCCGACGCACTCGGCGAGGTCGGATCCGGAAAGATCGCCTGCAACCAGGTCCTTTATCACCTGAAGGATCGGACGATCGAGCACCGGGTGATTCCTTGGTGCGAGAAACACGGGGTCGCGGTGGTCGGGTACAGCCCGTTCGGCAGCGGCGACTTTCCGAAGGCGAAAGCTCTCGACGACGTCGCGAAGCGGCTGGGCGCGACACCACGTCAGGTGGCCCTGCAATTTCTGACGCGCAGCGCGTCGGTGTTCGCGATCCCGAAATCGGCGAATTCTGCGCACGTCAACGAGCTCGCGGGTGCCGACCTGCTCGAGCTCGATGACAACGCGATCGCGGCCATCGAGGCAGCGTTTCCACTCGCGCCGTGGCACGGATTGTCATCGATATGAGCGACCGCGAATTCAATCTCGTCGTGTTCGGAGCGACTGGCTTCACGGGCCGGCTCGTCGCCGAGTACATCGCCTCGAAACGCCCGCAGAAATGGGCGATCGCCGGGCGCAATCGCGACAAGCTCGCCGGGCTCGGGATCGACGCGCCGATCCTCGTCGCCGATGCACTCGATCCCGCCGCGTGCGCGGAGATCGCGAGGCGCACGAAGGTCGTATGCACGACCGTCGGCCCGTATTCGAAGTACGGCAGCGCGCTCGTAGGCGCGTGCGCCGAGGCCGGCACGCATTACTGCGACCTGACCGGCGAAGTGCACTGGATGCGCGAGATGATCGATGCGCATCACGAGCGCGCACGTCAGACCGGCGCGCGGATCGTTCACACGTGCGGGTTCGATTCGATCCCGAGCGATCTCGGTACGTGGGCGCTGCAGCAGGAGATGATCGCGCGGTTCGGCCATCCCGCGAAGGACGTCACCGCGTTCTACGGCGAGCAGAGCGGCGGCCTCTCGGGAGGAACCGCGGCGAGCGCATTCGAGATCGCCAGGGCGATGAACGATCCGGCGGTCCGCAAGATCCTCCGCAATCCGTACGCGCTCGATCCGGATCCGGATGCGCCTCATCCGCAGGTCGAAGACAAGCCCG
>JAQBQF010000258.1 GCA_028287115.1 Myxococcales bacterium
CTTTCGATCGCGCGAAGCTCGAGTCCGCCGGCTTCACGATGATGGCGGGTCGGCCCGACACGCCGTACGGCTGGATGCGCGACGAGCGAGGCCGCGTCTACCAGGTCAACTTCGATCTCAGGCGGCGGCTCTACTTCGGCGCCGGCTACACGCCGCGCAAGGTGATCGAGAACCCTCTCGAGAGCTCGCGCACCTCGATCGACTTCGGCTTGCTCGTGATGGAGTGGCTGCACGAAGGGAAGTCACCGACCCGGCACCGGATCCGCCTGATGGAGGGTCAGGTCCACGTTCAGCCATTCTCGGCGGAGGTCACGATCGCGCACTACGACGCGTCGCATCGCTTCACGGATCCGCTGCTACGCCTCACCACGTTTGTCGGCAAACCGGCACGCCACGATCTGCATCTCGATCTCGGCCTGTGGACCGAAGCCGGTGGGCTCGAGATGCGCAGGACCTCGCTCGGAAGCTCGCAGCTATGGAGGCACGCGACCGCGGAGGTCACGCTGGACCTGTGGCAATCGGCGAACATGGACTCCTTCGTCCGGGTGCGCGCCGGCGGCGGCTTCGAGGGACAACACGACGACGTCAACGGTTATCGCTCGGCGTTGACCGAGACCTCGGCGCTCGAGATCGACAGCGTCCTCGACCGTGCGGGGTTCCACAACGTCCGCTTCGAGCTGGTCCACGAGATTCCGCGATACTTCACGCCGTACGACAAGACCGGCAAGCTCGTGCAGCGGATGCGCGCGCGCGTGCAGTACGAGGCGATCGTGCTCGCGATCAACGATCAACCGCTGACGTTCAAGCTCGCCGCTGGGGGCGAGAAACGTAATGACATCCCCGGCATTCCCGACCAATGGGCGTTCGTGATCGACGCCGGACTCCGCTTCAGCTTGTGGGCACCGCCAAGACCGCGCTTCTGATCGCGGCGGCACTCGGCGCGATCTCGCCACGCGCTCGCGCCGACTCGTGCACCGGCATCTCGAGCTCCGGCGGGCGATTCGCGGCGTGCTTCGATCTCGGAAACCGTCTGTCGGTCACCGCGGGCACCGGCGGGTTCGGGGGCAGCATCTTGCTCCGTCACGATATCCGGTTCGATGACGAGCCCGATCTGATCTGGAAGATGGAACACACGATCGCGGAAGCGACGCACGCGGGCTTCACGGATCGCTTTGCGGGCATGCTGTATCGCGGGCGCTACCTGCGCCACTCACGCGACGGTCACATCGTGTTGCCGTTGGGCGATCCGCCGAAGAAGGTGTTCTTGCCGTTCGACGTCGGTGCGCTCGTCGAGATCGGCAGTCTGCGCTGGCGGCCCGATTCGGCCGTCACGCTCGGCGTGATGAAAGCGGCGGCGCTGTTCGACTTCTCGCGGTCGCGCGATTTTCGCAGGCGATTCGCGCTCGGTCCCGTCGTGAGCTGGGACGTGGAGATCGACCGTACGCAACGCGCGATCACCGACCACGCGGTCTCGCCGTTCTCTTCGCTCCTCGCCGACCTTCACATCGAGTCTGTCGATGGTCTTGCGGTCGCCGATCTGCGAGCGGAGGCCGGGCTCGTCTGGCACACGACGAAGGGCTGGGTGCCCCACGCCCGCGCCGAGGCGTCGGTCGAACGGATCATCATCGCCGTACACGATCGACCGGTCGCGTTGTTCGCCGATGTTCGCTACGAGAGCGTGACGCGCGAGACGATCGCGGGACTCGGTATTCGCATCGTGCTGCTCGATCGCGTCGACCCGCGCGTCAGTCTCGACCCGCCGCGCTCGGCGCAGCGCTAGCCGTTCAGAAATTCGCGCCGACGCCGGCCTGGATGATCAGTGGATTGACCCACACGCTCATCTTGGCGGTGCCGACCTCGACGGTGTCGAACAGCGGTAGATCCGGCGTGCGCATCTGGATGTGATGGACTTCAGCACGCGCCATCATGAAAGCGATGAACTTCACGTCGACGCGGGCGAAGAAGTTTCCGAACAGCTTCGCTTCGACGCCGGTCTGCAGCACCAGCCCCGGCGCGGGAGCGATCGAAAACGTGGGCTGCGCGACTTCGGTCAGCTTCGCGTTGGTGACGCGTCCGTTGTACGCGAACAAGACCGCGACGCCCGCACCGACATAGGGACGCAGTGCGCTCGCCGGAGTCGGCTTGTAGACGAGCGTGACGAGCGGCGGCGCCGCGGTTGCTTCGCCGAGCTCGGGGCCGAGCGCCATCACGCCGGTCGGGATCCCGAGTGCGGTCGGCGCGATCGACTCGTTCGCGAGCGTGCCGGTCGCCTCGAACTTGACCGTGAACGGCAGCCCGAGCACGGTCTCGAGGGCGAGCTTGCCGCCCCCCACCGGCAGCGTGTAGCCGAGGATCAGCGCCGGAATGGTCGCCGAGCTGACGGTCGATCCGGATCCGGGGATCGGTCCGTTATGAACCGCGAGACTCGCGGCACCGTCGACATCGGCGAGCTCGAGCTCGCGCGATTGTGCAAGCGGCGCGATGTGCGCGACGCCGGCGAGGATGTAGAAGCGCTTGCGCGGTGTCTTGGCGCGAGGAGCCGTGACTTCGACAACGGGTGTCGCGTCATCTGCGCCGGGCTCGGGGGCGTCGGCGTGGGCGATCGCGGGCGCGACAACGAGCGCGAGCATGGCGTGGATCAGGATCGATCTCGCTCCCATGCGCGATCTCCGGGGATTCCGCAGCGTCACAGGGCACCTCCTCGCAACGCGGGCGATAATAGTTGGAGTCTCATCTCGCCCTTGGGCACGATCATGTCGACGGCGCCGGAGATCCCGAGCGGTGCGCTGATGTTGACGCTCACCGGTATAACGGCGGTGTTCGCGAGGGCGATCGAGATTCGTCCGTCGGGCATGAAGGTCAACGGACCTTCGAGCGAGACCGACAGCGGCTTACTGTGGAGATCGTGGCTCGAGAGCGGGAGGCTCATGTCCGGCGCGTCCATATAGAGGTCGAGCGAGACGACCAGCTTCGGCATCCCGCCGGCGTCGATGATGTAGCCCGTGACCGGGCCGGAGGCGGGCTGACGAATGCGCATGATCGTCATGCCGGTATCCGTGCTGATCGAGATCCCGACGCTCGCGTTCATCGAGACCGACGTGGCGTACATCGCCTCGGCATCGATCGTGACGGGCATGCAGGTCGCCGCGGTCGCACCACCGGGCAGCTGACAGTTGGCCTGCACCGGGTGCATCGAGACCGGCATCGCGCCGAGCAGGTACAGGCACGCTTCGGTCTCGGGCGTCGACGGGATGCAATCGGAGGTCGTGAACGACGCGTTGCTGACCGCGCCCGACGTGCCGGTGATGCGTAGCGCCGCGCGGTTTTCATCGCGCGTGATCTCGCCGCCCTCGACGAAGCCCGAGCCGTTGATGTCGGTGTATGGGCTGACGCTCTCGATCATGAACGTCGCGTCGCTTGGTGCGGTGCCGGTGAAGTTGATCGTCAGGTTTGGCCCACCTGCGCCTCCGCTCTGCGCGCCCGCGAGTGGATCGAAGTTTGCGGCGTCGCCGCTGAGGCCGCAGACCTCGTTGGCGTCGCAACTGCGGTTGCCGCCCGAGACGAGCGTCAGCCGATACTGCTTCCCGGCGACCCACGGCACGTCCGGCACGAAGCTGAAGCTGCGATCGCGCGCGAGAAGCGTTCCGGCGACGACCGCGGCGCAAGCGCCCGAACCGTCGAGCTCTTCGATCCGCACGCTGCCCGCGTTGCACGTCGCGCCGTGGACGAGCGTCCCGGTCTTGACGTGCTGGCTGAACGTGACTTCGACGGCCTCGTTCGCGGCGAGCTCGAACGGCTTGTAATGATCGTCGCTGCTGGCACCGCCCGAACATCGCCCGGAATCGCCGACCGCGGCGCCGGTCAGCGCACAGGGCGCGCCGGGATGCGATGCGACAACGGTCATAGGCGCCGTCGTTGCCACGGACTTCGGCGTCGAGAAGCTCAGCGGATTCGCGGTCAACGAGTTGCCGGCGAGATCCCTGACGTTGCTGAACGTCACGCGATACGTCGTCGAATACGCGAGTGCGACGAACGGGCGCAGGACGATCGCGGCACCGTGACTCTCGATCGAGCTAGGAACGGCCACGCCACCCGCAGTCTCGAGCTGGATCCCGCCGGCGCGCAGCTTGTCGAGATCGACGGGTTCGTCGAAGATCAGCTCGACGCCGCCATCGACGGCGAGGCTCGCGCCCTCGTCCGGCAACGTCGCGACGAGCTTGGGTGCGGTCGTGTCCGTCGCGATCGTCGCGCTCGGATCGGTGATCAGCTCGAGCACCATGTTGGTCGGCGCGAGCGTGACGCCGAGGAGGCCGAGATCCAGCGACGCGACGTTCTCGATGTCGAGCACGCCCTCGGTCGCGATCGCCGTGCCGGTTGCTTGGATGCCGAGCACGGTCTGCGCGAGCACCGCGTTTCCGGTCGGATCGGTCGCGAAGATCGCGAGATCGAGCGTCATGTCGACGTACAGCGGAGCGCGATCGTTCTCCGGGCGCTGCGTCGCCGGCTGATACGGGTTGCGATACATTCGCCCGTTGCCGTCGGTGAGCAGCTCGATCTGGATATCACCGCTCGACAGACCCACCGGGATCTGGCCGCCGAGCTTGACGTCGAGGCCGCTCGCCCTCAGGCGCTGGCCGCGGCGGATCGTGAACGCGATCGGCCCGCCGAGCGCTTTCGGATCGCCGAGCTCCACGCCGACGGCACTCGGCAGCATCGTCGATGATTCTTTTCCGATCAGCGGCTTGTCCATCGCGATCACGTTCGGTGTTGCGCCGGATCGGGAGGAGGTCGCTCCCGGATCACCGGCTGCGCGCGTGCGCAACACCTGCCGGATCGGTCCGGTCGTACCGCGACTATCGAGCGGGACGAACGTGAACGAGAATTGCCCGAGCGACTGGCCGCCCAGGTCGGTGATCTGGTTGCCGAGGCGCACCTGATAGGTCGTGCCTGCCGTCAGGTCGGTGATCGGATCGATCGCGACGTGAACATCCTTGGCGATCACCGTCGCCGGGACGACCGTCCCGCTGCTCATCGCCACCAGCTGGACCGAGCTCGGATCGACCGTGCGCGGATCGAGAGGCTCCGAGAACAACAGGGCGATCGTCGACGATTCGACGATCGGTCGAAATGGCTTCGTCGCGAGCGATGCGAGGTCCGAGCCGTTGACCGCGACCAGCGCCGGCGCCGCTGCGCGCGGCCGCAGCGATCGGGTCGTGAACCTCAGTAGCGGACCGGAAGCGGGCAGGTTCTGCGCGGTCGGCGCGAGCGGTGCGCGTACGTACAAGCCATAGGTCGTGCCCGGCTCGAAGCCCGGCGCGGTGAGCTGCACGCTGCGATCGTCGTTCGTGACTTCGGCGGTCGCCGCGAGCGCACCCGATGGGCCGACGAGACAGAACGAGCCGCTGACCGCATCGCCTTGGCCCGTGCACGGACCGAGCGCGGACTTGTCGATCGGATCGGAGAACGTCACGACGATGCGCGCGCCGAGTGGAACATCGAGCTGTCGATCGATCGGATACGTGAACACGACGCCGGGCTCGGCGGTTTGTAGCGGCGGA
>JAQBQF010000268.1 GCA_028287115.1 Myxococcales bacterium
TGCAGAGAACGAGGAGCGGCGGTTGCCCAGTGCGCTCAGGAATTCCAATCGCTGATCCATCGGACACGTGTCTCGCCATGACATCGCGTGAAGGTCGCGTTCTCGTACGACTGTCAGCGATGTATCCGGTTTGAGGTGTCAGCGATCTATCCGGTTTGGACCCCAGGCGTGAGTTTAGGCTAATATCGGCGAAATCAATGGACATAGAAGTTCGACAACTGCAAAACGTTGAACGTGGCGGGGAAGACGAACAAGCGCGCGCGGAAGGTTCATGTCCAACAGAACCTGCGGTACCGCGACCGCAATGGTCAGAGACGCGGAGGTCTGCGCAAAGGTGCGGGTCGGCCGCGGAAGGGACCTCGCTCGAGCGAGCGGCACGAGACGCGATCGGAGCTCACGGGGCGCGATCCGATCCTGGTCACGTTCGCGTGTCGAAAGAAGTCGGCAATCTACGAAGGCGGAAGGTGTATCGGGCAGTCCGCTTCGCGCTCGACACGGCCGCCCGTCGTGTCGACTTTCGCGTCGTGCACTTCGTCTGCAGCGCACGCATCTCATCTGATCGTCGAAGCCGAGAGTAAGCTCGCGCTATCGCGAGGAATGCAGGGCCTGCTGATCTCGGCTGCCCGGCACATCAACTCGGAGATAGTGATGAGCTCTGGCAAGTCGCGCCGCGGTGTCGTGTTCCCGGACCGTTACCACGCGAGGATCCTCACGTCGCCGAAGCAGTGCCGCAACGCGATCTCGTACGTGCTCGACAACTGGCGGCGCCACAAAGAGGATCGGGCGAGCTTCGCGAGCAGCTGGGTCGTAGATCCGTTCTCGAGCGCGGTCAATTTCGGCGGCTGGGCGGAGCTCGAAGATTCTCCGTTCCTGTTCCCGGTGCGAAAGACGTACGAGCGACTGCACACGGTCAGGCCGCAAACGTGGCTGCTCGAGATCGGTTGGGCAAAACACGGCTCGATCGGCGCGACCGAGGTGCCGGGCCGACCGGAGTGAGCCGACGTCGTCGGTCGACGCTGGACGACCGAGCCGCGCGACAACGTTCGCGAAGGTCGCTGCTAGCGATGGACCACCGCCGACCGGCTTGATCGAAGCAGTCGATCGATGCTGGACAAATGCGCGCGATGCAGAACGCCATCGACAAGACACGCATGGGGCCTCAGTCCTCGTCGTCTTCGTAGTACTCGACGGGCTCGTAGCGGACCTCGCGACTGGCCGGGCAGATCGCGCGGTAGCTGCAGCGATCGCAGTAGGAGCCCGGGTTCGGTCGTGGGCCATCGTCGACGGCCAGCGCCGCGGCCTCGATGTTGTCGAGGAGATCGGGAACGAGCTTGTCGACGATCGTCGCCGGCTCGATCGGGGTGCTCCATTCGACCGCGCGCTCGGCGACCCAGTGGATCCCGAGCCACAGCGTGCGGACATGGCGGAAGGCCGCCGCGGCGAGCACCGCGTAACCTTCGAGCTGATCGGCGACGGTCGTCCCCGGTACGCGGACGCCGGTCTTGTGATCGACGAGCGCGAGGCCATCGTCCTCGAACAAGTAGCCAAGGTCGAGCACACCGCGGTAGTACGCGTCGCCCGCGTAGAACTGCGTGGTCGTCAGATCTTCACGGACCGCGAGCGAATACTCGACGAGCTGGCGCGCGACGCGGCGGCGCCTGCGGAACTGGGCGATGCGCGTCGAGAACGGCGCGATGTTCGTACCGAGGACATCGAAGCGCATTTGCTCGATCTCGCTCGGCAGCTCGTCGCGGACCTTTTGCGTCGCCTCGGCGATCGGGGTGCCCTGGAGCACGTATTCGAGCGCCTGGTGGATCGCCTTGCCGATCCGCGTCTCCGGCATCACCTCGGGCTCGGGGACTTTCTGGACGTACCGAAAATGAAATAGCCGCGGACAGCGGAGGGCCGTCGCGACCTTGGAGGCCGACCACGGGGCGTGTATCAGCGCGCGTGTCGACGGCACGGGCCGCAAGGGTAGCCGAAAACTTGCCGCCGCGAACCCATCCGCCTATCACCGCTAACACCCCACCAATGGGCGGAGGTCCGTGTGCCCAGCTGCGAAGTGTGTCATGCGAAGGTCAGTGAGTTACGCCGGGGGCGGTGCTGGGGCTGTTATGCACGCTGGATCGACGCGCGCCCCGTCGGGCTCAATGCGCGTTGCCTGACATGCAACGAGAAGCGGCGGCGGTTCCTCAAGGCCGTCGAGGTCCATGGCAGCTGGCAGCCGATGTGCTTCAACTGCGCGGGGCAGCTGCTCACTCTCGATCCGGTCCCCAAGACGATCGCCGCGTTGCGCGAGGCCGTGTCCCGCGAGCGACGCAAGAAGGACCGCCGGTTCGGCAAGCCCGATAGCCGCGTGTTTCGTTACGAGCGTCGTGTCGGCGAGCGCCGCGCCGGCCGCGAGGACTATCCGCAGATCGAAGACGAGATGATCATCGAGGTCATCATCGAAGCCGAGCCGGAGAGCTTCGAGGAGGATCTGACCCAGATCCGCGAGCTCGTCGCCGAGCTGCGTCCGGCATCGCTTGCCGCATCGGCGCCGGAACCGGCGCGATCCGAGTAGCGCGCTACTCGAGGCAGAGCGTCGAGATCGTGATCCCGCGTTGGTCTGCGGCGAATACGCGTGGCAGATCGCCGACGACCGCGAGCTCGTGGCTGATCGGTGCGCCGGCGAGCGCCACCGTCCGCAACTCGAGATCCGCGCCGATCGAGCCAGCAGCGATCGTGCCTGTCTCGTCGAGGTAGCTCACCCAGAATCCTCCGCCGCTCGCGACGATGCGCGGCGCGCTGCCGGCTGCGATCCGGATCGCGCTCGCCGGATGGAGCGCGTCGGCGGTACCGCGCGCGAGGTAGATGCCATCCGGTCGTTCGAACACGAGCGCGACATCGCTGCCATTCGACGCGATTCGCGGTGCGTGACACGGGCCGGCTTCGACGGCGGTCGCACCACTGCCAACCCCGAAAATTCGCTCCGTGTAGCAGGCGTCGTCGGTCGACCACGCCGCGATCGCGTGGGGCCCGACCGCCGTCGCAGCGACCTCGAGCGACGGTGTCGTGAGCACGGCGAGCTCACTCGTATGAACGCCGAGCTTGTCGTCGAAGCCGTTGACGAGCAAGCCGCCGTACGACACGGTCGTCGAGACGCGCTGGCCACCGGCAACCACCATCGGCGAAGGGCCGGCGAGCCCGCCGAGGATCGCCAGCTCGCGGAACGGCGCGATGCCGAGCGGCGCACTCACCATGACCGTCACATCACCCGCGACCGCGCCGGCAACGACTTGATCGTCGACGGTCGCGACGACCGCATGCTGAAACGCGCCTGGCCAGACGACGACGGCCGCACTCACCGGGCGCGCTTCACGCGAGAACCGCTGCGAGTGTAACGCACCGCCACCGGGAGGCACCCAGACGAGCGTGGCCCCGTCGAAGGTCGGCGCGACGCCAAGCTCGCCTGCGAGCACGGCGGAGCCGGTCGTCTCGCAAACGACCGGCACCGGCTCACCGGAAACGGCGAGCGAAGGGGGCGTCAAGCAGCCGCCCAGGGCGACCGCGAGCGCGACGAGACGCACTACCAAACTGCATTCACGCAGAGGCGCTGGGCGCTATAGCCGCTCGTATCGAGCGAGAACGCCCACGGGAAGCCATCGACCATCGCGAGCTCGTAGGCGCCTTGCTTCGGCGACGTTCCCGCGAGGCCCATCGAGACCACGTGGCCGGTCTCCTCGTCGAGGAAGCCGACGACCAGATCACCACGCGCGTCGATGTAGCTGATCCAGTAACGCTGGCCGTCGAACAGTACGCGCGGCGACGTCGCGCCGAGGCGGACCGTTTGCGTCGGAGGATCCATCACGCCGTGCGCGATCTGTTGGTACTGGACGCCCGCATCGGTCTGATAGACGAGGACCGAGTTGTCGAACGTGTTGTTCGTCGCGATGCGCGGGTTCTGACAGGGCGTCCCCATGATCGAGCCGACGCCCGTGGAGAGGCCGGTCATCATGCGGACGTGGCAGTCACTCGCGGTCGACCAGGCGACCATCGCCTTCGCGCCCATCTGCACGGTCGTCATGCCGGTCGCAGGCTTCGCCGGGAAGTCCTTGCTGTCGAGCCATCCCCACGATGCATCGAAGGCATGGACGGTGAGCCCGGCGTCGCCCGCCACGGGAACGAGTCGCTCGCCGTTGGCGTAGAGCACCGCCGGCTTGCCGACGAAGTTGCCGGGAATCTTTGCGACCTGGTGATCGACGCTCAGATCCCGATTCAGCAGATCGAGCCGGATCGTGCCCGCATCGACACCCGCCGAGACGAGCGTGCCCGCGGCGACCGAGGCGGACACCGCCGTGAACGACTCGTTGATCCCGATCTTCGTTCCGTTCGGGTTCCCGACGATGTTCATCTTCCCGTCGAGGGTGAATCCCGTCATCGTGCCGCCGGCGCGAGGAACCGCGAGCAACGTGCCGCCGCCTATCGCGCCGGTGACGCTCACCGGTTGCGTGATGGCGATATCCATCAACGGATCGGATGCGATGGTGGTTGTCCAACGCCCGACGCCACAGACGTCGGGGACAAACCGTTGTGACGTTGGTGACCCTTGTCCTGGATCGACCTTGCCGCCGGGAACCTGGCCCGGCGGCTGGCTGATCAAGTCGTCACCACACGCGGAGAGAAGAAGTATCGCTGCGAATAAACGCCCCATCCTCCCAATATCGATCAAGTCCCTGCGACTCCGGAAGATGCGACATTTGGAATTCGGAGCCGCCAGGTCCCCACAGCGGCCTACACGACCGGCGTTACTTCGAGCGCTTTGGCGCCGGAACGGCCGTCGGCGGTGGCGCCGAGATCTGGATCGGCGGCGACATCGCCTCCGACCGTTCCTTGAGCGCGAAGAAGAAGCCCGCTGCCGCGAACGGCACGAGCCCGCCGAGCGGTAGGACCTCGCTCAGGGTCTTACCGGTCAATCGGACGTTGAGCCGCAGCGCCTTCGGATCTGCGTCGACCTGCGCCTTGAACGATCCATCGCCGGTGTACGTGTCGACGAGCTTCAACACATCCGCCTTGTGTCGGATCAGCTCGTCGATCTGCTTGTCGACACCTTTGTACGAGTCGATCGCGCCGAGCACGACCTTCGCGAGGCCACGCGGAGCGATCTGCCCGGCGCGCATGATATCGACCGCGCCATCGGACAGCTGGGTCATCGACTCGAGGCCGGTCTTCGTGCTGTCGATCCACGACCAGCCAACGCCGTCGCGATAGATCGAGAACGCCAACAGCTTGTGTCGCTTGATGAGGTCGGTCAGGAAGTTCGGCTTGCCGTCATGCTTCGCGAGCGCTTCCGTGCGCGCGGTCGCGGACAGCGTCACCAGGAAGCCGAACACCGGTTTGCCGTTGATCATGTCGGCCGCGTAGCCGAGGTTCGTGCCCGCGGCGTGCGAAGGAGCTTTCCAGGTGTCGGCGACCCGGTCCTTGATCAGGTGATCGGTGCCCGCGAGCAGCACGCCGTCTTTGGTGATGGCGATCGCGTTGCCATCGCCCATATCGACCCACGCACCGGCCCCCGCCTTGACCGTGGGCTTGTGCACCATCGATGCAATCTTGTCGATGCTGCCGATTGTGAACTTTCCGTGAACGGCGACGACCAGGTTCGGATCATGCTTTGGCACGATCTGGACAAACGCCGTTGCATCGCTGATGTCGCTCGTGACATCGATGCCGGTCAGCGTCTTCGCGAGCCCGCGCGCGCCTTCGACTTCGTTGACCGCCTTGCGAACCATCTTCGCGAGCTCCGGCGATGCCTTGACCTGCGGCTGATCGGCGAGCTGCTGGAGCACTTTGTAGTTTCCAGGAATCACGCTCGCGGCGTCGAATTCGACGACGAGGTCAGCGTCGGCCATCGCGTATTGCAATGCCTGATCTCCCGTCGGAGATTTTGGATTTGGCTGGACTCCAAAGCCCGAAAGTCCGAGTAGCAGCGTGATCACTTCGACGATTCCGAATGACATGAATCCTCCCAAATCAAAAAAGGCAAGTGCGCATCGAGAGCATTCGCCTAGATCGCAGATTGGCGCAAGGCGTGCGTCGGATTGACGGAACGAGATGGCGGAAAATTTCAACCGCTGATTTCACTCGCTCCTTACGGATGATTGGGTCGCGGGAAAAAATATTTGATGTCAAGACTGGTTCCTGGAAACGCCGGCGCTAGGATGGCGAACATCTCGACGGTACCGGCGAGAAAAAAACGTTCACTGTTTGCTCACATTGGGAGGCACGACGGTCATGAGTACGCTTGCTGTGGTTGAGGAAATCCTTCGCGAGACATCGGTACCTATGTCGGTTCGCGAGATTGTGGAACGGGCAGGAGTGAGGTTGCCAAGCAAGTCGAAGACACCCGATACGGTGGTGGCTCGCGATCTTTCGATGGACATCAAGAAGAAGGGCGAAGGCTCACTTTTTGTCCGCACCTCGCCGGGTCGTTACACGCTGCGCGCGCTTGCTACGCAACCGGTCGCAGATATCTCGGCTCTGCGTGGCGTGGCGCCACAACCGATGAGCGCGCTCGCTGCGCGCAAGCCAGCAGTCGCCGCTGCGTCGCCGGTGCGTCCCGCCGGCCGCGACTCCGCCGAGGGCGGCGGTTACGCAGGCTAGCGTCGACTGCAGATGATCCGCCGAGCGGAGGTCGCCGACCATCCGTGGATCATCGCGAGCGGTGCCGAGGCGTATCACGACCTCGGCGACTACACGCGAATCCTGCCGTCGTGGCTCGAACAGCCAGGTGTCCTTGCCTGGATCGATCACGATGCGCAGGGTCGTGGGCGCGGCTTTGCGATGCTCGGGTTCTACACCGAAGATCCGACAGGAGCGCGGAGCGCAGCCGGCACTCAGCACGTCGTCGCAGACCTGCTCGCACTGGCCGTCCTGCCGCTGTATCAGCGACGGGGCATCGGCGGAAAACTGTTGTCACACGTCATCGAGGTCGCAGAGCGCGTGGCTCCGTCGAGCCACATCTCGCAGCTTCGGTTGACCGTCGCCGAGGACAACGTCGGGGCACAACGCTTGTACGCGCGGACCGGATTTCGAATCGTCGACGGTTCGGCGACCTACGACCGTGGCCAGCGCGCATTGCGGATGGCGCGGCCACTCGGTACGCCCGCTAGAAAATAACGCTCCCGCACGGGAACGAAGCATCGACGCTCGGAGTCGCGGTCGACTTGAGCTCGGTGCACGCGGCACCGATCAGCTGAATCGTCGTGCCGTTCACGACGGTCCAATCGGTGCCGTACATGAGCGTGTGACCGTTGAGCGTCACGGTGCCGTTCATCGCGGAGACCGGATCCACTTGACCGCTGATCGTGAGGTCGCAGCTGAGGACACCGCCGATGATCGCCTGGAACGCCGTCGCGAGGCCCGCGGGGCTATTCGCCGTGTAGTACATCGCGTTGGGCTGCCCGGGTTGGACGCCTTGGCCGGCGTTCGCCATTTGCTGGAGGAAGCTGTTGTTGACGCCGGCGATGCCCAGGATGAACAACCGGACTCCCGCGGCGTACGCAGCTTTGGCCGCGACGATCGACTCGGGTTGCGTATCGGTGTTGCCGCCGCAGCTGTTCGGGAGGCCATCGGTCGCGAGCACGATCACGGGAGGTGAGCCCGTCGGCGGCGGATTCGCGCCGAAGTCTGCGACGACCTGATCGATCGATGGAGGCGTGGGCGTTGCGCCTCCCGGCGTCTTACTATCGATCAACGTCTGGATGCCGTTGTTGTTGAGCATGCGCGGCGCCTTGTAGAGCGTCGGGCAGGGCGCCGCATCCGTGAAGATCGCCGCGCCGAAGTAGACCTGACTCTTGAGCATGGTCACCACGCCTTGCGTGCCGACCAGCGCCTCGCGAATCGCGGTGTAGCGCGTCAGTCCGCCGCCGACCGTCGTGTCCATCGACCCGCTGCCATCGATCAAGAGCTCGATCGACGGGATGGTCGGCATCGCCGTGAAGTGAACCGCCGGGCAGTTCGCATCTGGACCGGTCGCACTACCTTGGTCGTCACCGACGCAGGTGCCGTCGTTCGTACAATGATAGCCGCCTCCGCACTGGCCGCCTTGTGGCGTGCACTCGGCGTCGCACTTGCCATCTGGCGAGCAGTGGTAGCCGCCGGGGCAACTGTTCGCCGCGCCCGGTTGTGCGTTGCACGTCTCCATGCACGCGGCCGGCGCTGGAATCTGCGTTTCACAGAGGCTCTGCTTGTTGCTGCCGCACGCGGTCAAGCTAGCGAATCCCAGAGCAATGCAAACGGCAAGACGGTTCATGCAAACGCAGCACAGCAAGCGTCGCGCCACGCGATCGCGCGCTCGTCATCGTCGCGATCTCAACGGATCTCGACGATTGCGCGATGGAGACAGCTGACCCTGGGTAGCGGCGGTGTCGCCTGCGCCCCCAGGATGTTGTGCAATTACGTGCACATGTGACGCGCTACTGGAGGCCGGGGTTCACGCACGATGCGATGTCGAAGAACATGAACGCGAGCGCCTTCTCCTGCGGCGTCAGCGTCAGGCCGGTGCCGCAGCTGTCCGGGTAGTCGCCGCCGCCGGGACCTCCGGAGACGTGCATGTCCGAGAACACGACCTTGCCGCAGCGCATGTCGACCGCCGCCTCGTTGGGCGTCGTGAATTGGAAGTTCTGCGGGTGCATGTTCGATTGTGCGTACGTCCAGCGTTCGGCCTTCGTGTTGTTGATCATCGTGCACGTACTGCGATCGGTGCCCGACTGCAGCTGGATCTGATCGCGCACCGTCGAGCCCATCACGTTCAGCATCCAGGTCGCGAACGAGGCGCCCTTCGGGTTGCCTACCTCGTCGATGAGGTCGACGGGGCCAGGGTCATTGCCATTGGCCCACGTCGCAATGGAAGTCCAGACCGCCGGCTTCTGACCGTTACCACCGGCTTGGAACGCACCACCGATCCAGATGTTGTGCCAGTGCGACGCGAACACGCGGCCGCCGAGATCCGCGTAGGCCTTCATCGCGTCCATGGCGGCCTGCGGTTTCGTGTTGGGGTTCTGAGCGCCTTCGCACGACAGGATCACGATGTCGTAGGGCGTGAGGGTCGCGACGCTCGACCAGAACGGCGTCGCGCTGGTGAACGTCTGTCCACTGCCGCCTGGGAAGCCAGCCTTGAACTTGTTGACGCCGTTGCCGGCGTATAGATGGACCTTGCCGGCACCAGCGCTGGTCGAGATTTCGGAGTCATCGACGCCGAGCTTGCGGATCAAGCACTCGAGCGAGTCCGCGTTGCCGGTGGTGATCGCGATCTGCGGAATGTCACCTTCGCTCGACTTCTTCGGAAGGCTCGTATTCGCGGACGTGATCGGGTTATCCGCGCACTCGTTGATGTGTGGGATCACGACCTGCCGGCGCCACTTACCGATCGCGATGACGACCGGGATGTTGTCGCCCGATGGAACGTTCTGGAGCGAGAACTTGCCCGCCTCGTCGGAGGACGTCTGCACGATCGGCGAGCCCGGAAGATCCGTCGAGCAGCGCGAGCACTGCGCACCCGCCGTGAACGGGGGAACCGCCGCGTTCGGAACATAGACGTCGGCGCCGTAGAGCGGCAACGTGCCGTTCGGCGCGAACACCGTGCCCGAGATCGTCGTCGTCGGCTTGCCTTGCGCCGCGCAGTCGACCTGCTGACATTGCAGACCGGTGCACGCGCCATCGCCGACGCACTGACCATCACTCGTGCAGTGATAACCGGTGCCGCACTCACCGCCGGCCGCGGTGCAAACGGCGTCGCACAATCCGTCGGGCGTGCAGTGATAACCGGTCGGACATGTGTTGGGCGCTCCGGGTTGCGGATCGCATGTCGTCATGCACGCCGGCGGAGCCGGGACGACAGTTTGACATTGGCTTGTTCCGTGGTCTCCGCCGCCGCATGCGGCAAAGACAACGACGATCCCAAACGCGAGGACGTTCCGCATGGGAATATCGTAACCCCTTTGCGTGCAAGATCGCTAATGTGCGAATCTTGCGCCGCCCTTACATCGGCTCACCGTGAGGGCGGTGTGGGCTTTGGCTGACGGAACGCGAGCGTGTAGAGCAGGGCGAGGGCGATAAAGACGAAGATCACAGAAGGCACCGCAAAGTCCCCGTAAGCAGGGTGACAGGCTGGAATCACGCCGTCGAGGCCGGCCTTGCAACCTTCCGTGTTCTTGAACAGCGCGATGGCATTTTCGTCCTGATAGGCCGCGACAGGCACCGCGAGGCCGATGCCCATGAGCGCTTCCCCCGTGATGAATCCTGCAGCCGCGAGCAGGCCCATTCGCTCGACTTCGGATCGACGCTCCGGGGACGCCTTCGTCTTGTCGAGCCGGCGCGAGACTAACAGCGCGATGATGCCGCCGAGAAAGATCGGAACATTGAGCTCGAACGGCAGGTAGACGCCGACCGCGAACGCCATCACCGGGATCCGGAACTTCGCCTTGCGCTTCTCGAGCACGAGATCGATCGTGATCACGATCGCCGCGATCAGCGCGCCGATGCCGATGATCGTCGTCGGTAGGCCGCCTTCGAACACGCCCTTCGCGACGGTGCCCATCAGGTTTGCCTGCGGCGCCGGCAGCGCCGCGCTACCGATGTGATAGGCGTCGTTGAGCAGGTTCAAGATCGGTTGCATCGCGAACGCTGCGACGACAACGCCGAGGATCTGCATGACCTGTTGCTTCCACGGAGTTGAGCCGACGAGCTGACCGCACTTGAGATCTTGCAAGTTGTCGCCGCCGATCGCAGCGGCGCAGCACACGACACCACCGATCAAGATCGCGGCGACCGGGCCGGCCGGGCTCTTGAGGCCCATCGCGAGCAGCAGCAGCGCGGACACGAGGATCGTCGAGATCGTGATTCCGGACACCGGATTGTTCGACGAGCCGACGAGCCCGGCCATGTACGACGCGACCGCGGAGAACAAGAACCCCGCGACGATCATGACGACGGCCATCACGGCGCTGATGCCAATCGAATCCGTGAAGTGATTGAAGATGAAGAACAGCGGGATCACCGAGATCGCGATCGCGATCAAGATGATGTTCATCGGCATATCGTGCTCGGTCCGGACGATCGCATCGGCGGTGCCCGACTTGCGTTTCTTGTAGGCCTCGAGGCCCGCGGTGACGCCGCCGAGCAGCGACTTGCGTAGCCTGTAGAGCGAGAACAGTCCGCCGACGAGCATGCCGCCGACCCCGAGATAGCGCGTCACGTACTTGTGGTAGAGGCCGGTCGCATCGAACGCGTTCGCACCGACGAGCGCCTCCGATAGCAAGTTGTGACGGATCAGCTGGTCGGTGATGCTCCAGCTGCCGTTCGCGTAATGGAACAGCGGCACGGTCACATCGCTCGTGACGATCGTCGTCGGGTCGCCGTAGATCGCGAACAGCGGCACCGCGATCCAGCGATTGAGCACCGCGCCCGCGAAGATCACGGCGGCGACGCCGAAGCCGACGATATAACCGACCGACAGCAGCGCCGGCGACGCGTTGATGCCGAAGTAGAGCGGGGCGCCGCCCTTCACGGCCGCGGCCTTTGTCGTCGCAGCGGTCGAGGGTCCGCCGGTGAGCCAGCCCGCGAACTGCACGACCTCCGCCCACAGCTTGAGCCCGGTCGCGCCGAGCTTGACGATCGCGCCGATCAAGCCCGCGAGGACGAGCACGCCGACGCCGCCACCGCCTTCGGCGCCGACCTTGAGGACCTCGGCGGTCGCGACGCCTTCAGGGAACTGCAGCGGTTGATCGATGATCAGAGCGCGGCGAAGCGGAATCGTGAACAGCACGCCGAGGATTCCGCCGAACCCGGCGATCAGCGTCGTCTCGACGTAGCTGAACCGCGCCCACACGTGAAGCATCACGAGCGCGGGCAGCGTGAAGATGATGCCGGAGGCGAGGCCTTCGCCCGACGCGGCCGCGGTCTGGACCGCGTTGTTCTGGAGAATGTTGCCGCGACGGATCGCCTTGAAGATCGCCATCGAGATCACGGCGGCCGGCACCGATGCCGAGACCGTCATGCCGGCGAACATGCCGAGATACGCGTTCGCGCCGGCGAGGATCACGGACAACAGACAGCCGAGAATGATCACGCCGACCGTGAGCTCCGGCAGCTTCGTGCTCGCGGGAATGTAGGGCTCGACCTTGCCTGGCGCCGAGCTCGGACCTTGCGACATGAGCGCACTTTTGTGCGACCGCACCGCTCCGGTCAACACCGAACGGACACCACATCGCGCCGCCGGCTTGGGCGGCTCGTAGGCTTGCTATGGCAAGGGCGCCGCGAGACCGTCGCGACTGGACTATCCGCGTGGGCTCTTCACGAAGAAGCAGGCTCACCAGCGCGAAATGTAGGCTCGCGCGTTCCTAGTTTCGCATGTGGAGGCTTCGTGGAGGCTAGACGCTCGCTGTTCGTTCGCTCGATCGCTTGGATCGCGCTCGTGACATTCGTCCCGACGTCGTGCGGGAGCCGCAGCGGCGCGATGCACAAGCCAGGGCCGCTCGGCGCGCCATCGCCGATGACCGATCGGGTCCTTCAGCAAACCAAGGATCTTCCGTCCGGGCTCGACATGCGGGTGTCCGACGGCAAGCAAGGCAAGCCCGCCTACGATCGCGCGAACCTCGCACCCGCTACGAAGCTGCCCGATGCTGAAGCCGAAGCGCTGCTAAAGCGCGCGCGTCCGATCGCGAGCGATCCCGCCGACAAGCAGGAGGTCGCGCTTCGCGCGAAGTCACAGCCGCCGCCGCGCACCGGTCAGGTGGTCAAAGGCGCGTTCCCACCACCGGCCTCCTCATTGCTGCCACCCGCGAAGTCTTCCGAGAGCGGCAAGGACCTGAAGGTGTTGCGGTGGATGCCCGAAGGCAAGGTGCCGCTCGCGCCGGAGCTCTCGGTGACGTTCAGCCAACCGATGGTCGCGGTGACCTCACAGGACGAGGCCGCGAGCGTCAACCCCGTCACGTTGACGCCGACGCCGAAGGGCCGCTGGCGCTGGCTCGGCACGCGCACGATCCTGTTCGACCCCGGGCCGGACGTTCGGTTCCCGCAGGCGACCACCTATCAGGTCGAGATTCCGGCCGGCGCGAAGAGCGCGACGG
>JAQBQF010000289.1 GCA_028287115.1 Myxococcales bacterium
GCGCGCGATGACCTGAGGCGCGACGTCGCGATCGACGCGCCGCACGCCGAGGTCCGCGCTGAGATCGAGGCGCGGAGCTGCTCGCCATGTAAGCAGCGTGCCCGCACGTTCCGCGGGAACGTCGCCGAGCACGCTGAACAACGAAGTCGCCGGCAGCAAGTGCGACGCGGCGCGATATCCAACGTAGATATCGGCTCGAACCGATTTTGTCCGATGGCTCGCCGTGAGTGACGTCTCGGCGATGCCAGGGTTCGCGAGATCGTAGGCGAGCTTCGCAGCCACGTCATCGCGCTTGCCGAGTGCAGCTCCGGCGTCGAGACCGAGCTCCTCGACCGCAAGCCGACCATCGTCGCGCTGCTGTACGTATCCAAGTCCGAATGATCCGCCGTCGCCGATGCGGCGCGAGATCCTACCGCCCGCGACCCAGTCCCATGTGCGCGCCGTCGCGATGCCAGGCAATACCGGGATCCCACCGTAGGCCTCGAAATCGATCCGGTACGGCAGTCCCACACGCCCCGCGGCGCCATCGACATGCACCGGACGCAACGCGCCGAGCGATTCGACGAATCGGCCGAGTCGTGCGCTCGCTCGCCCATCCGCAGTGCGAGCTCGAAGTGCGATAACGAGGACGTCGGCGCGCGAGTCGTCGGCGACGGTCGCGCCGCCTGTCCATACGACGGCCTCCGCCGACAGCCCCGGTCCTGGCGAGCCATCGGCTTCGAGTGTGAGCAGTCCCGCGGGCGACGCGGTCGTACTGAGTGCATCGGCACGCAGCCGGATCGGATCGGCATCGCCGCGCGTACTCACGGCGATCGCAGCGACCGCGGCCAAGCGTTTCACGATCGATCTTTCCGCCGCTCGCGGCGGAGCTCGCGCACCACGATGTAGAGGTACAGACCAAACGCGGTCGTGCCCACGACTTGGCCGACGGTCATGGCGAGCATCACCGGCAGCGGTGTGGGCTGCAGCATCGACCACACCATCAGCGCGAGGCCGACGAGCGTGAGCAATCCCGACCACCGCAGCGCCTTCATTTCATCTCCATCGGCTTGCTGAATGGATGAGCCGGGCCGTGACAGCCGGCGCTCGCACAGCTGACGGACCCGCCGCGCACGCGATCGAGCAAGCTCGTGTGCTCCTTGACGCCGTTCCAACTCGGACCCTCCGTCGAGTGGCAGTGCATGCACGTCGAGTTCTGGAACGGCTTGCGGATGTGGATCTTCTGCTTCGCCTCCTCTAGAGGCATGTCGTGGTAGTGAAAAACGTATTCGTAGACGTGGCGAAGGCCGCCGAGCTTGGTCGTCACAGTGCCGAACATTCCGTAGTCGGCGTGGCACGCGTAGCAGTTCTCGTCGCCGAACAGCGCGTTGCGTCCATGCCGCGCCGCCAGCGTCGTGCTCTTCGGATCGTCGGAGTCCGCGCCGTACGGCGTCATGACGTGGCAGGAGCCGCAAAACCGCCGCGACTTGGTCGCCTCGTAGCCGGCGACGTTTCCGGTGGTCGCGGTCGCGAGCGGAAGCACGCCAATGCCGGCGAGCAGCGCGAGCTTCGTCGCGTGCGTGAGCGCCGGACGCCGCACGAGATACCAGATCACGAGCAGCGCGGAGACGCCCGCACATAACAGCGCGACGGCGATCAGCGGATTAGAGATGATCCACGACGCCATTGATGTGCTCGCTCGTCTGGTTGGTGACGATGATGTTGCCGAAGGCGTCGACGGCGCCCGGATGACAGCTCGCGCAGCTCGTGATCGGCATGTTCGGTGTGTGGTTCGCGTCGGCAGGCGGAATGCCGTGACAGCTTCCGCACGACACCTGGCCGGTCGACGTCCAGATCGGTCGCGCGGATCCATGGCAGGCTGCGCTCGCGCATGTCTGCGTCGATCGATCCCAACCGAGGCTCGCGACTACCTCGGCCGTTCCCGGGGAATCGATATGTCCGGGCGATCCGGTCGATGTCGGAACGACATGACACGTCGCGCACGGCACCGGCGCCGAGATCCGCGAGCTCGCCTGCAGGTGAGCCTGATGCGCGCCGACTCCGATCGCAGTCGTGAACGTATTGCCGGCAAGATCCGTTGGAGGCGCGGGCGAACCTGCAGAGCCATGGCAGCCATCGCAGCCGCTCGTGCGTCCGACCTGCACGAGACCATCGATATGCGGTGCCGCGGCGGGATGACACGTCGCGCAGTCAGTCCGCGCGTGACTCGGCGGCGGATTCGCGTGGCAACGGTTGCAGCCACCGATCGGCGTCGGATCGTCCCATCGCGGCCGAGGCACGCTGCCGCCGGCTGCGTGCAGGGCGTCGCCGTGACAGTAGACGTTGGTGCACGTCGTACCGTTCCAGCTCGGCGGCCCCGTGCGATCCGCGGGATCGCTCGATTTACCGGCGAGCGCGCCGAACGTCACCTTCGCCGGCGCGGTGATCGCGACGCCGTCGTGGAGGATGTGCCCGTCATCGTCCCAGCGCGCCGGCACAACGTGGCACTCGCTGCATGCGACTCCCCTCGTCGCGTGAGGCGCGTGCGCCTTGCTCGTCGGGCCATCGCCATGACAGGTCGTGCATGCGGTCGGTCCGTCTTGGTGACAACCGATGCACGAGACCTTCGCTGCACCGCCGGAGAAGTCGGCACCGTGACAGCTAGCGCACAGCCCGAAGTTCCAGTTGCGGCGCGCGAGCTCGCGACCGTGGAACGCATCACTGTCCGGATCGAGGATCCCAACCGGATGAATGCGTACCGCGCAGTCGGTGCACGGGCCCGACAACGCGCGGTCGTCTGTACAGCTCGCGAGCATAATGACGATCAGCCATTTCACGGCAAGCCATGCAGCTTGCCGACGTCGTAGGTGGTTCCGGGTCCGTGACATGTCGCGCATGCTTCGACACCCGCGGGCGTGGTGTTGAGCTGCGCGTGCGCCATCACGTAGGGCTCGTCGTGGCAGCTCGTGCACACCGACGTCTGCG
>JAQBQF010000329.1 GCA_028287115.1 Myxococcales bacterium
CGCAGACCGCCAGGCCGATGGCCAGGAGGTTCCAGCCCGACATGCCAAGGAATTTCACCTGATGCAGGTCGGGGAGTTGGAGTTGGGCTTCGCTCGTTGGGCGCGCCGACTGGGCTACCTCTGTACCTGCCGCAAACCAATTGAATAGGGACGTCATGGGTTCCTTCGGGGGCTCGCTACGGAGGGGCGTTATAGTGAGCAACGGATCCGGAGTGCAAGGCCTTGGAGCCTGCAAAGAACGGTTCCCATTAGTGATTCCCGGCCCGGGCGTGGTATGGAACGTTGCCCGGAAAGGTTCCCCCGATCATGCGCCGCCCCGAGATCCTGGCGCCCGCGGGCGATCGTGATGCGCTCGCAGCGGCGCTCGCCGCCGGAGCGGACGCCGTCTACTTCGGACTCGATGACGGATTCAATGCGCGAGCGCGCGCCGCGAACTTTCCATCAGCGGGCCTGCGCGAGATCGTGGACTGGGTGCACCGCGCGGGTGCGCGCGCCTACGTCGCGATGAACACGCTGGTGTTCGAGCCCGAGCTCTCCGTGGTCGAGGAGCTCCTCCGGCGCGTCGCCGCCGCCGGTATCGACGCGATCATCGTGCAAGATCCGGCGGTCGCGCTGCTCGCTCGCGAGCTGTGCCCTGCCCTCGAGGTTCACGGCTCGACGCAGATGACGGCATCGAGCCCGCTCGCGGTCGGCTTGCTGCGCGATCTGGGACTCACACGTGTGGTCGTACCGCGCGAGCTGTCGATCGAAGAGATCCGCGCGTATCGCGCCGGCATCTCAGGCGAAGACCACGGGTCGTCGACTGAAAGTTCGATGACACGGGGCGTCGAGCTCGAGGTGTTCGTGCACGGCGCGCTGTGCGTCGCGTGGAGCGGGCAATGCTTGTCCTCGGAGGCGTGGGGCGGCCGTTCCGCGAATCGCGGGCAATGCGCGCAGGCATGTCGCCTCCCGTACAAGCTCGTCGTCGACAACGTCGAGAAGGATCTCGGCGAGGTCGAGTATCTGCTCTCGCCGAAGGATCTGGTCGGCCTCGATTCGATC
The DNA here is from genome assembly GCA_028287115.1 of Myxococcales bacterium. Taxonomy (GTDB): domain Bacteria; phylum Myxococcota_A; class Polyangia; order Haliangiales; family Haliangiaceae; genus JABFXX01. The sequence continues at coordinate 1,042 of JAQBQF010000329.1, forward strand.
GCGGCGCTCGCCGAGATCGGCGTCGCGAGCCTCAAGATCGAAGGCCGCCTGAAAGGTCCGGCGTACGTCGCGACCGCGGTCGCTCAGTATCGCCGTGCAGCGGGCGATGCCGTCGGCGAGCCGCCCCCGTCCTTGCCGGTCGACATTCCGCTCGATCCCGAATCGCTGCACGTGGCCTACAGCCGCGGCATCTCGTCCGGCTTCCTTGCCGGATCGGATCATCAGACGCTCGTCGAAGGCCGGTTTCCACGCCATCGCGGGCTCCCACTCGGCCGCGTGATCGACGTCAGTCGTGACTGGGTCACGGTCGTCGAAGATCCGGAGCAACGTCCGGTCACCGGCGGCCGCGGGTCGGACACGCAAGCGGACAGCCGAATTTCGGACGACCGGCATTCGGACACGTCGGACGGCGGACGGATTTCGGTCGTTCGCGCCGGAATGGGCGTTGTGTTCGATCGAGGGGCGCCGGAGAAGCCGGAAGAAGGTGGACCGATCTTTGGCGTCGAACCGACGCACGATGGCTATCGCTTGCGGTTCGGAGATCCGGGACCGAATCTCGCGAACGTCAGCGCGGGCGATTTCGTGTGGGTGAGCTCGGATCCAAAGGTGACGCGGGCGGGCGACAAGGCTGCCGAGGCTGGACGAGGTCTGCTCGGACGGATCGCGATCGATCTGAGCGTCCGAGGCAAGGTCGGCGAGTCGCTCGTGATCGTCGCGACGGCGAAGGGACACATCGCGAGCGTGCGAAGCCCGTCGATCTTGCAGCCCGCGCGTGGGGCCGGCATCACCGCAGCGCTGGTCGCCGACAAGATCGGTAGCTTCGGCGGAACGGCGTTTCATCTAGGTGCGCTGGACGCGAGCGCGCTCGATCCGGCGCTGCATGTTCCGGTCTCCGAGCTCAAAGAGCTGCGCCGCGCCATCGTCGCGGAGCTCGATGCCGCGGTTGTCCGGATCGAGCGCACCGTGGTGCAGCACTCGGTGATCGACGCAGTGAGAGCACGCGTGATCGACACCGCGAGCGCACGCGCGATCGAGCGGGGTGGTGCGGCAGATAGGACCGCTGCAAAGCCGCCGATGATCGTTCCACTGTGTCGCAACGATGCCCAGCTCGATGCGCTCCTCGAAGCCGGCGCCACCGAGATCGAGCTCGACTGGATGGAGCTGGTCGGCCTTGGACGCGCGGTCGATCGCGCGAAGGCACGTGGCGTCAGGGTCACCGTCGCGACCGTGCGCGTACAGAAGCCCGGCGAGGAGCGGATCGATGCCCATCTCTCGCGCCTCGAGCCGGATGCGATCCTCGTGCGAAGCTGGGGTTCGCTCGCGTACTTCACCGGCAGTCGCCCTGCCCTGCACGGCGACTTCTCGCTGAACGTCACCAACTCGATCACCGCCGGGTGGGTGCTCGCCCGCGGTCTCGAGACGATCACGGCCGCTCACGATCTCGATCGCGAGCAACTGTTCGCGCTGCTCGATGCCGCACCGCGAGGCCGCGTCGCCGTCACCGTCCATCATCACATCCCGACGTTTCACACCGAGCACTGCGTCTACGCGCACCTGCTCTCCACCGGCAAAGACTTCCGCGATTGCGGCCGGCCGTGCGAACAGCATCAGGTCGCGCTCAAGGATCGAGTCGGGCTCGTTCATCCCGTAGTGGTCGATGTCGGCTGTCGTAACACCGTGTTCAATGCGCAAGCGCAGAGCGCCGCGGCCCTGGTCCCGGACTTATTGGCACGCGGCGTCACAAGATTCAGGCTCGAGCTCGTCCGCGAAACCGCGGAAGAGACTCGCAGATTGTTCGCGGCGTACAGCCAGCTTGTCGCCGGCGGCATCGCGCCTGCCGAGGTCGTTCGCGTCGCCGAAGCTCACGAGCAGTTCGGTGTCACGCGCGGGACGATGCGCACGCTGACCGTTCTTCGCTGAATCGCCGCTCGCCGGCGCGATCGGTGCTTCGCGCTCGGGGTCCTCGGCCCCGGTCGGGGTCAACGCCACGAACCCCGAGAGCTACCTGCGAGTCGGCTACGGATTCTGAAATCGCGACATCGATGTCACGAATCGCACGGCACCCGGATCGCGGCCAAGACGCCATGAACCGAGGCGCAACGCGTAGTTCCGGCGCTGGCACTCGAGGTGCTCTTAGGACCCTGCATGATGAAGCAGGTCGCCATCGTGCTCGCCCTCACCCCCCTGGTCGCGCATGCCGAGGGTAGCCAAACTGAAACCGCGGACACGCTGGTGGTCGTCACACCGAACGCGCCGACGATCGTCGTCACCGGCCAGAGTGCAGCGCCGAACGGAGCACCGGGCGCAGCGCAGATGCCCGGCGCAACAGAGATGCCGCTGACGCCGCCGGGCGCGCCACAGACCGAACCTTGGAGCGACGTCTCTCACATCAATGGTCAGCTCGTGCCGGTCGGTGAGCGCGGCGCGTATCTCTACCGGTTCAGGAAGACGAATATCGGGGTCAATCCGATCGGCTGGATGTTCGGGTTCTACGGTGCGTCGGTGCAGCACGCGGTGTCGCAGAACGTCGCGATCCGCGGCGACGTCAGCGTCTGGTCGATCGCCAACGATAACTTCTCGGGCATCGAGGTCAGCGCCAGCGCGCCGATCTACTTTCGCCGGACGTACGCTGGCCCGTTCTTCGAGCCAGGCCTCGTCTATCACAGCGACGCGCATAACTACGAGTACGCCTCTTACGGCGACGGCTACTCGGGCGCACCGAGCAACACGAAGACCTGGGTCGGCCCGCAGATGATGCTCGGCTGGTCGTGGATCTTCGACTCGGGCCTCAACGTCGCGTTCGCGTTCGGCGCGTCGAAGCCGATCTCGAACCCGAACATGTCGTCGCATAGCAGCGACCCATATCCCGCCGGCTACTTCCGGATCGGCTACGCGTTCTAAGCGGCGGCGCGTTCGGATTGCGCCGACGGTGCGCGCATCTCTTCGGGCAGCATCGGCTGGATCTTGTGCGCCCACTTCGAGCAGGCGTCGAGGCCTTCCATGCCCGGCAGCTGTGCCATCCGCTTCTCGATGTAGGTCATGACCTCGATGATCTTGTCACCGGGGAACAGCCTCGCGATCAGCTGCACGCTGTCGCTCTCGCTCTTCACGCCACTTCCGACCGGCGCGTAGAACTTGTTGACGATGAACCGGCAGAACTTCTGGTTACGCGGGTTGTTTTCGAGGCGCTCGCGAGCCTGGTTGAAGTAGTACGCGAAGTGGCGACGCTCCTGCTTGGCGATCCGCTTGAACATCTCCTCGAGGACCGGGTTCTTGGTCGAGCGAATGATCTCTTCGTACGCCTGGGTGGTCAGGCACTCCTGGATCGCGCCCCAGAACATCCACAGCGACACGAAGCGCTTCGGCATCAGCTTCGCCATCATCGTCTGCATGAAGTCTTCGAAGGCCGCCTTGAACCGTGCGCCGGCGCGGACCTGGGTCGAGCGCTCGGTCGCGCTCTGGACCGGGACGCCGCACTCGGTCAGCAAGCGCGTGATCGCGTGCGAGTGAAAATACTCCTCGTAGTTCCACATGGTTAGGAACGTCAGCAGCTCTGGATCGCGAGCGACCTGGAGCTTGGCGACTTCGAGGAAGTAGTAGACCGTCTGGCTCTCGACGTCCGCGAAGAACGCGAGGCTCTCGACCTCACGCTCGGTCAGGCCCACGCGACGGCACAGATCCCAGTCGAGATCATCGATTTCCACGCGCTGCGAGACGGCAATGTGTTGAGCGATATCTGACACGCGGTGTTCCTCATCCGGCGAGAGCCGGCTCCCTTGTACGCTAGACAGACCCCTTTGGATCAGCCCCCATCGCAGCCTATACCAACATGCCCCGGAGGGTCATCCCGGCCAGGGCACGAGTAGCGAGGCGACGGCATCTGGGTCTGCGGCGCCAAGATCCCTCAGTAAATCCCGTGCCGCTTCCGCGCGGGCGGTCCCGCCCGGCCCCCCTTCGAGCAGGCCGCGGCGCAGCCGCGCGACGTGGAGCCAACCGATCATGTCGCTGCCGACCAGCTGATCCTCTGCCGCCAGCAGTGCGAGCACCGCTTGATCGTGTTGACCGCGTCCCACCAGCGCCGCGGCGCGCACGAGGTGCCCCACTCCCGTGGCCCACGGTGCGCCTTCTTTGAGCAGCTCGTCCGCGACTCCGCGCGCCTGGCGCAACCGATCATCGAGCGGTCGCGAGCTGTCGGCGAGCGCGACGCGGGCGCGCATGAGGAGCAGCTCGATCCGAAGGTGCTGCGTTCGGAGCGCGCCGATCCGCTCGATGTTCGGCCATGCCTCGTCGAGCTTGCGTGCGGCCGCCGCCGCGTCTCCGCAGTAGAGATCGATATTGCACGCCGCCTGTACCGCGAGAAGTTTCGGCAAGTGGAAGCCGGGCGCGAGCGTTTGCTCGGCCGCATCGAGCTGCGCGCGAGCCTCTGCGGCCTTGCCGGCGAGAAGCCACGCGAGGCTCGGACGTCCCGTGCGGATGCCTTGCTGCGCGACGACGTCGCCGCGCTCGATCGCATCGCGCAGCAGGATATTCCCCTGGCGGATCAGCTCGCGCCACTCGCCGAGGTAGTACAGCGTCGAGAGCCAATAGGTCTCGGCGACATCCATCTCCCAGCGCACACCGGCGCCGTGATCGCGCAACGTGGTAATCCCGGCCTCGAGATGCCCGCGCGCGTCGCGCCAGCGTCCGCCCATGTATGCGGCCACGCCTATCGAGACATCGGCGAGCCCGCGAATGTGCGGATGATCGATCCGCGCCACGATCGACTTGAGGCGTGTCCCGACCGCGGCGATCGCGGGCCAGCTCCGCGTCCCGGCGGAGGCGGCGTAACAAAGCTCCTGGGCGAGCGCGAGACAAACGCGGATCGGCTCGCCGCAATCGAACGCCGCGCGAAGTAGCTCGGGCTGCAACATGCGGCCGAGCACCGGATCGACGAACGCGAGCCCGCTGACGACCGAATACAGCACGTCGATCCGCAGCAGATCGGCCGGGTTCACCTCCGTCGGATCGCGCTCGATGTAATCGAGTCCGCGTAGCTTCTGGATCCATTGCATCGACAGCTTCGTGCGCGAGCTCTTGCCGAGTCCGACGCGAATTCCGATCTGCGCGAGCAGTTGCTCGGCCGCGGGCAGCGCTTCATCGAGGCGGCCGCGCCGCAGCAGTGCTTCGATGCGCAGGCGCTCGAGATCGATCGCCTCGTCGTCCTGGACGA
>JAQBQF010000348.1 GCA_028287115.1 Myxococcales bacterium
GCCCTCGGCATTCGGTTTGACGATCAGCGGGAACTTCATGTCCGGCGACAGCCGCTCGCGCGCGGACTCCATGAGCTGGAACGCCGGTGTCAGGATGTCGTGCTGGAGGAGGACCTTCTTGCCGAGCGCCTTGTCGAGCGCGATCGCGAGCGTCGCCGAGTCCGAGCCGGTGTACGGGATACCGAGCAGCTCGCACAGCGCGGGCACCTGTGCCTCGCGGTTCCTGCCTTCGACACCTTCTGCGATGTTGAAGATCAGATCGACATCGGCTTCCGCGAGCACCCGCGGCAAGTCCGGCGTTGCCTCGAGATGGACGACGATGTGGCCCTGCCGCGCGAGTGCGTTCGCGATCGCGATGATCGTCTCCGGCGGATCCCACTCGGCCTCGTCGTCGCCGTCGTGGCTGCGCTTGACGTTGTACGTGAAGCCGACGCGGATCGGCTGGATCCTGCGCTGCCGCGTGACCCCGAGCTGACTCGCCGTCGCGAGGCCCGAGCGCATCGCCGCCGCATTCAAGATCGCGGCGATCGTGCCGTTGTAGCTGAGGCCGACCTGCGCGGTCGCCGCAAACAGCGAGCTCTGCTGCGCGAGCGCCGGCAACGCGTTCACTTCGAGCAGATAGATCCGGCCCTCCGAGGTCACGCGGAAGTCGAGCCGCGCCATGTCGCGCAAACCGATCGCGCGGATCACTTCATGCGAGATCTGCCGCAGCCGCGCCGCGACGTCGCGAGGCACGTTCGCCGGGCAGCGGTACTGGACTTTACTGGGGTCGACGTTCTTCAGCCGATAGTCGTAGATGTTGATCTGGCGGTCGTCGGGACGGCGTTCTTCACCGCGCATCCGCTCGAACGGCATCTCGATCTCGACCGGCGTGAGCAGGCCATCATCGTGGCCGACGCCCTCGATGAAGCCGACCGCGACGTCGATGCCCTCGATGTATTCTTCGACGAGCACACCGTCCGGATACGCGCGCAACGCCGACTTGAGCGCCGCCGGAAGGTCCTTCGGCTCTTTGATCACCGACGAGGCGCGGCTCAGATCGAGTGCGTTATAGATGCCTTTGCTCGAGCCCTCGTGGTTCGGCTTGACGATCACCGGGAACGCGAGCCCGGCGCCGCGCTCGACGATCGATTCGAAGTTGCGCACGGTGACGAGCACGCCGCGCGCGGTATCGATCGACGCGCGCTGGACGAGCAGCTTCGTCAGCCACTTGTCGAGCGTGATCGCGTTCGTGTAGGCGTCCGAACCGGTGTACGGAATCCCGAGCTCTTCGAACAACGCCGGATAGAACGCTTCGCGCATCCGTCCGCGATCGCCCTCGGCGGTGTTGAAGATGATGTCCGGATCGATCGCTTCGAGGCGCTCGAGCAAGCTCGATGCAGGGCCCGACACTTCGATCTTCTCGACCTCATGCCCGGCGGCCTCGATCGCTGCCGCGATCGCGTTCACCGTCTCGGCGCTGTCGTACTCGGCTTCCTTTTCGGTCTCGCGGACGTCGGTCAGCCGGAGGTTGTGTGTGAACGCGACCTTCATATTCGATGAGAGGAGTAGCAAAGCGGTGTGACAGCCAAACAGTCAAGGGAAACCAACGTCCTAAGCGAGCACACCGTTCGGCCGCCTGATGCGTCATAACTGGGTATGCGTGTGATGCCATCCGGCCTTGTCCTCGCCCTGGCGCTCGCCGCCTGCGGGGGTCACGCAGGGCCGACGACGACGCTGCCCAAGCCGGCCGATCCCGGTGCGCCGGCACGAGATCTCGCCGAGGCCAAGCATGGCGCGACCGCCGGCGATCCCAAAGCAGCTCAGCTGAGCGCCAAAGACCCACGGGTCGTCGATCTCGACATCATCCGGATCACCGCGAACATGCACGGCGCCACCGGCGATCCCGAGATGGAGCACGTCGCGACCGCCGATCTGTTCAAGCAGGCCAACGCGGCCGCCAAGGAGGGCCAGACCGAACGCGCGCTGGCGCTCTATCGTCAGATCCTTTCCGAGTTCCCGGACTCGCAGTTCGCGCCGGTCTCGATGTTCAACATCGCCGCGATCTACGACGGCCGAGGAGATCTCCCCACGACGATCGCGACGCTTCGCGAGCTCGTGAAGACCTATCCCCACTCCCGTGAATCGATCGAAGGCCACCTCTACCTCGCCGCGCTGCAGGCCGACCACGAACAGTTCGCAGAAGCCAACACGACGCTCGACGAGCTTCTGGTGCGCGCCGATCTGACCTACACCGATCGTATCGAGGGCTTCGCTCGCAAGGGCTACTCGCTGATCGAGCTGCGGCAATACAGCGAAGCGGACGCCGCCCTGTCCGGCGCGGTCGCCGAGTGGCGCAAGGCCGCGCACATCGAGGACCCGTACTACATCGCGATGGCCCAGTACTACCGCGGCGAGCTCGCGCATCGGCGGTTCACCGAGGCGCCCGTGCGGTTACCCGATGCGCAGCTGATCGCCGATCTCGAAACCAAGCGCGTGCTCGCGGTCGAGGCCTACGATCGCTGGAAAGACAGCCTCGGGTTCAGGCAAGCCTACTGGGCGACCGCATCGGGCTATCAGATGTCCCAGATCTTCGTCGAGCTGTGGCAAGCGACCGTCACCGCGCCCTATCCGCGCGACATGGGCACGAAGACGCGCCCTCAGTACGTCGTCGAGGTCCACAACCGCGTGCGCGAGCACCTCGAGAAAGCGCTCGAAGGTCATCGGATGAACGTCGAGCTCGCGAAGGCCTATGGCGTCGACACGCAGTGGAGCAAAGGCAGCGAGCAGCAAGTCGGCCGGATCATGGAGACGCTCCGCAAAGAAACTGCCGGCGATTACCTGACGCCTCTGAACTGACGCGCTCACACCCCGAGCGACAGATTTTCATCTGCCGAGCGACAGGTCTGTCAGCGTCATGCCACGCGTCCGATCGCAATGACCGCTCAAGTGTTCGCAACCTCGAAACGCGTGTCGTGGTCCGACGCTTGCTGGGCATGCGCGCGTGCGCTTTCTAACCTTGGCTCTGTTGCCCGCTCTTGCCACCGGTTGTCAAACCTACGCGCAGCATCGCGCCGCGCTCGTTCCGCATCCGACGCCGCTGCCATTCGATGGACAACCGATGCAGTCGGCCGCAGAGCTCTCGATCGGTGCGAGCAACATCCACGATCTCGTCAAGCCAAGCGTCGGTGACCCAGATGCCGGCGATGTCTCGCCGAGCACGCAGCTGCGCGCCGCACTCGGGTTTCGCGCGACGCAGAACCTGTCGATCGGCTTCCTGCACGAGCGCGGCTTGGCCGCGGGATCGAACCCGGTGAAGTCGAGCGAGCCGCCACTCAAAGACAACGACGTCAGCGGCATCGGCATGACCATCTCGTACTCGATCGACACGGGCTCGCCCGGGTGGCGCGTCGGTGTCTCGACCGAGGTGCAGATCTGGTCGGTGCCGTGGGTGCAGTACACGTCGTGCGTCCAGAACTGCACGGTGCCGGGCTTCACGTACATGGATCACGGAAGCGATAGCGTTCCGACGCTCGCGCTTGCGGTGATCCCGAGCTATCGCATCGGGCGGGTCACGATCTTCGGCGGCGGCACCGTGCGCAATCACCCCACGATCACCGAGAAGATCGTCACGAATCTGCCGGGGCCCGCGGAGGTGCAGCAAGGCCCCGTCAACGTGACCCTTCACGGCGGCGCCGACGTCGAGCTCGGTGCGGGCATTCGCGCGAGCTTGATCGTTCACCAGACCGTGACGGCCGATCCTGTGACCTACGGTCCGGGCGCGAGCCTGATCTTCACGATCCCGCTCGGCAGCGACGTTCCACACCCATCGCCGGCGACCCCCGCGAGCGGGCCGCCCGGCGCGACCCCGCCAACCTGAGCGCCTGACGCAATCGGTACGCATATATAATGATGCGGCCGATCCACGAGGCCTCGAGTTTCCGACGGGTTGGCCAGCCGGCGCTTGACGAGCCGCAAGCGCCCGTTTATACGTCGTGACCTCGCGGACGCCACGTATTGCTGGTGTAGCTCAGTTGGTAGAGCACCTGATTTGTAATCAGGCGGTCGCGGGTTCGAGTCCCATCGCCAGCACCCAGAACAAGGATAGCGACAGAGTCTAAATTTCGGAGGAATGCCCGAGCGGCCAAAGGGAGCAGACTGTAAATCTGCCGTCTTATGACTTCGGTGGTTCGAATCCACCTTCCTCCACCAACGTCGTCCCGGCTGACGACCTGAAAACCGAAGATCGAATCTGCGGGTGTAGCTCAGTTGGTAGAGCTCCAGCCTTCCAAGCTGGTTGTCGAGGGTTCGAGTCCCTTCGCCCGCTCCACAGAAAGAAACAGCCGGGATCGTGTCGACGCGCGACATCGCCTCCGAGTAAAACGCAAATCGAATCCGCCCTCTTAGCACAGTGGCAGTGCACCTCCTTGGTAAGGAGGGGGTCGACAGTTCAATTCTGTCAGAGGGCTCCACGCCAAACCCAAAAGGAAATCCCAAGCGTCATGTCGAAGGAAAAATTCGTCCGCAACAAACCCCACGTCAACATCGGCACGATCGGTCACGTCGATCACGGCAAGACGACGTTGACGGCTGCGATCACGAAGGTCCAGTCGACCAAGGGCCTCGCGAAGTTCACGGCGT
>JAQBQF010000351.1 GCA_028287115.1 Myxococcales bacterium
TCCGCCCCGATCGCTCGCTGGCGCTCGGCATGCGCTGGCTCGTCGAGTACGCGCGCGAGCGCAACGAGAAGACGATGATCGATCGCCTCGCGAACGAGATCGTCGATGCAGCGCAGAACCGCGGCAACGCCGTGAAGAAGCGCGAAGACGTCCACAAGATGGCAGACGCCAACAAGGCGTTCGCCCACTACCGCTGGTAACGAAAGGCTCGCAACACTAGAAAGCGTTCAACCAACGCGGGGTTCGGAAGGTGGCGTCGATGTGATCGCGCCAAACCACCAAGCTCTATAGAGAACCGCCGCCGGCCTTGCCGGACCCGGTGCTCGCCAAAGCCCTCCTCGGGCCCCGCCGGTACGTCTTCTCTTTAGAGAACACCATGGCGACCCGACTCGACAACCGCTCGGTTCCACTGGACCGCACCCGAAACATCGGGATCATGGCGCACGTCGACGCGGGCAAGACCACGACCACCGAACGGATCCTCTATTACTCGGGTGTCACGTCGCGGATCGGCGAGGTCGATGACGGCGGCGCATTCACCGACTGGATGCAGCAAGAGCAGGAGCGCGGGATCTCGATCACCGCCGCCGCGACGACGTTCGGCTGGGGCTCTCCGATTCGGCACGTCGTCAACCTGATCGACACGCCCGGCCACGTCGACATCACGATGGAGGTCGAGCGGTCGCTGCGCGTCCTCGACGGGGCGATCGCGGTGTTCTCGGCGGTCGAAGGGGTCGAGCCACAGAGCGAGACCGTCTGGCGTCAGGCCGATCGCTACAAGATCCCGCGGCTCGCGTTCATCAACAAGTGCGATCGCGAAGGCGCGGATCCCTCGCGCGTGATGGAAGAGATGAAGACGCGGCTCGGCGCGACCCCGATCTCGATCCAGCTGCCGATCGGCATCGGCGACAAGTTCTCGTCGGTGATCGATCTGATCGCATTCCGCGCGCGTACGTGGGACGACGCGAGCTTCGGCGCCAAGTTCACCGACGGACCGATCCCCCACGCGATGGTCGGCGCTGCGAGCCAAGCGCGCGAGTCGATGATCGAGACGATCGCCGATCACGATGACGAGCTGATGGCCGCGTGGGTTGCAGGTCGCGAGCTCTCGGCCGACATGATCCGCGCCGCGATCCGGCGCGTGACGCTCGCGAATCGCGGCGTGCCGACGCTCGTCGGAGCGGCGTTCCACAACCAAGGCATCCACAACCTCCTCGACGCCGTGCTCGATTTCCTGCCGTCGCCCGTCGACGTCGGCGAGATCCGCGGCCGCGATCCGGCAGATCCGACCGGCGCGCCGACGCTCGTCCGCAAGATCTCGGCGACCGCCGACGACGAGCCGCTCGCCGCGCTCGCGTTCAAGGTCCAGTACGACGACGCCGGCGGCCAGCTGACCTTCGTGCGCGTCTACACCGGATGCCTGCGCGTCGGTGATGCCGTCCTCGACGCGACGAAGGGTCACCTCGAGCAGATCCATCGCCTCGTGCGGATGTATGCGAACCATCGCGAAGACATCCGGCAGATCGAGGCTGGGATGATCGGCGCCTTGTTCTACACGCCGGCGAAGTCTGACCCCGCTCGCCAGCATTCGCTGGCTCGCTCCGCCTCAGGTCCCATCGGCATCGCCGGTGCTCCTCGCTCGGCGGCGTCGCTGCAGCTCGGCAGCGCCGCGAGGCTCGCGACGGGCGACACGCTGTGCGATCCGCGCGCACCGATCTTGCTCGATCCGATCACGGTGCCGAGCGCCGTGATGGGCGTCGTCGTCGAGCCGGAGACCGAACAAGATCTCGCGACGCTGATCGCGGCGCTCGAGCGGCTCGCGATCGAAGACCCGTCGTTTCGGGTCAACACCGACACCGAGTCTGGGCAAATCGTGATCTCCGGGATGGGCGAGCTCCACCTCGACATCGTCGTCGACCGGCTGCGCCGCGAGTTCGGCGTCAAGGCCCGGATCGGCGACCCGCAGGTCGCGTATCGCGAGACGATCACCCGCCGGGCTGAAGGCGAGAACCGGTTTGTTCGTCAGCTCGGCGCCCGGGGCGAATACGGCCATGTCCGGCTGGTCGTCGAGCCGACCGACCGCGGTGGCGGCTATGTCTACGAGAACCGCGCGTCGGCTACCGACATCCCCCAGGAGCACGCCCCCGCCGTCGAGGCAGGCGTTACCGAGGCGGCCCTGCGCGGCGTGCTGGCCGGCCACCCGATGACCGACCTCCGCGTCCAGGTCGTCGGAGGCAGCTATCATCCCGTAGATTCGAACAATTATGCCTTCAAGGTCGCCGGCGGTAAGGCGTTCGTCGCGGCCGCCAACAAGGCCTCTCCGACCCTCCTCGAGCCCGTCATGTCGCTCGAGGTCGTAACTCCCGAAGAGTCCGTCGGAGACGTCCTCGGCGATTTGCATGCCAGACGTGGAAAAGTCGCTGGAATTACCGCAAGACCTGGTGTACAGACCGTCGCCTGTTTTGTCCCGATGGCTTCCATGTTCGGGTACGCGACTGACCTGAGGTCACGAACCAAAGGCAGAGCCACTTACTCGATGGAGCTCGATCACTACGCTGAAGTCCCTCAACAAATTCGCGATGACCTGATGTCGCGAGCACGTGCTTCTATCTAAGTCAGGCCGACTGAGACCCCGAAGGAGAACGATCCGTGTCCAAAGAGAAATTCGTCCGCAACAAACCCCACGTCAACATCGGCACGATCGGTCACGTCGATCACGGCAAGACGACGTTGACGGCTGCGATCACGAAGGTCCAGTCGACCAAGGGCCTCGCGAAGTTCACGGCGT
>JAQBQF010000355.1 GCA_028287115.1 Myxococcales bacterium
CGCACGGTATCTCCAGGCGTTCGGACTGACCCGTCATCTCTATCTCGGCGGAGAATTCGATTGGGCGTCGATCACGAGCGGGCCTCGTCTCGTTGGCGATGTCACCGCGCGCGGCACCACGACGACGATGGGCGGCTCGACCGGCGGCTTCGTCGCGGAAGGCCGCATGCTGATCGGCATGCACGCGACGTTTGGCTCGATCACGCTCGCGGCCGACGTCGGTCCTGGATTGCGGATCGCTTCGTACACGACGAACGAGCTCCCGGATGATCTGAGACCGCCTGCTCAGGCGTGGGTGCTGATCGATGGACACGTCCGAGCCAACGCCTGGCTCACGCCGCACGTGACGCTCGGGGTTCAGGTCGGCCGCGATCTGCTGCGCGGTGACAACGTCGATGTCGGCATGACCTTCGGCATCCACTTCGTGCCGTTCGACGGAACGCTCTAAATCTCGAGCTCGTCGCCTTCGCGCGCCGGCGTGACGGCGATGCCGTGCGGATCGAGCGAGCGCTTGCACGCGGCGACGATCTGGTCGACGTCGTCGTCGCTGTAGTCTTGATCGTAGTGGAACGTGACGAGCCGTTTCGCCTTTGCCGAGATCGCTGCGGCGACCGCGTCCTCGTAGCAAGAGAAGCCGCGATTGCGCCGGGTCGCTTGATGCTCGGGAATGTAGGTCGTGTCGTGGAGGAGCGTATCGGCGCCGCGGTAGAACTCGATCGCGTCTGGCGTCGGGCCGGATTCGGGATAGCCGACGTCGGATGCGTAGACGAACGAGCGACCCGCTTCTTCGATCCGGAACGCGAGCGCGGTCGTCGCGCCGTGCGGATGCTCGCGCGCGGTGACCTTCAGGCCCTCGGCGTCGAAGGGCACGCCGAGTGGGGTCGCCCACACGTCGAACGCGGCCGAGAAGTTTTTCAGCGTCTGCAGTGGAGAAAAGTTCGGATCCATCTGGCCTTCGAGGATGTCCTCGAGCGCGTCGGGAGAACCGCCGGGGCCCCACACCGTGAACTGGTTGCCTTTGATGAACACGGGCGCGAAGAACCCGAGACCTTGAATGTGATCCCAGTGCGCGTGCGACAGGAGGATCGTCGCGCGGCCTTGTCCCTTGCCGAACGCGCCGGCCATGAGTGCGTTGCCGAGGTGCATGAGCCCGGTGCCCATGTCGATGATCACGAGGCCGCCGGTGGACGTGTGGACCGACACGCAAGCGGTGTTGCCGCCGTAGCGATTGGTCTCGGGCCCCGGTGCCGGGATCGATCCGCGCACGCCCCAGAACCGGACCTTCATTGATCCCCCAGCTGGATCTCGAGGCCTTCGTACGCGCTGTGGAGCTCGAACTTGTCGTTCGCATCGCGGATCACGCCGCGATACTTCGCGAGGATCGCGTCGTTTTCGTCGTCGGAGCGCATCGGCGCGTGATGGAACAAGACGAGCTGCTTGACCCGCGCCAGGCGCGCGATCTCGATCGCATCGTCGGGACGCGAGTGGCCCCAGTGCGGGCGCGATTTGTATTCTTCGGGCGTGAACTGGGTGTCGTAGATCAGGAGATCGGCGTTGCGTGCGAGCGCGACCACGGCGGCGCGCATGTCGTCGAGCTCGGCGCGAATCGGCGGTGGGAGCGTGCCGAGGTGCGGCGCGGCGATGAATGCGCGGCCGAGCATCATGTCGGTGAACGGCGCCGTGTCGGAGCAGTAGACGACGGCGGCCTTGTCGACATCGACGCGGTACGCGATCGCGGTCCACGGATGATTGAGGCGAGCGCAGGAGACGCGCGCCTTGCCGAGGTTGAACGTCGAGCCTTCGATCAGCTCGTGGAAGCTCATGCCGGCTTCCATCGCGGACAGCGGCACGGGGAAGTACGCCGCGTGATGCTGCGCCGAGAACACGGCCTCGAGGTGCGTGTCGCGCTGGCGCGCGAAGATCGAGATCTGGTTGCCGTCGCGGTAGAGCGGCGAGAAGAACGGCAGGCCCTGCACGTGATCCCAGTGCGTGTGGCTGATCAGGATCGACGCCTTGCCTTTGCCCTCGCCGAACCTGCCCTCCATCAGCTGCTTGCCCAGGCGGCGGATGCCGGTGCCCGCATCGATGATGATCGGCGCTTCCGTTTTCGGCGACACCTCGACGCACGAGGTGTTCCCGCCGTATCGGTTGGTCGACCTCCCCGGAACGGGGATCGAGCCGCGGACTCCCCAGAACCTAACCTTCATCGCGCGCCTAGGCGAACCTAACGCTACCCGCTCCCGCTCGCTAGAAATGCTTGCGGGAATCGAGCAGGATCGTGACAGGGCCGTCGTTGACCAGATCGACCTTCATATCGGCCGCGAACTCGCCGGCCTCGACCTTTTTCACGCCGGCTTCATGAATCGCCCGGAGCGCTTGCTCGTAGAGAGCGCGCGCGGCGACCGGCTCGAGCGCACTCGTGAATGCGGGCCGGCGGCCCTGGCGCGCGTCGCCGTAGAGCGTGAATTGCGAGACCACCAGCGCGGCACCGCCGATGTCGATCACGGAGCGGTTCATCTTGCCGGCGTCGTCGGGAAAGATCCGGAGGTTGACGATCTTGTCGACGATATACGTGAGGTCGGCGGCGGTATCGCCGGCTCCCGCGCCGAGAAAAACCAACAGTCCTCGCTCGATCGCGCCGGTGATTCGAGCGTCGACCGAGACGCTTGCTCGGGAGACCCGCTGGATGACGGCCCGCATGTGGCCGGAACTTAGCCCACTTTACGAGCAACCAACGCGCCTTGCCGGGGGTCCAACCCACCGCTAGGATGCGCCCGCTCATGAGGATCCTCGTTGCCGCTGTTGTCGCGTTCGTCGCTATCGGATGCGGCAAAGAAATCGGCGACGCGTGCATCGTCAGCTCGGACTGCAGCCCGAACGGCGATCGCCAGTGCGACAGCCTGGAAAAAGACGGCTACTGCACGATCCAAGGCTGCGATTACTCGACCTGCCCGAGCGAAGCCGAGTGCGTCCGGTTCTTCACCGGCTCATTTCACAATCGTCCGTGCAATCCGATGACCGAGGACAAGACCTCCGACGACTGCTCGCTCGACGAGCTCTGCTCGCAGGCGATGCAGTGCGTGCCACGAAGCTCCGAGGTCCGCTACTGCATGCGCAAGTGCAGTCAGGCCTCCGACTGCCGCACCGGGTACGAATGCCGCGGTCTGATGCAGTGGCAGACGCACGGCGGTGAGCCGGTGCTGTCGCCGGGTACGCCTGTCGACAACACCGCGCCGAGTTTTTGCGCGGCCGCGCCGGCGCCGATCTAGCAACCGGCGGTGGTGATCAGCGCCTTGAGCTTGGCGTCCTGATCTTTGCAGTTCGCGACCGCGGCGGTCTTTCCCATCTCCTTGTCGGAGGCGGTCTTGCTGGCGGTGATGATCTCGTTCAGGCCGCCGATGTTGACCTCCTGAACCGCGCGATCCTCGTCCTTGATCTTCGTGCAGGCCTGGAACTTCTTGTAAGTCTCGATCACGGCGTCGCATTCCGCGATGCCGCTCGGCGCGAGAGCGGACTTGGCCGCTTCGGCCGGTTTCGGCTCGGCGGGCTTGGTCTCGGCGGGCTTGGCCTCGGTCGTGCCTGCCGGCGCGGCGTCCTCGCTCTTCTTCTTGCAACCCGCGAATGCGATCCCGACGATAACGATGCAGCTGAGGAGTTTGGTCATGGACCGCATCCTCGCATGACACGACGAGCTCGAGAAAGGGGCCACTGCCTCCGCTTCCCGGCGACGGAAGTTGACTTCCTGTCGTGGCGCGCCAAACGTTGATCCGTGTCGATCGGATCCTTCATCTTGCGACGCCTGGGCTCTGGAGCCCTCGCGATCCTCGGTGTCTCGATCCTGGTGTTCGCGTTCTTGCACCTGGTCCCGGGCGATCCCGTCGATCACCTCGCGGGCGGCGAGGTGACCCCCGAGCAGCGCAAGAAGATCGAGAAGTGCATGGGGCTCGATCAGCCGCTGCCGGTCCAGTTCGTGACGTTCCTCGGTCACGTCGTCGACGGAAGCCTCGGCCATCAGTGTCCCGATCCGAAGGGCAAGCCGACGGTCGCCGCGCGGATCACCGAAGTGCTGCCGTACACGATCGAGCTCGCGTTCGCGGGGATGCTGATCGCGATCGTGCTGGCGCTTCCGCTCGGCGTGATCGCGGCGGTGAGGCGCGGGACGTGGGTCGATACGCTCGCGACGGCGACGGCGTTGTCGGTGATCGGTCTGCCGATGATGCTGCTCGCGCCGGTGCTGCTGTTCGTGTTCTTCATCTGGCTCGGCTGGCTACCTGGCCCGACGGAGACCGGACTCGCCGCGCTGATCTTGCCGGCGACCGCCGTCGGGCTGCACCTGATGGCGATGCTGTCGCGGATGACGCGATCGTCGATGGTCGACGTGCTCGGCGAAGACTACGTGCGCACCGCGCGCGCGAAGGGACTGCCCGAGAGTCGCGTGTTGCTCGTGCATGGCCTGCGCAACGCGCTGCTGCCGGTGATCACGATCGCCGGCCTGCAGTTCGGCTCACTGTTGTCGGGCGCGATCATCATCGAAAAGGTGTTCGCGCGGCCCGGGCTCGGCCTGACGCTCCTCGAAGCGATCAGCGAGCGCAATTATCCGGTGGTGCAGGGCTGCGTACTCGTGATCGCGGTGATCTACGTGCTCGTCAACATGGGTGTCGACCTGGCGTACGGGTTGGCGGACCCGAGGATCCGCCGCGGATGAAGGTCGGGCTCAGGCTCTCACCGAGCGCGTGGATCGGCCTGGTGATGCTCGCGTTGTTCGTGGTGTTCGGCGTGCTCGGGCCGCTGCTCGCGCCGTTCGATCCGGGCATGCCCGATCTGTCGCAGCGGTTTT
Organism: Myxococcales bacterium; assembly: GCA_028287115.1. GTDB lineage: Bacteria > Myxococcota_A > Polyangia > Haliangiales > Haliangiaceae > JABFXX01. Next base: position 4,838 of record JAQBQF010000355.1, read on the forward strand.
TCGGCGCTTCGAGCACGCACTGGTTCGGCACCGACAGCAAAGGCGTCGACACGTTGTCGCAACTCTTGTGGGGCGCGCGAGAAGCGCTCGTGATCAGCGTGACCGTCGTCGCGATCTCGTCGGCGCTCGGCATCGCGCTCGGCACGATCGCGGGTTGGTTCCGCGGCGCGGTCGACGAGATGCTGATGCGGCTCGTCGACATCTTGATGGCGTTCCCCGGGATCTTGCTCAACATCACCGTCGTCGCGACCGTCGCGAGGCCGGGCCTCGGCACGATGATCGCGGCGCTGTGTGTCAACGGTTGGGTCAGCTACGCGCGCGTCGCTCGCGGTCAGGTGCTCGCGCTACGCGAACGCGATTACATCGCGGCGGCGGTCGCGGTCGGCGCGACGAACCGTCGCGTGATGATGCGTCACCTGATCCCGAACCTCATGAACACCGCGATCGTTCAGATGACGTTCGGGCTCGGCAGCGTGATCTTGATCGAAGCGTCGCTGTCGTTCCTCGGCCTCGGTCCACAGATCGATTACACGTGGGGCGCGATGCTCGAGCAAGGCACGACGTTCTTGTGGCGCCCCGGCTTCTTGTATTACGCGCTGCTGCCCGGGCTCGCGATCACGTGGGTCGTGATCAGCGCGAACCTACTCGGTGACGGCCTGCGCGATCGCTTCGATCCTCGCTTGCGAGGCAGGGGCTGATGGCGCTGCGCGTGCGCGTGTGCTCGATGCGCGACATCGTCGAAGGCGAGCTCCGCGCATTCGCGGTCCGCGGCGTGACGTGGCCGGTGATCGTGACGATCGTCGACGGCGAGGTCCTTGCGTGTCCGGGCGTCTGCCCGCACGAAGACGTCGCGTTATGGGACGGCGACCTCACGGGCGCGACGCTGACGTGCCCCGGTCACGGCTATCGCTTCGATCTGCACACGGGGCGCTGCGCGCACGATCCGGGGCTCGAGCTCCGCCGCTATCCCGTGACGCTCGTCGGCGACGAGATCTGGGTCGACTTACTGTAATCGCTCGAGGTTGCTTTGATCGCTCGGGGCTATTCTAACGAGTCGAGATCGGAGTCGGCGCCGCAATAAAACCAGCGCTGCGGATCGAGGAAGCGGCGATCGCCGTCCTTGGGCACCATCACGAGGAATGGCTTGCTATCGCGCTCGGTGAATCCGGCGCGCCACATCTGGCGCACCCGGCCGTCGATCGCCATCAGCTTGATATCGATCGTGTGGGCCTCGGTCTCGGCCGCGTGACGCGAGATGCCCGCGAGCGACGAGTTCCACGCACCGGGGATGGTGACGAGATCGACGATCCGGATCTCTTTGCCGCCGTTCATGATCTCGAGCGCGCACGCGCCGATCGGCTGGCCTTGGTGCATGATCACGAACGGTGGCTCGCGATGTGCGGGCGCGTCGATGAAGCGCCAGGTGTAAAACGTCGCGTCGCGAATCGCGCCGAGCCGGATCGATGCCGAGGCTTTGCGCCAGACTTCATCGATGCGCGCATCGCCGCGGACCATCGGCTCGAGGTACGGCACGAACCGCGGCCGCAAGATCCCGCGGACGAGCCGGTCGATCAGCGACGACCGCAGCCCGATCGCCGCACCGCGCAACGGCCTCACCCAGCGCGCGACGTGCCCGACCTCGCGCGAACCGCCGTGCTTGAGCGGGGTCAGGTTCATCGCGCCGGGTGCGCCGTACATGCAGCCGATGCCGTGATCCATCATCGCGCGTCGCGAAGCATCGTGGAGGAGGCCGCCGACGCCGCGCCGCCGAAACTTCGGCCGCACGTAGCCATCGCCACCGAGCGCGCCGAGCACCTCTTCACGATCGAGCCACAGCCGAAACGGAAAGAACGACGTGCAGCCCGCGACCTCCCCATTCTCGATCGCGATCCACGTCAGCGCGCGCCCCGCGGGATTGCGCTCGTAGAGCCAGGTCACCCGCGCGTTCGCGTCGACTCCCGGGATCATCTCTCGTATGAGCTCGACCACTTCGGGGCGATCCGCCTCGCTCGCGGCTCGCACCTCGAAGCTCATCCAGCGACCTTACTGCACGATCCGGCGCAGGTCGCGGATCTTACGCCCGCCTTACTTGTACTCGGGCTCGACGATCTTGACGTCCTTGATCCCGGCGTCCGCGAACGCCTTCTCGAGGTGCGCCTTGTCCCCGAGCACGACCAAGACCTCGTTACTCGGATCGAGCTCGCGTGCGATCAGCGCCCGGATCTGCGCGGGCGAGACTGCCGCGATCTGTTGCAGCAGCGTGTTGTAGTAACTCGTGTCGAGGCCGAACTTGGCGATGAAGCCGAGGCGCTGCGCGAGCTCCTGGGTCACGGTCGACTCCCCGAGCAAGAGGCTGATCAGCTTGCGCCGCGCGCGCGCGAAGTCCTCGTCGAACTCGGCGTCGCCTTTGCGCAGATCATCGAGGCTGTCGCGGATCGCCTTGATCGACTCGCCCGCTCGCTCGGCGTCGATCGTTCCGCCGAGTACCGCGCCGCCGCGCAGCATGTACGAGGTAGGTCCGGTGTGCGCCTGACGTCCGAAGTACAGGCCGTAGGTCGATCCACGCTTGAAGCGGATATTCTCGGCGCGCGTGTTCATCATTTCGCTAAGCACCTGGCGAGCGCCTTCTTGACCGTCGACGCCAGCCGGTGCGGGATATGCGATCGTCACCGTGACCTGCTGATCCTCTTTGCTCTTCTTCACGCCGACGAACGCCGGACCGGTGCGCTTGTAGGGCTTGGGATCTACCGCCTTGTCGACCGTGCCGCTGTCCCAGCCCCCGAACGTGTCGCGCACGAGCTTCTCGGCGTACTTCATCTCGAAGTTGCCAACGAGGATGATCGTCGCGTTGCCGGCGGAGAAGTGCTTGCGACGATAGGCTTCGAGGCCGTCTCGATGCACCTGGCTCGCGGCGTCGGGCGTGATGATCGCGGTCTTCGTGTACGGGTGATCAGGTCCGTAGAGGGCCGTAAAGACCTGGCGAATATATTCGTTCTCCTCTTGTGTGCTGTGCAGCTTCCAGTCCGCGCGCTCGTTCTTCTGCCAGCGCTCGATCTGTTCCTGCGAGTATTCGCCCGCGACGACCAG
>JAQBQF010000003.1 GCA_028287115.1 Myxococcales bacterium
CTGCAGGTCCGGACGTTTCACTCGGCGGTCTCCGCCTACGAGCGCGCGCTCGACGCGGTTCCGGATCACACGCGTGCACGGCGCGGGCTCGCCCGGCTGTTTTGGTCCGAGCTGCAGCGCGCACGCAACCGCGGAGACGCGCTCGACCAGATCGCGTACGAACAGCTGCTGCGCGAGATCGATGACGGCACGTATGTCCGCGAGCTGCAGAAAGATGGCGTGTTGCAGCTCGAGATCGGGGCGAATGCAGGCCATGTCACGCTCGCGAAGCTCGTCGAAAAAGAACGAAGGCTCGTCGATGGCGCAGCCGAGGTGATCACCGCACGGCCGAGCGCGACCCAGCCGCTCGCGGCAGGCCGGTACATCGTGCGAGCGACCATCGGCGAAGGCCCGATGACGGTGTCGTGGCCGGTGAGCATCGAGCCCGGCTCGTCTTGCAAGATCACGATCGATCCGCCGATCGTGTGCGCGATGGAGGCCGACGAGGTCCTGATTCCGGGCGGACCCGCGCGGATCGGTGGTGACTCGCTCAGCACCGAATCCGACGAGCTCGTCGTCGTGGACGTGCCGTCGTTCATCGTGCAACGCTGCCCGGTGAAGTTCGGTCAGTGGTTCGAGTTCCTCGACGATCTCGGTGCCAAGCAACCGGGGCTGCTCGACGCACATATCCCGCGCACGGCCCTCGGCATGCCCGCGTGGCGCCGCGGTCGCGGTCAGTGGGAGGTCGCGGTCCTCGTGCCGACCGGGGTCCCGAGCGATCCGGATCGGTTGCCGGTCTTCGGCGTAAGCGCAGAATCGGCCGAGTTCTATGCCGAATGGCTGTCGCAGAAGCAGGGCAAGCGCTGGCGCATCCCCACCGAGATCGAATGGGAGAAGGCGGGTCGTGGCACCGACGGCCGGATCTTCCCGTGGGGCGATCACTTCGATGCGACCTTCTGCAAGATGCGCGATAGCCGGCCGGGTCTGCCGGGTGCCGAGCCGATCAAATCGTTTCCGTGGGACGTCTCGCCGTACGGCGTCTGCGATCTCGCAGGGGGCGTCGCCGATTGGTGCACACCCGATCGCCGGCGGACCACGCCTCGAGAGCCGCGCGAGGTCGTGTCTCGCGGCGGTGCTTGGTGTGACTGGGCAATCGACTGTCGGCTGGCTTCGCGCCGCCGCTATCTAGCGACCGAACATTCCGCACGCGTGGGCGTGCGCTTGGTGCGCGATCAGTAACGCTCGAGGAGAACCATGGAGAATCTACAAGTCGGAGATCTGACCATCGAGGTCACGCTGACACCAAGCGTGGTGTTCCAGTGCACCTGGCGCGGCAAGAGTAACGAGCGCAACCCGCCCGAGACCTTGAAACCGTGGTTCGACAAGCTGCTCGCCGCGGCGACCGAGAAGCAAGGCTCGATCGAGATGCACTTCGAGAAGATCGAGCACTTCAATTCGTCGACGATCACGGCTCTCATCCGCTTGATCCAGAGCTGCAGAAAGAGCGGGCTCAAGCTCGTGATGGTCTACGACCAGACACTGAAATGGCAGCGCCTCTCGTTCGATGCGTTGCGCGTGTTCGAGAAAAACGACGACTTGTTTCACCTGAGGTCGGCATGAGCAAGAGCGACGAATTTGGATTTTCGATCGACCTCACCGTGCGAAACGAATGGCGCAACGTGGATCTCCTGCGCACATCGGTTCAGAACTGCTTCACCGCCGTGTTCGCCGATCTCGACGGGTGCCACGCGATCGCGATGGTCACCGGCGAGCTCCTCGAGAACGCGCTCAAGTACGGCGATTGGGTCAGCGGCGATCGTGCGATGTTCCGACTCCGGGTCAACGGCGGCTCGGGCAACATCGATGTCAGCGTCTCGAACCCGATGCGCGAGGGCGACACGAACGCGCCCGCCTTGCTGAAGGCGATCGAGTGGATCAACGGCTTCGCGAAGCCCGAGCAGGCGTATCGCGCGCGGATGCTGCAGATCGCGCAAAACGATGAGGAGACTCAGCCGAGCCGACTCGGGCTCGTCCGGATCGCCTTCGAGGGGAACTGCCGGCTCGACGCGAAGGTCGAAGACGGCACGGTCACCGTGATGGCGTCGCTCGACATGACCGGCGGGTAGTCGCATCGCGCTACGCGGCCGTCCGTCAGCCTGCGGATGAAGTCCGCGGCGACGATTCGAGGTTGTTCGTCCGCGGAGGCGCGGTAAGCGACGGGGACCATCGAAGTGAGGCGCCCGTGAAGTCGTACGGCAATCTCGAAGACGTTCTGACGAACGCGACCATTGGAATCGCCGCGTTCGACAGGGACCTGCGGTTCGTCCGGATCAACGAACCCCTCGCGCGGATGAACGGGCGATCCGTCGCCGATCACCTCGGCAAACGCTTGGACGAGATCGATCCCGGTGCCCATTGCACCCTCGCCGATCAGATCCGGGCCGTGATGGAGACAGGCGAGCCGTTCGAGACCGAGGTCGGGCTCGCGCCAACTGGCTCGGAGCGCGGCGTGTTCGAGGTGCGGTGCTTCCCCGTGCGGCGGCAAGATCACCAGGACGAGACCACCATTGTCGGCGCGGTTGCGATCGTCGTCCGGATCACGGAGCGCCGGCGCAAGGAACGAGAGCGCGAACGGCGGACGCAGGAGCTCGATCAAGCGTACGTCGACATGGCGTCGCTCGTCGCGAATGCGCCCGTCGGGCTCGTGCTGTTCGATCGTGACCTCCGCTATCGGAAGCTCAATCAAGCGCTGGCCGACATGAATGGGGTCCCGATCTCTGCACACATTGGAAAACGCATGTCGGAGGTGGTGCCGGGGCTGCCGGCGGCGATGGAGACGATGCTCGAAGAGGTGTTCGAGACAGGCAAGCCGCTGGAGGATCAAGAGATCGAAGGCACGACCGCTGCGCGACCTGGGGAGCGGCGCACCTGGAGGGCGAGCTTCTTCCCCGTGCGACGCGGCGATGGAACCATCGTCGGAGTTGGCAAGGTCTCCGAGGACATCACGGAGCAAAAGCGCGCTCTCGAGCGACTCGCGTCTGCGAGCTCGCAGATCGAGCTCGAACGGCAAGCGGCGGAACGCGCGAGAGAGGCCGCGGAGTGTGCCAATCGCGCGAAGGACGAATTTCTTGCGATGCTCGGCCACGAGCTTCGGAATCCACTTGCTCCGATCTTGACCGCGCTCGAGCTCATGAGGCTCCGCGAAGGTCAACCGATCGAACGCGAACGAGCGGTGATCGAGCGCCAGGCCAGGCACATGGCGCAGCTCGTCGATGATCTGCTCGACATGTCCCGCATCACCGGTCGCAAGCTCGAGCTGAAGCGGCAACCGATCGAGATCGCGGAGGTCCTTGCGAAGGCGATCGAGACGGCAGCGCCACTCCTCGAACAGCGGCGCCATTCGCTCGTGACCGACGTGCCGGCGCGCGGCTTGGTCGTCAACGGCGATCTCGGGCGCCTCATCCAAGTGTTCTCGAATCTCCTGACGAATGCCGCGAAGTACAGCGATCCCGGAGCGCGGATCTCGGTAGAGGCCCGCCGCGAAGGCGACGAGCTGGTCGTCACGGTGGTCGACACGGGTCGCGGGATCTCCGCGGAGATGCTGCCGCAGATCTTCGACCTGTTCGTGCAGGAGCGGCAGAACCTGGATCGCTCGCGAGGCGGGCTGGGGCTCGGTCTTGCGATCGTGAAGAGCCTCGTCGATCTCCATGGTGGTCACATCGAGGCATTCAGCGAAGGCTGCGGAACCGGCAGCACGTTCACGGTGCGCTTGCCGGCACAGACGAGCACCGCGCGTGCGGCCGAGCACGAGAGCGAGAGCTCGGCGACGCGAGCGAAGATCCCCGCAGGACGAGGGCTCGTGCTTGTCGTTGACGATAATGAAGACGCAGCAGCCATGCTCGCGGAGATGCTCGACGCGCTCGGCTTCACGACGCGTGTCGCGTCCGATGGCCCGAAGGCCCTCGCGATCGCCGCGAAGTTGACCCCTGATATCGCGCTGCTCGATATCGGCTTACCGGTGATGGATGGGTACGAGCTGGCTCGGCGACTGCGCGAGATGCCGGGGTGGCAACGCATCCCGCTGATCGCCGTGACGGGCTACGGACAGGAGAGCGACAAACAGCTCGCACGCGAGGCTGGCTTCGATCGACACCTGGTGAAGCCGCTCGATCTTCCGGTGCTCAAGCAGACGCTCGACGAGGCGACGACGACTCCGAATGTGCGGGACTTTCGCCAGCGCCAGTCGCATTCGCCCAATTGACCAGACCACCGCAACGTGGCGAACGCGGCGAAACCGTACGGGATCTGCACATGAGGGGTGGCCACTCGAGGTGCCATCGCTAGCTCCATACGCCACCAACGGCACGGATAACCGCGCGAGATGTCGACCTGTGAACCTGGTCCATCCTCTGCAGCTGACCTGCGAACCATGGCGAAGATCGAGTCGAGTGCCGTCAACGAGCTGATCGACCTGGTCGCGCGGAGGCCGCTGGCCCGGGATTCCGGCGACGAGCTCCTGTTCGCCCCACCCAAGGGTGCACAGCCGGCCAACGCGTCGAATCGGCCCCAACGCAAGTCGTCAGTTCGGATGGTGTCGGCGCCGATCTCGGCGTCCCCGATCCCGCACCTTCGGCTCGTCCCGGTCTCGAATCCTGTACCGCGCCCGCCGGTCCATGACCACGCCGATCAGACCTGGGCGGTGACCCTCCGTCGCCGGTTACAGAATACTCGACCCGTGGTCGTCGCGAAGATCGCGGGCGCCACGCTGGTCCTCATCATCGCGGGCATCGCGATCGGACACTTCGCGTTCAGCACGGATAGCGAGCAGCCGCCTGCACGTCTCGAGACCGCGCATGTCTCGGCGCCCACGATTCCAGTCGCGGCGATCGGGCCCGCAGCTCCGGCTCCCGTCGCGGTTCCGGTGGTCGCGGCGCCGAAGAAGCCGGCGCTCGTCGACGTTCTGGTCGAGTCGACGCCGCCCGGCGCGACCGTCACGCTGATCGATAACGGAAAGTCATCGTTCATTGGCACGACGCCGATCGACACGTCGCTCGATCCGACGCGCAGCTACGATGTCGTGCTCACTCGAGACGGCCAGCCGGCTCACACCGAGCACCTCGATCCAAAAGCCACGCAACGCCTCACGGTCGTGCTCGAGGCACCGGTGGCCACCAAGGTCGTCGCGGCCAAGTCGGCGCGGCATCACAAGAGCAAGGCCGTCGCGAAGAAGAAATCGACGCACCGGTCCAAGCGCGCGACGAAGAAGACCGCCTAACTCGAGATCTTTGCGGCAACGCGGGCGGGTCACCGTCTGGCAGATGTCGGCAACGCGTGCCTGATCCTCGGCCGATGTATGATCGCGAGTCATGAGAACGATCTGTACGCTAGTGGTGCTCGCAGCCTGCGGCGGCGGGCCTGCCAACCCGGTTATCGATTCGCCGGTTGCCTCCGCGTGCTCGAACGGCTGCGGAGCAACCTACGACGGCACGGTGCAATGCCCGCTCTGTCGCTACGCAGGTGAGCCGGTCGCGACCATGCTGGCGTCGAGCACGGTGGCGCTCGGGGCAGGACCGATCATCGCGTACGTGGCCGGCGGCCTCGTCCTCGCGACCCGCGGGGCTGCATGGACGACCGAGCAGGTGACGACATCGATCGGTTCAGGTCCGATCCACGTGGCGGTTGCACCCGACGGCACGCCGTGGATCTCCTACTTCGACACGAGCTCGAAGCTGGCGATCGCGCACCGCACCGGGGCGACGTGGAACATCGATACGCTCACGGTAAGCGCGAAGGACGGACCACTCGCGATCAGCGCGGACGGCACTCCTCATGTCGCGTTCGCGGGAGTTGCCAACTCGATGATCGGCGTGCACGTAGCCACCTACAACGCAGGCAGCTGGACGGTCTCTCTCGTCGCGAAGACGACACAGATTGCGGGCAGTATCGCGATCGCGGCAACCGGCACCGAGGTTCGTGTCGCGTGGGATGATCGCGATGTTCACGGGCTCCGGCACGCGACGGTCGCCGGGGCGATCTCCGTCGAGACGGCCGTTCCGAGCGTATCGCTCTACACGGACCAGTCACTCGCGTTCGCGATCGACACAGCCGGTCAGTCGCATCTCGTTTATCGCGCGGCCGGCGACGTCAAGCATGCGCTGCGCGCGGGCACGACATGGACGATCGACGAGGTCACCGGTGTCTACGGCACCAGCAGCGTCGCCATCGCCGCAGGCGGGGATGGCAAGGTCGCCGCAGTATTCTCACACACGAACGGGCTCTCGGTCGGGTTCCTGGTCGACGGGAAGTGGCTCGTGCAGACCGTCGTGCGGTCCTGCACCGGCGGCCCCGCCGAGGGGCAGTTCGATGCGGCCGGCGCCCTCCAGATCGCACACTCGTGCAACCTCGCTGGGATTCACCTGATGACGCAGGTCGGGCTCTACCCGGACGACTTCGCGTCGACGTGCAACGCGGTCGCGCACACGTTGTGTCAGGAGGGCTGCTCGTGCAACCCACCGCCGTCGGGCGATTGCTGCGTACACTCGATGGGTAACGGGTTCTGCGCGAGCCCACCATCGTATTGCGACGTCGATGCCGTGCGATACGTATGCGGCGACGCGACTCAGGATCCCGCGACCCTCTACGGCTGCCGCGACGCCGCACCGAGTGCCGCGTGTGCGGCCTCGATGCCAGGGGTCGAGGTTCCGGCCAGCTGCGCAGGGTACTTCTAAACCTCTCGCGTTCCGCCACCACGCCATCGATCAGAAGTATCTTCGCGCGGCCGTTTGGAATGCTTGGTTGGGGCCAAGCGTTCAACGGCAGATCGAGGACCAAGATGATCAACGGACGATTCGCGACGTGCGTGGTGATTTGCTCGCTGGTGGCGTGCGGCGGCAAGAAGAAGGCGGACGACGCCAAGGGCAAACAGGAGGCCGAGGCGGCCAAGCAATCCGGTGAGGGCCCGCCGAAGCGACCCGAGGTCACCGCGAAGAAGGTCCAACCGATCATCCACGACCTCGGCATGGATCACGTGGTCCCGACGGCGATCGTGATCGAGCTCGCGACGCCGATCATCGATCGCGACGCGGTCGGGCAGGTCAGCCCGAAGTCGGTGGTCAAACTGACGCCCGAGGCCGCGGGCACGCTGACCTACAGCGGCGTCTCGGAGCTGACGTTCAAGCCCGCGCGACCGTTCGACTTCGACACGTCGTATCAGTTCGAGCTCCAGAAGCTCGAGACCCAGGACGGCGTGCTCGAGCCGGCGGCAGGCGAGAAGTGGACCCACACGTTCAAGACGCCGGCGTTCGCGTTTCTTGGCTGGGCACCGACCGAGCTCGATGTCGGGAAGCACAAGATGACGATGGAGATCACGTTCTCGGGTGCGGTGCTGCCCAACATCGCTCGCGCCGGAATGACGTTTGCCGTCGACGGTCACGGCACGAACGCCGTCAACGTGCTGCCGAGCCACACGCCGAACACGGTCCTCGTCCAGGTCACCGATGCGCGGATCACGCTCGGCACGAAGCTGACGATGTCGATCAAGAAGGATCTCGTCGCGCTGACCGGCTCGAAGGCGGCTGCCGCGAGTGCCGACTATGTCGTGTCGAACGACAAGGCGCTCTCGATCAAGGCGGCGACGATCGTCGAAGGCTCTAACGGATTTTATCTCGAGGTCGTGTGCGATGACAAAGCGGCGCCGGCCGGCTCGCGCTCGTATTACGAGGGAGAGGGCTACTACAACCTCTCGCAGCGCTGTCAGCTCTCCGATGACGCGATCGCGCGGATGCACTTCACACCGGCGGTCAAGAAGCCGTACATCACGGCGGGCCGCGCGGGGTTTCGCGTGTTCGGAGACTTCAAGCGCGGCACGTACTCGATCAAGATCGATCCGGGCGCGACTTCGATCGACGGCGGCGTGCTGCTCGCGCCATTCGCGCGGTCGTTCGCGGTGTCGTCGCGCAAGCCGCAGCTGTCGTTCGCTTCGAGCGGCCGGTACTTGCCGCGCGCGGCGTGGAGCAACCTCGGGATCAAGCACCTGAATGTCGATGCCGTAAATCTGATCGTGCGTCAGGTGCCGCCGGAGAACCTCGTGTTCTGGCTCGGCAACGAAGGTGGCGATGCCGCCGACGAGCGGACGAGCAACGTCGTGCTCAAGAAGACGATCCCACTACGCGGTGACGCCGATGCGCCGAGCGCGACGTGGCTCGATATCGCGTCGCTGTTGCCGACGACGAGCAAAGGCATTCTCGAGCTCAAGCTCGTCGCCGTCGGTGCGCAGGCGACCTCGCGGCTGATGCTCACGAACATGTCGCTCGTCGCGAAGAAGACCGCACCTGCGGACAAGCCGTGGCAGCAGACCGTGCAGGTGTGGGCGCTCGACATGGATTCGGCCGGTCTGCTCGATGGCGTCGAGGTCAGCCTCGTGCGCAAGAGCGGCAAGTCGGTCGCGACGTGCAAGACCTCCGGCGGGGACGGCTGCACGCTGACGGCGAAGGCCGATGACGATCCGGATCAGTCGGTGCCATTCGCGCTGATCGCGCGCAAGGGCGACGACATGACGTACATCCGCTATCAGGATCTGCGCGCCACCGTCGCGGAGTCGAGCACGTCCGGTGTGCCGTACGTCGCCGAGACGCCGTATCGCGCGTCGACGTTCTCCGATCGAGGCGTGTACCGGCCGGGTGATACCGCGCACGTCGTCGCGATCGTGAGGGACGCCAAGGATCGCGCGCCGGAACAGCCACTGCCGGTCGACATCAAGGTGATCGATCCGCGCACGAAGGTCGTCCGCAAGTTGACTCTCAAGACCAATACCGCCGGCATGCTGTCGTTCGATCAAGCGCTGCCTGCCTTCGCGGATACCGGCCACTGGCGTGTCGCGATGACCGTCGCCGACAAGCCGCTCGCCGACTACGATCTGCAAGTCGAGGAGTTCGTCCCCGAGCGGATGAAGGTGACGGCCGCGCCGAAACAGCCGGACGTGCTGGTGAGCGACAAGGTCGTGTTCGACGTCAGCGCGCGTTACCTGTTCGGCGGCAGCGCGGTCGACAGTGGGGTCGAGCTGACCTGCAGCGTCGAGCCCGCGCAGTTCGCACCGACGGAGAATGCCGATCTGACGTACGGCGTGCCGGCGAAGGGCAAGGCGGTGACGCTCGGCGAGGCGCGCGATCAGCTCGATCCGAAGGGCAACGTGTCGATCGCATGTCCGGAATTTGCGGCGAGCACGGCGTTCTCGCAGACGGCGGAGGTCACGGCCACCGCGGCCGTGCTCGAGGCCGGCAGCGGTCGCGCCACGGTGAAGACTGCGAAGGCGATGCTGCACCCGGAGAAGTTCTACATCGGCGTGCGGACGAAGGCGGCGCATGCGTCTGCCGGCGAGACGTTCAACGTCGCAGGCATGATCGTCGACTGGAACGGCAAGCCCGCGCCGCAGGCGGTCAAGCAAGTGCAAGTCGAGCTCGTCCACCTCGATGCGGACTACGGCTATGGCTACGACGATGCGACGGGCGAGTCGCGTTACGACCGCTGGCTTCGCACCGTCCCCGAGGGCAAGCAGACCCTGAATGTCGTCGATGGGAAGTTCACGCTCGACGTCACGCCGCAAGAGGCGAACGCCGGCTACGTCGTGCGCGTCACCGCGGGCAAGGCGAAGACCGAGCTCGCGCTCGATGGCGACAACCCGTACGACTATTACTACGGCTACGGCGAGGGCGATCACACCGATGCGACGCCGAGGCCCGCCAAACCGACGCAGCTCGCGGTCAAACTACCCAAAGACATCAAGGTCGGAGATTCGATCACGGCGAAGGTGCTGCTTCCATACAAGGGCCGGATCCTGTGGACGGTCGAGACCGATCACGTGATCTCCGCTGAGTGGAAGGACGCGACCCGCGGCGAGACCACGTGGAGCTTCAAGCTCGATGCGTTCGCCCCGAACGTCTATGTCAGCGCGTTCCTCGTCAAGGATCCACACCTCGAATCGAAAGATGCATTCATGCCGGACCGCGCGTTCGGGATCTCGAATGCGCGCGTGACTCCGACCGAGTTCACGCAGACGCTCAAGATCGAGGCGCCGAAGGAGGTTCGCTCGTCGAGCCCGCTGACGATCAAGCTCGATCTCGGCGCGACCAGTGGCCCGACGTTCGCGGTCGTCTCGGTCGTCGACGAGGGCATCCTGTCGCTGACCAACTTCCAGACGCCGGATCCGCTCGCGCAGCTGTTCGCGAAGCGCGCACTCGGCGTCGAGACCTACGAGACGATCGGCTGGACGATGCTTCATCAACCCGCGGGCGCTTCGTCGAAGACCGGCGGTGGCGATGACATGAGCGGGGAGGCCGAAGGTGGTGCGCTCGAGAAAGGCCGGGTTCAGCCGGTCAAGCCGGTCGCGCTGTTCTCGGGTCTCGTGCAGGTCGGTCCCGACGGCAAGGTGACGATTCCATTCCAGGTGCCGTCGTATCGCGGGCAATTGCGCGTGATGGCGATCGCAGCGGGGGCGACGCGGATCGGTCGTGCGGACGCCGAGGTCACGGTGAAAGACCCGCTCGTCATCCAGACCACGTTCCCTCGATTCGTGACGCAGAACGACGAGATCCAGATTCCGGTGTTCATGACGAACATGTCGGGCGGTCCGCTCGAAGTCTCGGTGAAGCTAGACAGCGCGAGTCTCGCGGTTCCAGGTCTCGCATTGCCGAAGACCGGTCCGGCGCCGCTATCGTTTGCCGGCAAGGACAACGGCGTCATCAAGATCGAGAACGGCCGCGCAGAGACGGTCGTGTTTCAGGCCAAGGCGATGATTCCCGCGGGTGGCGCGAAGCTGCGCGTCGTCGCGAAGGCGAAGGGGCCGGCTGGCTCGTTCGAGGTCAGAGACGAGCTCGACGTGCCGTTCCTGCCTGCGGGCCCGAAGGATCGAACGATCCAGAAGTTCAAGGTCGACGCGGGAACGCTCGATCTCGTCGCGAAGGCGACCGCGCTCAAGAACTGGGCCCCGACGAGCGAGACGACGACGTTCTGGCTGACCTCGAACCCGTACGGGGAGTCGTTCCAGCACCTCACGTACTTGATCCACTATCCGTACGGCTGCATCGAGCAGACCGTGTCGTCGACCCGGCCGCTGCTCTATGTCGCGAACATCGTCGAGCAGGTCGATCCCAAGCTCGCCGAGCTCAAGATCGAGGACATGGTGCTCTCGGGCATCAATCGCGTGTTCTCGATGGAGACGCCTTCGGGCGGCTTCGGCTACTGGCCGGGCGCGACCGAGCCGCTCGAGTGGGCAACCGCGTACGCGACACACATGCTGCTCGATGCGAAGAAGGCGGGCTACGCGATTCCCGACGATCGCCTCGCGGGCGTGATCACCTGGATCGAAGGCCGGCTCGCACAATACGAGCGCGGCGCGAAGATCGCGCGCCAGCCGTGGAATCACTACGACGAGCAGGCGGAGGCATACCTCCATTACGTGCTCGCGGTGGCCGGCAAGGGCAAGAAGGCACGCATCGGCAAGCTGATCGCCGCGATCCCCGCGGATGCCAAAGGCGAGCAGGCCGAAGATCTGTACACGTTGAAGGCTGCGCTCTATCTCGCCGGAGATCGCCGCTTCGAGAAGGATCTCAAGGCGGTCGATGCGTCACCGATCAACCCGAAAGATCGAATCAACAGCTGGAGCTTCTATTCCGATCTGCGCCGCCGCGGCTTCATGCTGAGCGAGTTCCACGATCTGTTCGGCAGCGATCCCGCGGGCGAGATCCTCGCGAGGCGCGTCGCCGAGGGCCTCACGGGCCAGCAGTCGTACTACTACAACACCCAGGAGCTGGTCTGGGGTGTGACGGGACTCGGCAAGTGGATCGCGGCAGCGCCGAGCGGCACTGCGGCCGGCACGCTCGCGGCCGAGGGCACGACGATCACGCCACGCGCGACGAAGACCAAGACGAACGACAAGACGTGGTCGCTCGTGCGCGCGAGCGAGTACAAGCAACTGACGCTCGAGATTCCGGCCCAGGCCGCTGGGATGTGGCTCGTCATCAACAGTGAAGGCGTGCGCCCGGGCAGCGACTACAAGGTCGGCGGCAACGGGCTGTCGGTGAAGCGCACGTACAAGACGCTCGACGGAACGGATGTCGATGTCTCGCAGGGCACGCTCAAGCTCGGAGACCTCGTGTTCGTCGAGCTCGAGGTCGGCAATACGAGCGGCATCGAGATCCAGAACATCGCGCTCGTCGATCGGCTGCCGGCCGGCTTCGAGATCGAGAATGCGCGACTCGGCCGCAGCATGAAGCTCGACTGGGTCAAGCCCGAGGAGAGCTGGGCGTACGAGTTCATGAATCAGCGCGACGATCATCTCGAGGCGTTCGGTTCGCTACCGGCCGGCGAGACGAAGAAGCTCGTCTACACCGTGCGCGCGGTCACCTCGGGCAAGTTCACCGTACCACCGGTCGAAGCTGAAGCGATGTACGACCCGACGCTGTGGGCGCGCGACAAGGGCGGCACCGCCGTGGTGAGCGGTCCGTGGACGGGCAAGACTCTCTAATCAGCCGGCGAGCACACCGCCTCGCGCGGTGGTCGATGTTGATCGTCACCGCGATCAACACGCTGCTCCTGTTGCTCGTCGGTTTCGCTTACGCGATTCCACTTCCGGCTCGCGATCCGGGTTGGTCCGTGGTCGTCGAGTACCGCGACGGGACACCGGCGTACGTGTTCCTGTCTCCCGACGAAAAATGGCGCCTGCAGAGCTCGGTCGCCCGGATCGAACCGAAGCTCGTCGAGGCGCTGGTCGCGCTGGAGGACAAGCGGTTCTGGAGCCATCACGGCGTCGATCCGATCGCGATCTCCCGTGCGGCGATCACGGATCTGATTCACGCGCGGCGAGTCTCCGGCGGCTCGACACTCTCGATGCAGCTCGCGCGGTTGCTCGAGCCGCGGGCACGCACGATCCCGAACAAGCTCGTCGACATGTTTCGGGCGGTGCAGCTCGATCTGCGCCTGTCGAAGCGCGAGATCCTCGAGGAGTATCTGTCGCGGACGCCCTACGGCGAGAACGTCGAGGGCGTCGAGTCTGCCGCATGGTCGTACTTCGGTCACGGCGCGCAACACCTGACGCCCCTCGAGATCGCGACGCTGCTCGCCGTGCCGCAAGGACCGGCGCGTTTTGCGCCGAGCACCGCGAACGTCCCGAGGTTGCGCGCGAGACGCGATGCGATCCTGGCGAAGCTGATCGCGGCCGGCGTGTTCTCGCCGGTCGATGCAACGCAAGCCCTCGCGGAGCTCGCCACGGCGCCGCCCGATCACCTGCGTGCAATGCCACGCGAGGCGTCCCATGTCGCGGTCGCCCTGCGCGCTCGTCACCGCGACGACCCGCGCATTCGCTCGACGCTCGATGCAGGCGCGCAACATCTCGTCGAGCGGCAGGTCGCGATGCGCACGCCGGAGCTGCGGCGCAAGGGCATCTTCGGCGGCGCGGTCGTCGTGGTCGATCACGGCACGCGCGAAGTCGTCGCGCTCGTCGGCAACCTCGATTTCACCGATGCGCTGCACGGTGGGCAGATCGCGATGTTCGACCGGCCACGATCCCCGGGCTCGACGCTCAAGCCGTTTCTCTATGCACTCGCGATCGATCGCGGGCTCGCGCTACCCGGCTATCTCGTGCCCGACGTGCCGATGCAATACGGGACGTATCGGCCGCGCAACTTCGATGGCGACTGGGCGGGGCTCGTGACGATGAGGGACGCGCTGTCCCGATCGCTCAACATGCCGTTCATCGACCTGCTCCAGCAGCTCGGCGTCGAGCCGTTCGTGGCCGAGCTCGGCCGGATGGGTGTGTCGGTCGCACGCATCGCACCGGGTCAATACGGCTTGTCGCTGATCGTCGGCGGCATCGAGCTAACACCGCTCGAGCTCGCGGGGATGTACGCGACGCTCGCCGAAAACGGCGTGTATCGGCCGCTACGGCTCACCGCGAGCGATCCACAAGTGGCGCCGGTGCCCGTGTTCGGCGCCGGCGCGGCGTGGCTGACCCGCGATGCGCTGTCGCAAAAAGATCGCCCCGACTTTCCGAAGCGGCGCGACGTCACCGCGGTGCCGGCGGAGATCCACTGGAAGACCGGCACGAGCTTTGGGTTTCGCGATGCGTGGGCCGTCGGCTCGGGCCCGGCCTACACGGCCGTCGTGTGGACCGGCAACGTCGACAACAAGCCGAGCGCGGATCTGATCGGATCGGAGGCCGCGGGTCCGCTGCTGTTCGACGTGCTCGAAGGCGTCGCGGATCGCAGGCACGGCGTGGTCTCGGGACAGCCTGGAGATCTCACCGAGATCGAGGTCTGCGCGTACTCGGGACACATTCCAAGCGATGCCTGCGATCACCGGATCAAGGTGCTCGCGCCGATTCACGCGGTCCCGACGACACCTTGTCCGTATCATCAGGCGTTCGACGTCGACGTGGCGACCTCGCGCGCCGTGCCGCCTGCCTGCCGGATCGCGGGCACGCACTACGAACGCAAGAGCTTCGTCGTCTTGCCGAGCTCCGTGAACGCCTGGCTGACCCAGCGCAATCGCTCGATTCCGGAAGCGCCGGTATTTGCCGACGGCTGTGCGACCGACACCGCTGCCGGACCACCCGTGATGGTGACACCGAGTGAAGGGCAGGTGATCATGTTGCTGCCCGGTGTCCCTGCGAAGAGTCAGGTGGTGCCGCTCACGGTGACCACTCGCTCGGCCACGGTCTCGTGGTTCGTCGACGGCGCGCTCGTCGGAACCGCACCTGCGAGCGAGCGGCAATTCTGGACGCCGTCGCCCGGAAAACACGAGGTGGTCGTCTCCGACGAGGCTGGCCGGAAGGCGCGCCGCTCGATCGAAGTGACGGCGGTCGCGCCGGCCCACTAATTGCCGGGCGGGCGGCGTTTCCCGGTGCGAACCCAGAGCGCGAGCTCGCCGGTGTTTGCTTCCTCGCGGCTCACGAGATCATAGCCGCTCGGCATGTCGCCGCCGAGTCCGTGATACGTGACCACCCGCGTTCCGATCCGCGCACTCGACAGCCGATCGCGCGCGCGGCGCAGGTGATTGTGGAACGTCGCGTACTTGACGAACGGGCTCGCGTGCGGCTGATTGAACTGGAGCGATTCGAACGGATTGTAGAAGTAGAAGCCGTCGTACTGATCCCAATCAACGGCGGAGATGTCACCGCAGATGAACTGCGAGCGGCCCGTGACACCGAGCAACCTCGCCGCGGCATCGGCCTCTTCGACGAGGATCGGATCATGCTCGATACCGGTCCACGACGAGCGCGTTGCGAGCGCCGCCACGAGGCACGCCTTGCCGACGCCCGAGCCAACATCGAGGATGCGCGACTCCGGTTCCGCGTCGAGGAGCACGGCAGCTCGCAGCGCGGTCTCGACCGGCGTCCAGTGCAGCGCGGAGAGGAACCGCATCTGCTTGGTGAAGATCTTATCGAACACGACGTCCGGCACGACCTCGTGCTGGGCCAGCGAGCTGCGAATCGTCGCGACGAGCTCCTCCATGGTAGCGCCTTGTCTTAGCACGCGGTCGCGCGTCCAACCGGGTGCTAGATCTTCGTGCGGTTGTCCGCGTCTCGGTAGCTACGGGCAGGCCGCATCGAGCGCCGCGGGTGCCGGCACCGTCGGAATGCCGTCGCGCAGGTAGGTCGCGAGGAAGCAGCCGTACTGATACTTCACCGCGGGCAGCTGGCGATGAATGTAGTGCGCGTCGAGGATGCCGTCGTCGTGATACTGCACGACCACCGCCGTCGTCGTGCGGTTGCCCTTCACCGGATACGCGATGATGCCGTCCATGTGCTCGGCGCGCAGGGCTTCTTGAGTGCCGGGCCACACGATCTCGCCGGCCTCTTGGTTGCCGTACGCGAGCGCGGCCGCGTCGAAGATCGGGTTCGGAAAGAATTTGTCGTCCATCCCGATCGGCTGATAGAT
Source organism: Myxococcales bacterium (assembly GCA_028287115.1). Lineage (GTDB taxonomy): Bacteria > Myxococcota_A > Polyangia > Haliangiales > Haliangiaceae > JABFXX01. Next base: position 15,909 of record JAQBQF010000003.1, read on the forward strand.
GTGGCGCGGGGAACCGCTCATCGGATGCGCCATCCGCGCCATCGAGTTGATCGGATCGGCGATCTCCCAGCCGAGCTCGACCAAGCTGAGGGCGGGGTGCGCGAAGCTCAGCTCGGCGCCATCGACGCCGAGCACGCCTGCGAGCAGATCGCGCGCGCCCGGCACGATCGCCGTGTCGAGGATCATCATGTTCCAGAAGCCACCGGCCCCAAACGGCGTCAGCGCACCGAAGCGAGGTTCGACGGCGCCGATCATGTTCGTGTACATGCCGCCCATCGAGTGCCCACCGGCGACGAGCTTGGAAGGATCGAAGTGATGGCTCGTCGCATTCGCCGGCAGCGACGTGCCGGTGCAGGCCGCGACCGTCGCTTGCGGAATCTGCAGCGCGAGCAACGCGTCGAGCAGCATGCGTTGCTCGAACACGCCTTGCTGGAACGTGTAGGGGAAGGCCGAGAGATTGTTGAAGTTCAGATACGCGTAGTTGCTCGCACCCGGCAGGCGCTCGGGGTTGAGCGGTAGCGCGGACGAAGCGGCGGCGATTCCGCGGCGCGCGACGACATAGCCCGGGCCTTCGCCGACGACCGGAATATCGGCGCTGGTCGGGCTCGGGCCGTCTTCGACGATGTCGGACGACAGTCCGCCCGAGCCGTGAAAGAACTGCCACAGCGGCCAACCGTTCGCGGGCATCGCTGTCTTGGGCAGCGTGATCGTCAGCGGCACGGTCATCGACCCTTGCACCATCGGAATGCCGCTTCCGTCGAGCGCGAACCGTCCCGCCGTATCGAACGGCGGTGCGCCGACCTGGAATTGCGGAACCGTGACGCTCGCGACGATCTCGCAGACGCCGGGGAAGGCGGATCGACCGAGGTGCACGTCGGAGATCGTCGCGTGTTGCGTCGTGTGCACGGCGTCGGAGCGCTTCGCGAGCACCGCGACTTCATCGCCCGTCGTGAACACCGTCGCGACGAGCACGTCGTCGTGCGCGATGCCGATCGTGTCGAGCGTCGGCCACAGCGGCGCGTATAGCGTCGCCGCGGCAGCACCGCGATCGCCCGCAGGCGTGCCACCGGCGACGAGCTCCGCGAACGTCGCCGGGATCTCGGCATCCGGCGCGAACGCGCGGCGCAACGCAAGTGCGTATCGCGTATGCCCGCGGAGCACGATGCCGGGGCGCGGCGCGACCGCGACGAGGCCGTGCCCGGTGTAATCGTCGTCGACGAGCGTCTGCGCGACGGCGGGATATCGCATACCGCGCTCGGACGATTGCGGATCGACATCGATCAGCAACACGGTGCCGTCGATCTGATCGAGCGTGTGCAGCGGCGCTTTGTCCGTGAACCGAAACCACGCGATCGGCATCACGGGAAATCCCGCGCGCTCGCTCGCGGCCGAGAGCAAGTCCTCGACGACGGGTAGGTGCCGCTTGTTCGGGAAGCTCGCGAGATCGGGCTTGCCGTCGCTCGTGAGGCGCAGATCGGAAGGGAAGGGCAGGTCCCAATACGTCGTCTTGTCGAGCTTGCTCGTGAGATCGAACGCGACCGTCGGGCCTTGGGGCTGCGAGCTCGTGCAACCCAGGAAGCTCACCACGAACATCAAGCTGCGAGCCTTGGCCATGCCTTCGAGTAGCGCGGCAGCCTGCGCCGGTACACGAATAGATTCGGACACTACGCGGCGATCGGAAGCGTGATCGTGACCGTCGTGCCGACGCCGACCTGACTCTCGATCTTGAAGCGCCCGCCGGCCGTGCCGACCAGCCTTTGGCACTGCGCGATGCCGAGGCCGGTGCCTTCCGCCCGCGTCGTGAAGAACGGAGTGCCGACGCGCGTCAACACGTCGGCGGCCATCCCGACGCCGTCGTCGCGCACCGCGAGCTCGAGGACGCCGCCTTGCTCGCGCGCCACGATCGAGATCTTGCCGTTCGGTGTCCCTCGGGCGGCGACCGCCTGCGTGCCGTTCGCGACGAGGTTGATCAGGACCTGCGTCAGCTCGGTCGCGGACATCCGCACGTGCGGCAGGATTCCCGGGCCGGCGTAGTCGATCTGCGCTCGCACGTTCATCGCGAGGTTCTGACAGACCGCCATCGCGTGACGCACGATGGGCAACGGATCGGTATCCAGCGGCCCCTTCGTCTCGGAGCCCGGTTTTCCGAGATCCCGCATGCTCGTGATCATCGTATTGAGGTGAAGAATCGACTTCCGGAAGTCCGCCATCACCGGCTCGAGGTCATCGATCACCTGGTACAGCCGATCGCGATTCGCGGGCGGTTGACGCATCTGCGCGAGTGCGGCGCGCAGGACGGGCGCCGCCTCGGCCAGCTCGCTGACGACCTCGATATTGGTGAGCAACGACATCAGCGGTGTCTTCAGGTCATGGACCACCGGGCCGATGAAGCTGCCGAGCGTCGCGAGCCGCTCGCTCTCGATCAGCCGCAGGTGCAGCGCGGCCGAGCTCCGACTGAAGACATGGGCTTCGGTCGCCCATCGCAGGACTTGAACGAGCTCGGTGCGAATCCAGGGCTTGATGATGTACCGAACGGCGAGACCTTCATTGATCGCGCGGATGATCGGATCGACGTCGGCGTAGGCCGTGATCACCATCCGGATCGTCTGAGGTGATCGCTCCTTGACGATGCGCAGCAGCTCCTCGCCGTTCATCGTCGGCATGCGCATGTCCGTGACGAGGACCGCGACATCATTCTTCGCCATGATGTCGAGAGCGGTCTCGGGATCGGAAGCACAGATGATGTTGAATTCAGTCTTCAGCGACTGCTCGAACACGACGCGGTTCCCCCGCTCGTCGTCCACGTAGAGGACGAGTCCGGATGGCTTTGTGGTGGGCGTCGTCTCGGCCATGGTCACGCTAAATGCTTCAATTCCATCATAGCGCGTTAGCTGCGTAAATATACGTAGAATCGTGAGGCAGCTCGATCACGAACATGCAGCGTCCGTTGCGTTCGCGGATCTCGAGCACGCCTCCATGTCGGTGCACGATGGTACGCGCGACCGATAGCCCCAGGCCAGTTCCCGATCCTGGGGGCTTCGTGGTGAAAAACGGCTCGAATACGCGTTCGCGGAGCGGGAGTGGTACGCCGGGTCCGCTATCTGCCACTTCCAGCATGATCTTCCCGGGTCCCGTTAGCGCCCGGACCTCGACCCATCCGCCGGCTTTCGCAGCGTGGGCCGCATTCTCGATCAGGTTGGTTAATACCTGAACCAACAGCGGTGGCGCGCAGTTAAGCGCGCGTGCAGCAGCCAAGTCGGTACGTACATCAACCCCGACGAGCGCCTGTTGTGCGAGCGCGATCGCACGGTCGACGAGATCCTGCGCATCCGCCTGCCGAAGCTCGAGGCCGGCGCCCCCATTTCTGAAGCTGAGCAGCTGTCGCGACAGGAAGGAGATCTGCTCGGCACATCCGGTCATGACCTCCAGAAGCTGGCCGACGCCGCTATCGGGTTGAGTCAGCTCCGGGGGCAGTAACTGGATCAGCGGAGCGACTGCATTGACGATTCCGTTCGCAGGATTGCGGAGCTCGTGGGCGAGCCCCGCGGTGAGGATACCGAGTGCAGATAGCTGCTCGGCCCGGTGCAGCCTGACGGCAAGGTCGCGCATCCGAAACTGCGCATTGACGCGCGCAACGAGCTCGAGAGGATCGAAGGGCTTCGAGACATAATCGACCGCGCCGGCTTCGAGTCCGGCAAGCCGGGTCCCCAGGTCGAGCACGGCCGACAGGATGATGATCGGCGAGAGTCGATCCCCGGTGATCTCTCGAAACTTTCGAGACAACTCGATTCCGCTCATGTGCGGCATATCGACGTCGGTGACTAACAGCTCCGGCTGGTGAAGACGAACCAGCTCGAGGGCCGCGACACCGTCGAGCCCGACATGAACCGTGTAGCGATCTGAAAGTAAGCGCGCAACCATCTCGGCGAGTTGCGCATCGTCTTCCGCGAGCACGATCGTCCCCGCGGATTGACCTTCGGGTGCGAATCGCGCACCGGAGACAATCGCGGACCCCGATGACGGGACCGAGCTCGCCGAGATCGAAACGCGGGCCGCCGTGACGGTCAGATCGCGGATGAGCGCCGATGCAGGAAGGACCACCCGCAGCTCACTGCCGCCGCCGGGGCGCGAAAGCGCAGCAATGCGGCCACCGTGCGCTTCGACGAGCTGCTTCACGAGCGACAGTCCAATGCCGGTCCCGACTTTCCGTCGGTCTTCGCCGCTCGCGCGTTCGAACCGTCCGAACAGTCGACTGGCGAGCTCTTCGCCAAACCCTGGTCCGGTGTCGAGGACCGAGAACCGGAGCTCGCCCGATTCTTCGACAAGCTCGATCTCGACCATGCCGCCTCGAGGCGTGTACTTCATCGCATTCGAGGTCAGGTTGCTCGCGACACGCTCGATCGCGACCGGATCGACCTTGGCAAGCAGGGAAGGCGGAATCCGCGCGACGAGCTCGAGCCCTGCATTCTCGGCTGCCGGAAGCCAGGCGGAGACTACATTGTGAAGAAGAGCCGCAAGATCGACGGGCTCGGGATGAACCTTGAGCTTGCCTTCTTGACCGGCGGCTAATAGCAGCAGCTCGTCGACGAGCCGCACCAGCTTGCGAGCAGCATCGTTGACCGCGCCAAGACCACGACGAGCGCGAGTATCGAGTTGGTCGCCAGCGCGCGCCTCGATATCGGACACCGCGAGCAAGATCAGCGATAGCGGCGTCCGAATCTCGTGGGAAATGTTTCCGAAGAACCGCTCACGCGCGTTCTGCGCGTCACGTAGCTGCACGACCGTCCCGGCAAGTTGATCGCGCGCCTGCGTCAACTCAGCGGTGCGCTCGGCGACGAGTCGCTCGAGACCTGTTCGATACTCCTCGACGGTTTGGTAGCTGATCGCATTTTGCAAGGCCATTGCGAGCGTCGGCACGATGAACTCGAGCAGGTCTTCGCGCTCTCTTGGATCGGCGTCCGATCGGGACACGACGGACACTTCACCAATCGTTTGACCTCCACGCGCATCAAGATTCCGTTTGAGGGGATTCTCGTGTTCGGGACTGCCAAAGCGGGCGATACGAACGGACTTCTCGTCGCTCGATGACAAACGAATCTGGGCTGAGACAAAGCCGGCCTGCTCGACGAGAGCCTTCGCAATCGTGTCTTGGGTCCGCACTAGATCGAGGTCGCCGTGAATCAAGTCATTGATCGTATGGGCCGTCCGCAGCTGCGTTGCTTGTTGATCGAGTTTTGCACGAGCGGTATCGAGCTCTTCATACCGCTCGAGCAAGTTCTCGTGCGCTTCCTTCAACTCTCGCGCCGCCGCACGTGCCGTAAAAGGCCATGTGATTGCGCGCCAGATGCGTCGAAAAAAGGGGGTCCCGATAGGGACCGTTACGCGATACCTCGCACCGCGGGGAATTTCGGTAAGCACGACTTTGGATCGCTGCAAGCCAAGCAGCCGCGGTAGCTCTTCCATGTTTCCGCTCGAGATCAGAAAGAAGTCCCAACAGACCTCGTATCCAACGGGCAGCGTGAGATCCATCTCGATTTCATTCGCCGAGAGCTCGCGATGAGACGGTACGACGCACGTGAACATCTGGTTTCCGACGCCGTTCTTGGGCGTGTTCATCCAGCGATAGAAGTCCATGGCCGAGAACAGTAGTCGTGCGACGACGAAAGCGAATCGAAGCCCCGGCGACCGCATCCAAGACCGCCCTAGCTCGACATATTCCTCATTCGTGAAATGAGGTCGGACGTTGCAAGGGGTTGGGCGTCAAGTCATAGGCGGGAGCAAGCTCAAAGTGCCTCCCCGGCGCAATCAACCCGTGGTTTCGGGGATGATCGTCCGTGTTGGAGATCAACGCGTTGAAGACCATCCGGCCGAAGAGCTCGCGCAGGTCGGCCGAGGCGCGATGGCTGCGCCGGCGAAGCTCATCGGCCAACAGGAGATAACTCCAACGGGCCCGATCGGCAATCGTCTCTCCGGCATCGAGCACGGTGAGGGCACTTACGAAGCGACGCC
>JAQBQF010000005.1 GCA_028287115.1 Myxococcales bacterium
AGTCGATGCTCGACGGGGACACGCTCGCGCAGCCGCTCGCGCCCGCGCGGAGTGGCGATGAGATGCAGAAGGCGTTGCTGAACGCGCCTCGTCGGACGAAATGCGGACCTGACGCCCGCGATCGGCCTTCCCGGTGCGAAAGACGTACGAGCGACTGCACACTGTTACGCCGCAAACCTGGCTGCTCAAGATCGGTTGGGCGAAGCATGGCCAGATCGGCGCGACCGAGGTGCCCGGCCGACCGAGGTGAGCGAAGCAATCGGTCGAGGCCTGGGCACGGCACCACGGGTCCACGCTAGTTCCAATGCCGCTCCTCGAAGATGGAGCGCATTGCTGACGAGCTCAACGTGCCCGTCCGAAGCCACCTTCCGGACATCCTCTTGGATTCGGAACAACGTCAGCTGCTTGTCGCCGCTACAGCGAGCTAAGCGCACGAGCGGGGTCTCTCAAGCGAGATACAGTGAGCACGGCGCTCGTGCGAGCACCCACGTCCGAGTCAGTCACGAGCGCGAGAGACCCCGCCGTGCGCGTGCTCGCGTGCTCGCGTGCTCTACAATGTAGATCGCCGAATTCCGGATTCCCGTCGGGGACCTAGCCGTAACTGCCCGGTATTGACGTGAGGTTCGAACTTGCGCGCCAGCACGCCGTTGACGAACGGGAGGCGATCCGGAATCGGCTGCCTGGATCGAGGGATCATCCCGAGTCGCTCGGGTGTGCGACGCCAACGCGAGCAAAGCGCGTGTCGGGCGGGGCCCCGAAGCGAATAGCGGGGAGATGGTCCAGTCAGGCGTCGGTGCCACATGGGGCGCAGGGTTCGCCGGTAGTGCAAGCACTCCGTTCCATGCGATGAGCGAGGCGCCCCCTCCCGCACGCGCGTGCTCGCGTGTTCGCGTTCTCCATAGCTCGCTCCCGCGAGCTATGCCCTACAGACTCCTAGCCGATCCGCGAGCGAAACCGGTGCGTGCCGGTGAGCTCGGAACGCTTCGCGATCGCGTCGTCGAAGGCGAGATCGACCGCTTGCTCGATCGTGCGGGCGAGCCGGATGTCGACGGGCTCACGCAGGTGCGCGGGCACTTCGTGGGCGAGGTTCGGCGCGTTGTCGTGCGGCAGCACGAGCCGCGTCACCCCGCTGCGCCGCGCGGCGAGGACCTTCTCCTTGACGCCGCCGATCGGCAGCAGCACGCCCGAGAGCGTGATCTCGCCGGTCAGCGCCGTGAGCGGGCGCACGGCCCGCTGCGTGAGCAACGACACGAGCGAGGTGACCATCACGACGCCTGCAGAGGGCCCATCTTTCGGGACCGCGCCGGCGGGCACGTGAATGTGAATGTCGTGCGTGCGGAACAGATCGGCTTCGATTCCGTAGCGAGCGGCGTTCGCGCGGACCCATGACATCGCGGTCCGCGCCGACTCCTGCATCACGTCGCCCATCTGACCGGTCAGCGTCACGTCGCCGCGGCCGTGCGGGAGCTGGCTCGATTCGATGAACAAGAGCTCACCGCCCGCGGGCGTCCAGGCGACCGCGACCGCGACGCCGGGACGAGACGTGCGCTCGGCGAGCTGCGAGAACACGCGAAACTGTTCGGGGCCGAGCAGAGACTGGATGACGATCGGATCGACGACCAGCGTGCCGACCGCTCCTTCGGCGACCTGACGCGCGCGCTTTCGACAGATCGCGGCGATCTGCTCCTCGAGCCTGCGCAGACCGGCCTCGTGCGTGTGGCCGCGAATGATGTCGAGCACGGCCTGATCCGTGAATTGCAGATCGAGGCCGAGCAGTAGGCCGCTGTGCTCGACCTGCTTCGGGATCAAGTAGCGCTGCGCGATCTGCATCTTATCTTCGTCGATGTAGCCGGGCAGCTCGATGACTTCCATGCGATCGCGAAGCGGTTCGGGGATCGTGTCGAGCACGTTGGCGGTCGCGATGAACATCACGCGCGATAGGTCGAACGGGACGTCGAGGTAGTGGTCGCGGAACGCGAAGTTCTGCTCAGGATCGAGCACCTCGAGGAGCGCGGACGCCGGATCGCCTCGATAGTCCTTGCCGAGCTTGTCGATCTCGTCGAGCATGAACACCGGATCGCAGCTCTTGGCGCGACGCAGTCCGCGAATGATCTGGCCGGGCAGCGCGCCGACATAGGTTCGGCGATGGCCGCGGATCTCCGCTTCGTCGTTCGTGCCGCCGAGCGAGATCCGGACGAGCTCGCGACCGGTCGCGCGCGCGATCGATCGCCCGACCGAGGTCTTGCCGACACCCGGCGGTCCGACGAAGCACAGCAGCGGCCCTCGCTGTTCACGCCGCAGGCGTTGGACGGCGAGGTGCTCGAGGATCCGGTCTTTCACCCTGTCGAGACCGAAGTGATCCTCGTCGAGGATGACCTTCGAGCGAATCAGATCGACGGGAGCCGCGGTCGTGCGATTCCACGGCATCTCGGCGAGCCACTCGAGATAGGTCCGCACCATCGAGTGTTCCGGCGAACCCGGGGGCATGTCATCGAGGCGTTCGAGCTCGCGCATCGCCTCCGCGCGCGCTTCCGCAGGCATCTCGGCGCGGTCGAGCTTGGTACGTAGCTCGGATGCGCGGTCTTCCGTGGTCTGCTCACCGAGCTCCTTGCGGATCACCTTGAGCTGTTCGCGCAAGATCGACTCGCGCTGCGAACCGGCGATTCGATCCTGAACCTCGGAGCGCAAGCGTTCGCGGATCCGCAGGCTCTCGACCTCGCGCGCGATCAGCTCGGCGAGCTTGTCCATTCGCCGGCGAACGTTCAGCGTGGCGAGGATGTCCTGCCGCGTCGACGTCGAGCATTCGATCAGTGCGGAACCGATCATGTCGGTGAGCGCCTCGTCGTCGGCGATGCTGCGCGCCACGGTCCCGAGCTCGTCGGGCAATTGCGGTGACAGCTGCACCATCTCGACAAACGCGTCGACGAGATTGAGACGGATCGCGCCGTACAGCGTGTCGACCGACGGACGCTCGCTGGCGAGGCGACGAACGCGCGCGCGGATGTACGGCTGCGTTTGCACGACATCGACGATCGCGACGCGTTCGAGACCCTCGAGGATCACCATCACCGCACCCTGATCGGTCTGCGGCGCCAAGCCGTTCTTGGAGAGTTGGCGTACGACGGCACCCGTGCCGATCGCGTACAGGTCGCTGCCTAGCGGCGCCTCCGCCTCCGGGTGCGCCTGTGTCACGACCGCGAGCAGGCCGTCTTCGCCCGCCGCTTCGATCGCCTGGCTCGCGCCCGGGCGGCTGATCGTCATCGGCAACGCCGCGTGTGGAAACAGCACCATGGTCCGCAGCGGAACGACGGGCAGCTCCATGAGCGGCAATAGCTCGGTGGCCATCACCAAGATAGCGAGCAACGTGCGTACCGGTTTCGAGAGTGGCCACGGCGCTCGTCGTGCCAGCGCGCGCAGGTCCGTCAGTTCGTGCCGAAGGTCTCGTGTGCGATCTGTTCGAGCCAGGTCAGCGTGCTTGCGAGATCTTCGAATGGATTCTCGTCGGCGTTTTGCATCAGCACGTAGCCCGGACCGTCGCCGCGCACGTTGCCGCGCGGATCGTAGAGCAACCAGTCGTTGGGCTGTCCGAAGTTTGCAACCGGCACGGCATCTTCGATCGCCGCCGTGCTCGCGCTCGCCATCTCGAGATAGGCCTGTGCGCGGACCGCGAGCGGCGTCGGCTCGCGGTAGTCGCCAACGCCGAAGAATTCGTGATCCCAGATCCTCATGCCGTTCGTGATCGTGAGCAGCGCGCGGAAGTCGTTTGGCAACGAGATCTTGGCGGCGCGCTCCGCATCGAGGATCGCGTCGAGGCGAGCCGGCGGCCGGAGCTCGACGCGTTCTCCGTATTCGCGCAGCGTTCCGACGAGCGAGTCGAGAGCCGAGCGCACGGCGCGAATCGCGGGCTCGATCTCGACCGGAATCACCGGCACGTCCGCCCGCGACAGCATCAACGCGAGATCCGGATCAGCTCGATACGGCGCGAAGTCTGCATCACGGCGGAACTGCGCCGCGGCAACCCCGGCCTCGAGCGCCGTCTCCACCGCTTCGAGCATCGCGACCTTGTCGCGTGCAACAGCGTGCGCGCACGCGAGGTTGAACAGCAGCTCGGCACTCGCACCGTACGGCACGACTGCCTGCAACTTCGCGATGCGATCGCGATCGACCCCGACGGCGGCAAGCGCGTTGCGCAAGAATTCCTGCGCGTGAAATCCGCTCGGCTCTGGGAGATCCGTCCAGCGCTCGAGGATCATGTCGACGAGCTCTTTGACCTCGGTGCCGCCGCGGCTCTCGCGCGCGATCGGCAACAGCATCAGCTGGGCGGCGCCGAGCGCGATCTGCCCCTGTTGCACCGTCGGCGAGCCCTTGATGCTGTCGAGGAAGCGGCGCAGCGCGCCGATCGGGTGCGGATCGTCGAGGATCTCGACGACCGGCGACGAGCGCATCGATCGCTCGCGCGCCGTCGACGCGCGGCGACCGGAGTGGTCGCTGGCTCCGCTCGATCCGGCATCGGTGATCGGGACAGGCACCGCCTCTACGACTCGTGGAGCGCTTCGCCGCCTGGGTACCGGGCGCTTCGGAGGCTTGGCGGGCGACTTGCCTTTGGCCTTCGCTTTGGCGCTCGGCGACTTGGTCCGGGGTCGCTGCTTCGCCGGCTTCGCCTTGGCCTTCGTTGGCCGTCGTTTCACTCGCGCCATGGGCCGCCTACTTCTTGCCAAACATGCCTGCTTCGTACTCGACGATCTCGCCCGCGATCGCCGATGCGGCGACCGTCAGTGGAGACGCGAGGTAGAGCTTGCCCGGTCCAGATCGGCCTTTGTAGTTGCGATTGATCGCCGATACCGTCACCTGATCGCCGCGCTCCGAGACGCCGGGTCCGCAGCCGATACACGCGCCACAACCCGGCTTGATCACTTCGACGCCGTTGCGCGCGAACAAGTCCGTATAGCCTTTCGCCTGCGCGTACGCCTCGACCTCGCGCGATCCGAACTGGATGTAGAACCGCACGCCATCGGCGACTCGCTTGCCGGCGCGCTCCGCCTCCGCGATCACGCGCGCGTACATCTCGACATCGTCGCGTTTGCCCGCGGTGCAAGAGCCACCGTAGGCGATGTCGATCTTGACGTGGCCGATCTCGCTGACCTCCGCGCCGTTCTTCGGATCGCTCGCGATGCCGCGATCCGGATCTCCCGGGGTCGCGACCATCGGCACGATCTTCGAGAGGTCGATTCGATGACTGCCGCCGTCGTAGTGCGCACCCGGATCTGGTTTGACGACCTTCGCGCGCAGCATTTCGGGATGGACGCCGGGACGCCGATCGGCGATCCAGCGCAGCATCGTGTCGTCGACCTCCATGACCGCGCCGCGGGCCGAACACTCCGTCGCCATGTTCGCGAGCGTCGCGCGCTCGTCGGGAGACATCGCGAACAAACCCTCACCGCCGAACTCCATGATCCGGTTGAGCGTGTCCTCGCGCTTCGCGTACGTCGCAAGGATGTGGAGCATGACGTCCTTGGCGCTCGTGCCATCGGGCAAGGTTCCGACGAGCTCGAACCGGATCGATTCCGGAACCGCGAGCGGCGTGAACCCCCAGTAGAGGAGCGCCGCGTACTCCGTCGCTCCAACGCCCCACGCGAGCGCGCCCGATGCGCCGCCCATGCACGTATGCGAATCGGTCGCCTGCACGAAGTCACCCGGATCGATGATCTGCTCGCGCGCGACCTGATGACAGATGCCGGGGGAGACGCCGTCGACCGCGCTGTAGTTGCGCACGCCGGTCTTCGCCGCGAATGCGCGTTGCAGCTCGCGCAGCCTGTCGATCTTCGGCGCGAACTTCGCCATCGAGGCGACACCCGTCGCGTAGATCAAGTGATCCTCGAACACGGCGAACTTCGCCGGATTGTCGAGCTTGTAGTCGCCGTACTCGGTGCCGAGGAACAGATCGACCTGCGCCGTCGTGAACTCGTGCGAGTAACCGGCGTCCACCTTGACGAGCACCGCATCACCCGGCTTCACGTGCGAGCCCTGACCGGGCACCAGCTTCGCCGCGAGGATCTTTTCGGCGATCGTCATCGGCCGCGGCGCGGTGCCGGTCGGCGGGACCTTGATCTCGCCGCGGGACAGGCGGGCGCAGAACGGCAACAGCCCGCCGCTCTCGATGATCAGCGCCGTGATCGCATCGTGTCCGCGGGTGAACTCGGCGAGCTCGATCCGCTCGCCGGCCTCGAGCCTGCGCAACATCTCGTGGTCACCCATCAGCTGCCCGATGTTGATGTTGTTGCGGGCGTGAATCGGCGCGAACGAGGACGCGATCGCGAGCCTGCTGCCCGAGAACACCTCGCACTGCGCGGCGTGTTCGCGGCTCGAGCCGACGCCCTTCTGAGCGCCGGCGACGATCACCTCGAAGCCGCCCGCTGCGAGCGCATCCGACGGGATCAGCCGCTGGCCGCCGATCACGAGGCCGGCGTAGGCATTCTTCGCGATCTCCTTCGGATCGAAGTCGAAGCACACCCAGGCCGGCGTCATCGCATCGGTGTTGATGTCGTCGAGAAGATCGCCCGGAGCCAAGTCGCTCATGCGGAGCGTCAGCTTGCCGGCGAGCTGGCTGCGAACGAGCTCGGGATCTTTTGTGAGATAGAGGACGCGCTTGCCAGGGGTGAGCGCGAAACTACGGTCCGCCATTCACGGCGAACCGTACCACTATTGGGGGACGGCGATAGCGTGGGGTTCGGGGTGGAACGACTCACCGTCGCCCAGCTCGCCAAACCGATTCTCGCCCCAGCAGTACACGGCGGTGCCGTTGATCGCGCAAGTATGATGGGCAGCAGTCGCGATCTGGTCGAAGTGTGCAGGTGTCCCCGAGATCTTGATGACGTGCGGTACGTAACCATCGGACAGATCCCCGAGCTCGCCACGACGGTTCGCGCCCCAGCAGTACGCGTTGTTCGCCGAATTGATCGCGCAGCTATGGCCATCGGCGACCGACACGACCGACATGACGGACCCAATCTGGCTGCCGGTGGCCCATGGGCTGCCGATAGCCGGAATCTGCATGGGAGGCTGACATTCGGTCGGCGCGACCCCGGTCTCCCCGGAGGTGTTGGCCCCCCAACAGAACAGTGCTGTGGCCGTGGAATCTCGGATCGCGCAGGCGTGTTGGCCACTGGTCGCCGCAGCGAGTCGCCATGTAGTCGCCGGCTGCCCGGGCAGCACGGTTGCACGCCCCGGAAATGTCGTCGCCGCCGAACAGCTCGTGCTGCCGATCTGGGCGACATCATCCTGCTGATTCACTGGATTCCCGGTGAAGGACGAGACCGCGAAGCCATCCCCGACCGCAATATTCGTGTACAGCGTGTCCGTAGCGACCGTCGGTGACGCGCCGCCGGCGCTCTGACCAGGCAGCACGCCCCAGCACGCGAGCTGACCGCTGGACGTGACGGCGCAGATGGTCGAGACACCCGCCGAAACGGCTTTCCACTGCGCCTGTGTGCCGGTGACAACCGCCGCACTGATCTCGCCGGTCGCGGTGCCGAGCAGCCCTGCGTCGTTCGAGCCCCAGCAGTGCAGCCACGTATTGTCGTTGGCGTCGATCCCGCATGTCTGACTGGAACCGGCACTGATCTCGACATAACTCGTCGTCAGCGAGACCGCGGTTGGCCGCACGATCGTGGACGACGATGTCGCGTTGATTTGGTTCACGCGGTTGTCACCCCAGCAATAGACGATGTTGTTGGTCGTGACCACACACGTGTGGCCGTCGCCGACCGCGATGCGCTTCGCACCGGGCACCGACATCACCAGCTCGGGTTCGTGCTTCGTAGCGATCTGTTGATTGCCGAGCTCGCCGTACGCATTGGCGCCCCAGCACGACGGGATCCCGGCGTCTGCGACGGAACAGCTAAAGCCTTCGCCTGCGACCACGCGCTCCGCGGGCAGCATCGGTGTTGGAGGAAGCGTCGTGCGCGCTTCGAAATCATCACCGAGAGCGCCACGATCATCCGTTCCGAAACAATTGACATCGCCATCACCGACGGCACACGTGTGATACGTCCCGAGCGCGACCGCCGTCCAGCGATGACTCGCGTCGACCAGGACGTCCTTCGTCGGGGCCGCCTGCGGACCTATCAGGCCTCGCGCGTTGCTGCCGAAGCAGACGAGCTCGCGGTCGACGGTGACTCCGCAGGTCGCTCCATGCGAAGCGCTGATCGCCACGAATGCGCGATCCGGTTTGGGACTCGCTTGGTCGCTCGCTCGGTCGTTGTCGACGCCGAGCTGGCCGGCATCGTCCTTGCCCCAGCAATAGACGAGGTTATCGCCGTCGTGGAGCGCGCACGCGTGATCGTCGGCGATCGCCACGGTCCTCCAGGGTCCGTCGATCATTCCCGGCTTCACTTGTACTGGCTTTGCGGACGTGCGGCCGCTGTCGAAGATGCCCCAGCAATAGAGCAGGCCCGCGTCATCGATCGCGCACGTTGCGACGTCGCCGGCGAACACCTTCGCGGGGCGCACATCGCCGGGCAGCGCGACCTTGGAGGGCAGCACGTCCGCTGCAGCGAAATTGCCAACCTGGCCATCCGTGTTATCGCCCCAGCAATACAGCTCGCCGTCGGTGTTGATCGCGCACGTGTGACGAGCACCGGCCGCGACCCAGATCCAGCTGCCGCTCGTCGCGATCTGCGGTGCGCCGGTCCTCGGCGCTACCGAAACGCCGAGTTGCCGGTTTCCGTTATTTCCCCAGCACCACAACTGGGCTTGGGGATCGATCCAACACGCGTGTTTTTGACCGGCCGCGAGGCGAACCGCCTGATCGAGCTCGTCGTTCGCGGGCAGGCCGGGCCTCGAACAGGCGGCGAGCAGGACGAAGATCGCGATCTTCATCGGTGCCACTCGAAGCTGACGATGCCGCCATCGCGCGTCGGAATCGCGGTGATCTGGACGCGCCGCTCGTCGCGGTGATCGAGATAGCGGAGCACGCAGCCGGTGATGATCGTCGCCGCACCGACGCTATAGATCCCGAGCATCCACTCGCGTCGCACGTCGTAGCGATGCGCGTACTGGTTGTATTCGGCGACGTTCGGATCGTGCGCGGGATCGACCGCGTGCAGCACGTGATCTCGGATCGGCTGGAATACGGTGAGCTGATAGACGAGGCCGGCAACGAGCACTGCCCCACCGCTGCCGATCACGAGCCACGGCATGTAATGGGCCTCGCGCGGCGGTGGCGGAGGTATCTCCGACTTCGGCGGCGCTCGCAGCTCGATCGCGATCGTCTGCGGCTTGCGGTCGATGACGTCGATCGAGCGTTGTTCGGTGACGTAGCCCTCGGCACTCGCGGTGATCACGTGCTTACCGAATCCGAGATGGATCGTGCGCGGCTCGAATTGTTCGTCGGGCGCAAATGCCGAGACCGTGACGCGAGCAGACGCGGGAATCACGCTGATCGTGATCGGCGCGACTTCGGCAGAAGCAAGCCGCTCGGCGAGCTGATCGGTCGCGAGCGGAACCCAATCCGGCAGCAGATCCGTCGCGCTCGCGCGCTGGTGACATGCGTCGAGAAAGATCTCGGCTTGCGGCCACAGCTCGCGCCGGAGATAGGCGAGCGCGATCAGGCACGCGTGCTTCGCCCGTGACTCGATCTGATCGGCGGCTTTGAACGCGGTGATCGCTTCCGAGTAGCGACCGTCCTTGGCCGCGAGCTCCCCTCTCGCCTCGAGCTCCACGATGGTGTCGGCACGAACAGGCGTCGACACCGCGATCATCGCCACGAGAACAACCGGAATTCGCATCGGCTTAGAACGGCAGCTTGGGTTTTACAGCGGATCCCGATCCCTGCGCGGGAGGCGGTGTCTCGACCACGGGCTTCACGGGCTTGGTCACGTGACCGTGCGGCTTGACGCGAATCGGTGGTTTCGCCGGTTTCTTCTCGATCGTGACCATCGCGGGAACACCCGCGTCGACGGCCTCCGTGACGTTTGGCGCCGGCACATCCGGGTTCACCGGTGTTGGTACCGCGGGAGTCTGCACCAAAGGCGTCTCGACGGCTGGCCGCTGCTTGACCTCGAGCGGAGGAGGCGGCGGCGTCTCCTGATTCGTTCCAAAGCCGCCCGTAGCGAAGAACGCCACTGCGCCGATCGCGATCGCTCCCAGACTAGCGAGCACGATCGGAAGAGCACGCGGGGGCTTACGCCGCTCGCGGCCACCGACGGCTGCCATCGTGTCGGAGTTGATCAGCCGATCGAGCTCGGTGGCGCTGCGACGTTGTGTGCCTCGCGGAAGCGTCGCGCTGGGCGCGGGTGTTGCAAACGCCGCCAGGTCCGAGCCTGTCGACCCCGCGAAGCTCGGCGGCGAGGTGCCATACGGTGGCGTGTTGTAGCGAGTCTCGAGGGCAGCCTCCAACGCTTCGCGAGTCTCGGCGGCGCTCTGGTATCGATCAGCCGGATTCTTTGCGAGCAGGCGATCGATCACGTGGCCGAGAGCCGCCGGCACATCGGTCATCGGCGGTGCGGTCTCGGTACCGTGCATCGCGATCAGCTCGTGGGCGGACTCCGACTGAAATGGCAAGTGCCCCGAGCCGAGCAGATACAACACGACGCCAAGCGAATATAGATCGGCGCGTCCGTCACACGGCTGGCCGAGCGCGAGCTCGGGTGGCATGAACGCAGGCGTGCCGAGCAGTGCTCCGGCATTCGTCATCGTCGTCACGGCCTGATCCGGCGCGACGGATTTCGCGAGGCCGAAGTCGAGGACCTTCACCAGATCGCGGCCCGACGACAGCAGCATGATGTTCGCAGGCTTGAGATCGCGGTGGACGATCTGCAGCGCATGCGCCCCCTCGAGCGCGTCACAGACTTGCGTACCGATGCGCACCACGCGCTCTGGCCTGAACACGCGATCCGCCTTGATCACGGCGTCGAGCGTGCGGCCTGTGACGAGCTCCATCACGAGATAGAACACACCGTCGTCGGTCTGACCGAAGTCGAGGACGGCGACGGCATTAGGATGGCTGAGCCGGCTCGCGAGCTTCGCTTCGCGCAGAAACCGCTTGATCACATCGGCTTCGGAGACCAGATGCGGACTGACGACCTTGATCGCGACTTCGCGACCTACCGAGTGCTGCGAGCTGCGATAGACGGCGCCCATGCCACCTTGGCCGAGCTTCTCGAGGATCGTGTACCGGCCATCGAGGTCGCGTCCAAGCAGCGCATCGAGACGCGCGGCGAGCTTGACCAACCTCGTCTGGTCGGTGGGACACCGATCCCCGACCTGAAACGTCCTCTCGCACGTCGGGCAATAGAAGTCACCCGGCGGGTTCGAATCCGCCGCAATGCTCACCGTTGCCAACCCACAGTCACGACACCGCCGCCTTCGCGCAGCAGCATCGCCGCGATCACCGGGGCTTCCTTGCCATGCTTGTGATGCAGATAGAGCCCGGTTCCGAGGAGTCCCGCGCCGATCGCCCACAAGCTCACGGCGGCGATCCGGCCGCCGTCGTAGAGCGTCTCCGAGGTCGTGCCCGGCGAGAAGCCGTTACGAATGTTGTACCAACCGATGCTCATCACGCCGTAGGCAACAAGGCCCGCGGTACCGACGATCAAGCCGGCTTTGATCAACGTCTTGTCGGTCGTGTACGCCGGAGGGGGCTCGATGACCGGGTTGGTTGCGATGGTCTCGCCGGGCTTGTTCAGCTTGATCACCACGTGCTGAGGCGTCTTGCCGGTGATCTCGAGCTCGAGCCGCGAGCGCTCGAAGCCAGGCCCGCCCGGGTCTGCGATCAGCACGTGATGGCCGAACGCCAGATGGATCGTACGCGGCTCGAACACTTCATCGGGCGCGAAGCTCGAGACCGTGATCTTCGTGCCGGGGATCTCGGGCTCGACCTTGATGTCGATCGCGGCGACGTTCGCGTTCTGCAGACGCTCGGCGATCTGCTGCTCGGCGAGCGGCACCCAGTCGGGCAGCGGATCGGTCGCGTTGGCTCGCTTGCGACAGTCCGAGAGAAACACCTCGGCCTGCGGCCACAGCTCGCGGCGAATGTACGCCAGCGCGATCAAGCACGAGTGACTCGCGCGCGGCTCTAACCTCTCCGCGGCCTTGAAGGCGTCGATCGCCTCCGTGTAGCGGCCGTCCCTTGCAAGCTGTTCACCTTGAGCTTGGCGATCTGCGGCGCCGTCTGCTCGAGCCAGAGCAGGGATGCACACAGCCGCCACGACCATCGCGCGAATCCTCACCGCCTTCATCGTAACACGGCGTCGAAAACCGCAATGGTTCCACGCATCCGGTGCCGATGTGCGGCCGGCAACTACCTGTCCCGCCTGGCGGGTTTCCGCTGTCCCTTCGCGCATCCCGGGTCTCGGGACATGATGCCGCCATGACTCGTTCTCCATACGTCGGGCTACACGTCGTGGCGGAAGGCCGGCGCGCGACCGCGGCCGACATTGTTGCCAGCGTGCAGCGCGAGATCTCGAGCGGCGGATTTCCCGGCGGGAGTCGGTTGCCGCCGGTGCGGGCGCTCGAGAAACAGTACGGGCTGTCGAAGAATACGGCACAGGCGGCATACGACGAGCTCGTCGCGCGCGGCCTCGTCGAAGCGCGGGAGCGTGAAGGGGTGTTCGTAGTGGCGCCCCCTCGGCTCGCGGCCCCAACGCCGATCTCACGGCCGCCGCTGCCGGGGATCGTGACACCCCCACTGAAAGCCGATGCCGTGCCGAAGGGGATGATCCCGCTGTCCACGGTCTTCATCGACCCGGAGCTGCTGCCGACCGAACGGATCGCGGAGTGCGCTCGATCGGTGTTGCGCGAAAAGATGCCGAGCCAGTACGACGCGCAGGGCTATCCACCGTTGCGTGCGGCGATCGCGAAGCGACTCCAGACGCGTGGCGTCGACGTCGAGCCCGACGAGATCATCATCACGACGGGCTCGCAGCAGTCGCTCGATATCGTCGCGCGCTCGCTCGCGGTTCGCCGGATCGCGGTCGAGTCTCCGGTCTACGCGTACGCGAAGCTGTTGTTCGAGAGTCTCGGAAGCGAGATCGTCGGGTTGCACCTCGATCCATTCGCGGGCATCGATCTCGCCGAATGGGATCGCGCTCTGTCTAGCAAGCCTTCGCTCGCGTACCTGATCCCGAGCTTCCAAAATCCCACGGGATACTCGTACACGAGCGCGGAGCTCCGCGGCGTCCTCGAGCTGTGCAGCAAGCACCAGGTCGCGATCCTCGAGGACGATTGGGGATCCGACATGCTGTCCGATGGCGAGTACCGCCCGATGCTACGGATGCTCGGCGGCAAGAACGTGCTCTACGTCAACTCGTTCACGAAGAAACTGCTGCCTTCCTTGCGGGTCGGCTTCGTCGCGGCAGCTCCGTCGCTCGTGCCCACGCTCGTCGCGATGAAGCGGCTGTCGACGCTCGGCAATGCCTGGCTCACCGAGGCAGTCGTCGCGGAGTTTCTCGAGCGTGGTTACTACGACACGCACCTGGCGTCGCTGCAGCGTGCGCTCGATGCGCGTTATTCCGCATGTCTCGTCGCGCTCGACGAGCTGATGCCCGACGGCGTGCGGTGGACGCGCTCCGGCGGTGGCCCAACACTCTGGCTCGATCTGCCACGGACCCTCGACCTGCGCGCGCTCGAGGCGCATCTCGAACGACGCGGCATCCACGTGACGAACGCATCGGCCGCGTTCCACGGCGCCCCGCACCTGCACGGCTATCGGATCGCGTACGCGTATCTCACCGAACAAGACATGCGGCGAGCGCTCACGATCCTCGCCGATGCGATCCGGACCGTGCGCTAATACGTCTCGTACACGACGACAGAGTCGAACACCGCGGTCGTGCTGATCGTTCGCAGCGAGAGAGAGGACGGAACGACCTGAGCTCCGACGGCGATGTTGGCCGTCGCCGAGCCCTCCGTCCGTATCGCGCTGCACCCGCCGTCCATCGACAGCGTGATGATCGTGACGTTTCCAGCGGCCAGCGTCGTGTAGTTGGTGGTCGAAGTCTTGTTGATCCAGTGCTGGCCTTCGACATTGTTTCCGTTCGACCGCCAGTCGGCGTCGCAGCTAACGCCGTCGACAGCGAATCCGCTCGTCGAAGTGCCGATCAGGCCGCCGGCCTTCGTCTCCGTAGGACCCGCCAGGGTCTGGTCGCGGAGGTGCACTTCGACCGTGGCTCGGCGGAAAGTGGCGCTTGAATACACGAGCGTCCCGGGGACCGTAGACGTGGACGAATATGCGTCTGCGCCGTAGCTCCACGATCCCGACGCCTGTGTCCACCCGAGGTCGAGGTTCGCCGGGTCGAAGCCATCGAAGAACGCGATCCTCTCGCGGGTCGCGTTCGACGGGTCACAGGCATCTCCGACCCCGTCGAGGTCCGTATCGTGCTGGTCGGAGTTGGCGTACGCCGGGCAGTTATCGCAAGCGTCGACGAACTGATCCCCGTCCTCGTCGTGAGCAGTCGCAATTCCACGACAGCCAGCCACTACATCCGGTGGCGTCAATCCATCGTTCGAGATCAGGTCGTCGAGCCGGAACATCCGGTCACAACCGGCCGTCAGGACCAGCGCTAACAGCCACGCTCTTCCCACCTCATGACGATATCACCGAGAGAAACGATCAGGGAGCTCGTGATTTTCTCCACGGTCCCGCTACCGCGCTAGACTGTACGCCGTGCGGTTCATGTTGATCGTCGCGCTCGTCGGGTGCGGCTCTGCGCCCGCGGCGACGACCGATTTCTTCGGTCAGACGGTCGAGCCCCCGCGCGGGCTCGCCAAGCTGCGTCCCGGGATGAGCGTCGCAGAAGCCAAGCGGCTGGTTCCGGCGTTACACGAACCGGCACAGAAGGGCGTCCGCGACGAGCTCCTGGTCGATTCAGGCGTCGGCGACGTCGCGCTGACGGTTCGCGTCGACGCGGGTACGGTCGCGAGCATCGTCGCGATCGTGCAGGGGCACGGCGCGCGTGAGCTCCTCACGCGGGCGTGGGGACAACCGCAGATCACGCGCGATTCGCTCGGCCAGCCAGAGGTGACGTGGGCGAGCGAGCTCACCGGTTGGAAGGTGAAGCTCGACTGTCTCGAGCGGAACTGTCTCGTCGAGTACGTCCCGTATCACGTGCTGACGTCAGAGTTCTTCGGCGCTCACGTGGTGCCGCCGGGAGATCTCGCGAAGCTCAAGATCGGCATGAAGCTCGCCGAGGCTCGCGCGCTCGCGCCGGGGCCGGTCTCGGTGCGCGCGGGCATCGCCAATGACGTCGACGGCGTGCGCGAGTTCGTCGCAGTCGACGACAAGCTCGGCACGATTCGCTCGATCTATCTGAACCTTCCGCAGCACTCGGAGAGCCTGATCACCGAAGCATGGGGCGCGGGACTTCCGGCGACCGAGCCGGTCGGCAAAGCGGTGCTCGTGTGGCCCGATCCGGAGACCGGTTGGCGCGCGACGCTGCGGGACGCGCTCGGCTACAGCCACGACCTCGCGTTCGACAACTACCTCCCGGCGGCGCAACTGTTCGGCGACCAGCCCGACAGCCTCGAAGGACTTCACGAGCCGGTGCTCGGGCACCCGGTCGACGAGGTGAAGCGCGCGTACAAAGATGAGCTCACGGTGCAGGGCAAGGACTTGATCATCACGCTGGCACCGACGGAGTGGGATCGGTTCGGGACGCGGATCACGCTGGCGACGTCGGGCGGCAAGGTCCGCGCGTTGACCTTCGCGGTCCCGTGGAAGCCGCATCCCGAAGCGCGCGACACGCTGCTCGATCTGTTCAAGCACAAGTGGGGAGAGCCGAAGGAGACCGTCGACGACGGCAAGCCTTTGCTGGTGTTTCGCGACGATGATCCACGCGTCGAGATTCGCGAGGACACCGAGCACGGCGCGTGGCAACTCGAGCTGAAGCAGTAGCCGAGCGGCGCGGATACGGTCGCAACGCGTCGGAAGAGCGCGGACACGCGAACACGCGCGCGGCAGGTCTCGCACGCTCTCTCGATGGCGAGGACGATCCGACCGCCGTAACACTTCGCGCTGGCGGTCCGGACGCGCGAGCCGCACCCCCGGACATCGAGGTTGACACGCGGATCCGCGATGCCCGGGCATCCGTTTGGCGCATTTGCCACATAATACGTTGGCACATATTATGTGTGAATGAACATCACGCTGGTCGTGGACGAAGACACGGTCGAGCGAGCGCGCGAGGTCGCCCGCCAGCAGGGCACCAGTCTCAACGCTCTTATCCGTGAGTACATCGAGCGGCTGGCTGGCCGGCCGACCGGAGCAGCGGTCGCCACCCGCCTCGAGGCGCACTGGAAACAGGATCCTCCGGGTCATTCCGAGCCGGGGTGGCGCTTCAGCCGAGACGAGCTCTACGACGAGCGTCTCGGCCGCTACGGGAGGAAGCGCGATGACAAGTAGAGTCTTTGTAGACACGAACGTCTTGGTCTACGCGGAAGACGCGACTGCAGGTGTGAAACGGAGCCGCGCACGTTCTCTCATCACGGAATTGGCCAGCAGTGGAGCATTGGTGCTGTCCACGCAGATCCTGCAAGAGCTCTACAATGTCGTCACGCGCAAGCTCGGGATCTCCGCGATCATTGCCCGAAGTCTCGTCGAAGACTACAGCAAGCTTGATGTCGTGCTCGTGCGTCCCGAGGTGATTCTCGGTGCGATCGATCTCAATCGCATGCATGCGCTGTCGCTGTGGGATGCGCTCGTCATCAAGTGCGCGAGTGTAGCCGGCTGCAGCCGAGTCCTGAGCGAAGATCTGCAGCATGGTCAATCTATCGACGGCGTCCGGATCGAGAATCCGTTCTTATCGGTGACAGGCGCGGCCAAGCCACGCGCGCGCTACAGCACGGGACCGCGCGCCGCGCAGAACCGAACCGCATCTACTACTGGGCGCGCCCATCGAGCACGAAGGTGAAGATCTAGGATGATGTCGCAATGTGCTCCGCACCAAGGGCGGCCGCGGCGGGTCACCGGCTTCGGCTCGCGCGGGAGCGGTCCGCGTTCCGTAAGGCGTCGGTTACGTCGGGCGTTGACAGGTGCCCGCTCATGTGAACACAACGACCCCATGGTTGCCGCACGCCGCAAATCAGTGGGCTCGCGAGAGCTGAAAACGCGGCTCGGCGGCTACCTGCGCGCGGTGCGGCAAGGACTGGTGATCGTCGTTACGGAACGCGGAACGCCGGTTGCCGAGCTAAGGCCACTCGTCCCACGTCGACGCGGCGTGGAAGCCGGCCTCGGCGAGCTCCGAAGGCGCGGCGTTCTCAGCCGTGCCTCCGGGCAGCCGATCGCAGCGTTCGAGCCGATCCGGCTCCAAGGAGTGGTGATGTCCGATGTCATCTCGGATGACCGCGAAGATCGTGTCGGATGAACTTCTTCGACGCGAGCGCGTTGGTGAACCGGTACGTGCGCGAGGCAGGTAGCTCCAGCGTGCAGCGCTTGCTGCGACAGGGTACGCCGGCCGTCTCGCGGCTCAGCGAGGCCGAAATCAGCTCGGCCTTCGCGCGACGCCAACGGGAGGGAGCGCTCCTCGAGCGGCTCCATAGGCGTGCGCTCAAGGCGCTGCAATCGGACCTTGCTCAGTTTCACGTCGTCGAGCTGTCTCCCGAAGTGGTGGCGCGCGTGCACGGGCTCCTGTCGGCTCATCCGCTGCGCGCTGCGGATGAGCTCCAGCTGGCGTCCGCCCTCACCCTGCGCGAAGGCGTTGGCACCGACATCGTATTCGTCGCGTACGACGCGCGCTTGCGAACAGCTGCAAGCGCAGAGCATTTCGTGCTCGCTCCTCGCCTATGAACCGCGGCCTGCAGAGGCCGAACGCGCAGTAGAAGACGAGATCGGCGGTCGTCGACGTGCGTGCCATCGCCTTCGTCGTTGAGTGATCGACACCGTTCGGGTGCAAGGTCGACGACCGTTACTTCCTCGTTGGTGTAGATCTCTGCAGCTTTTCTTGAAGCGTCGTTCGTCGCATTCCGAGTCGCCTCGCGGCCTCGGACTTGTTCCCATCGCATGCGGCGAGGATCTTCTGTAGATGCGCACGCTCCGCCTGCTTGGCGGTGAGGACGTCGCCGATCACGGGTTCCACCGGACGTGTGCCGCGCTCGATCGATTCGACGATGTCCTTGACGTCGACTGTCTTCTCCAAGACGTCGTCGGCACCAGCACGGAGAGCCTCCACAACCAGTGGCGGGTCGAGCCAGCAGCTCATCAGCACGATCGGCAGGTCTGGAAGATGCGCCTTGAGCCCGCGCACCACATCGATACCCGAGCCAAATCCGAGTCGTAGATCGAGGAGAGCAAGCTCGGGATGTTCCCCAAGAGCGAGCCTGCATGCGCCCTCCGCATCGCTCGCAAACACGTCGTGCGTAGTTCACTGATGGCGATCACCGAAACCAGCGCATCGCGATCGCCGAAACCGGACGATGGCGATCGCGAGAGCGACGGAGACGGTGATCTGGTTACTTCTCGGTTTCGGCCTCCTCGTTCTTGCGCAAGGGATGGCCCTTTTAGCATCAGCTTGTGCGCGTTGTGGATAAGTCGGTCGCAGATGGCATCGGCGTGGGTCGGATCGGCGATGTGCTCGTGCCACCGCTTGTGCGCGACCTGGCTGGTGACGATGGTCGAGCGAGTGCCGTAGCGATCCTCGAGCACCTCGACTGAAGTCGGAGCTGGCGGCGCTGCAGGATCACTCGGCAATGATCAACCGGATGATGGGCGTAGTGAGCTCGATCGCTTCTGGGAGGGAGCTCTTGCCGCGATCGCGAAAACGATCGAAGAACAAGAAGCAGAGCGAGGACCCGGAACCCGCGACGACGATCCACCAGGTGGTGACCGCGATGCGTGATGCAGCTGTCCCGCGGAAGCTCTGCGCGCAAGTGCTGGGCGTGTCCCCAGCGACGGTCGGTCGCCGGCTGCATCCACCCTCACAGCCCATGCGCGGATCCAGTCGCGCACACGACCAAGCCGCTTGTCAGCGCATGCGTGAGATCGTGCGCGCAACGAACGGCCTGGTCGGCGCACAAAGCTTGGGCAAGCGGTGCGGGGTGCCTCGTCGCGTGGCAGCGGTGATCAGGAAGCGCGAGCTGCGCGGGATCGAGCTCGAACGTCAGGCACGATGCGGCACGGTCACCGTCGCGGCTCCAGGCATCATCCGCGGCTTCGATACGATGCACGTCTCGTGTGCGGAGGGGAAACGCTACTGGCTGGTGGCCGCAGACGCCGCAGTCCCCTACCGGACATCGATCCTGACGACGTCGATATACGACGCAGACAACGTCATCGCGGCCCTCGCGGCGGACTTCCACCGCCACGGTCCGCCGCTCGTGCTCCGACTCGATCCGATCGCGTGTCAGCGCACTCCGGAGGTGCATCAGCTGCTGACCGGCCACCAGGTACTGCCGCTACACGGGCCACCGCGACACCCGTACTACTACGGACAGCTCGAGAGGCAGAACCGCGAACACCGGGCCTGGCAACGGGCGCTGGGCGTCGTCACACACGCCGAGCTACACGACGCAGCCGAGGCAATGAGAACAGCCTTGAACGCGCTCTGGGCTCGCCCTACGCTCGACTGGTGCACTGCGGAAGAAGCTTGGATGCGGCGTCCGCAGATCGACATCGACCGCAACGAGCTTCGCTCCGAGGTCGAACGTCGCGCGACTGGGCTGATCACTTCCGGCTTCGAGCGCCTGACAGCACAACGCATTGCGACCGAGACAGCACTGATTCAAAGAGGACTGTTAACTGTCAATCAGGGAGGACCGCGCTAGGAGATTATGAGTCTGTCAAACACTCCAAAAACGTGGCGCGGCACAATACGCACTGATCTCGGCTTCGCTGGCTATTGGGACAAGAGTGACAATAATCCCAAGACCAATGTCGGTGGGATTGCGGGGCAGCCTGGTCAGATTTGGGGAAGCCCGTATTACGGGGTCGAGGGCACACAGCCACCGGATAACCAGCGGGGCGAGGACGCGGACGCGTGTCTTGCCGCCGCTGACAGGAAGGAATCCGAATGTTTAATAGGTTGCAATGCCGGCTGACGATCGCTAAGACACAGCTGGAGCTTGCAGCGAGCTCTCGGTCAACCCTCTTTGAGGGTGGGACAACCACCTAAGTATGGCCATCTCGGCAGATTCATTCTTACTTCGATTGTATTTCTCACTGCGTGCTGGACCGAGGCTCCTAGGGCACCTTCATCGAAGCCACACGCAAGGCCGTCACGAAACGCTCGCTCCCCTAACGCGGAGGCCGTTTGGACTCCGCACCGCACATTCGAAGCCGATTCGCTTCCCGAGCTGGCTAATCGACTGCGCATGGCCGGACCCACGGATCTGCCAAGTCTGATATCCGGACCGGTGGTGGTGTTAAATCTCGATGCTGGCACGGTTACCACGTTGTGCGGTGACGCGGCTTTACAAGCTGCTCATGATTGGGGAGTCAAGTTCGCAGACCCGACACGACCAAGCCCTGCCTGCATGGTGGGGGCGCCCATACAGCACGAGATCGTTTGTGGACAACAAACCCCCACAGAGAGCATTGATGTTGAGATGGACAGCTCCGATCATCCTCGCCTAACAAATGCGATGGTCGGAAGCGCACATGCTGTGGTTCGCTTTGGATACTTCTTGCGTCAGTTCAGGGAACGTATAGCCGCCGCGACCTGTCCACCTTGATGGCTGTCGGGGCGAACAGATACAGTGATCGCGGCGCACCCGGCGCACCCCAGTCACGATGTGGAGCTGGCGCTGGCAGAAAGAAGAACATCATCGAAGAACGAGAGCCGGTGTGGCTCCTGATCGAGTGGCGCGATGGTGAGACCGCGCCGGCGAACTACTTCTTCTGCTCACTCCCTGCGGAGCGGATGACTCGCAAGAAGCTCGTTAGGGCCCGCGAATGCGTAAGTCGACCGATCAACGTCGCTCGGGACGCGGCCTGAGTACGTAGTTCCAATCGCCATGGAACTCCTCGCGCTCGATCTTCAGCTCGCGGAGATCCTTGGACGAGACCTT
>JAQBQF010000022.1 GCA_028287115.1 Myxococcales bacterium
CGCTCTTGTAGCCGACATCGACGATCGCGTAGTCCTTACCGACTGCGATCACGGTGCCGCGAAGGATCTCGCCTTCTTTGACGTTGTCCTGGCCGAGGCTCTCGGCGAACATCTCTGCAAAATTCTCGTCGCCTTGGCCGTCTTGAGTAACCATATGCAAGCAGATCTCCTACGAACCGCCGAGCTAGATTTGACCGCATAGGCGGTCCTCGACGGCAGGGCACGTTTGGTACCTTTCGCGCCCCGAATTGTCAACCGCGACGAGAGCTTCGACTTGCTCCCGGGGTTCGATCTGCTTCATCTATATACGTTTGGCGCGCGTTTCGACCGTCTGGGCGAGTGAATCCACAACCTGTTCGATAGTTTGCGCCGAGCTGTCGACCAGGACGGCATCCGGAGCGGGTTTCATCGGCGCCACGTCCCGGCTGGAGTCTCGCAGGTCGCGCTCCCGGATCTCGGCCAGGGTCTTCTCGTAGTCCACCTGGGCGCCACTCTCGGTCAGCTCGCTCAAGCGGCGCCGCGCGCGCTCGGCCTCGGTGGCCGTCAGAAAAAACTTCGCATCGGCCTTGGGGAACACGACCGTCCCGGTGTCCCTCCCCTCGACCACCACGCCGCCTCCCGCGCCCAGCCGGCGCTGCAGCTCGAGCAGGCCCGCGCGAACCTCCGGCAACGCCGAGACCTGCGAGGCACCTTGGGAGATTTCGGGCGTGCGGATCGCCGCCGTGACGTCCTCTCCTGCGAGGAACACGTGGTTCTTGTCGCCGATAAACTCGAAGCGAATATCGAGGTCGACCGCGAGCTGGCCGCACTTCGGGGAATCGGTCCACGCGATCCCGAGACGCTGCGCGGTAAGCGCGACCGCACGATAGATCGCGCCGGTGTCGAGCAATCGATAGCCGAGCTTGCGCGCGAGTTGTTTGGCGACTGTCGATTTCCCCGCGCCTGCGGGGCCATCGATCGTGACGACGATGCGGCGCATGACTGACCTCATACCACGCGACGCGCTGGGCTGGTTCGGACCCAAAGCCGGCACGGTTAGATGACCGCGCGTGAAACCGCGAGGGCCGCGGCGGTGTCCCACGGGCATCACGCCCTCTCCCATTGTACATTCGCAGGCGGTGGCCGAACCGAGCACAGAGAGGCGGTGGCGAACATTCGCCGACGTCGTCGCGTTCACGCTCGGTACGAACGTGTGGATCTCGATCGTGATCCTGCCGGCCGCGTTTGTGGGCGCGCTCCACGGCAAGCTGCACATCGCAGGCGCGCTGCTGCCATTCGTCGTGCTGCTGCTCGGCCTGCAGCGTCGCTCCGAGGCGATCTTGCTCGGCTTGTTCCCGGCCGCCGTGCTCGTGCCGGTCGGCCTCGAGCCGCAGCTCGCGTCCTCGCACGTCTACGGGCCGATCCGCTTCACGCTCGTCGCGATCGGCGTCGTCGCGTATCTGTTCGGGGTGTCGTTCTTCACGACGTTTCACGAGCCTCCCGCGCCGCGCTCGGTGCGCGGCTTGTCGTCGGCCCAGCAAGGTCCAGCGGCACGGTGGCGCCGCCGCGAGCGCGTCTACTGGATGCTGACCGCGATGTCGCTCGTGATCCCGACGGCGCTGATCGCCTGGGTCAACTTCGATACGGCGATCGCGGACTACCTCGGCGAGATGTATCCCGGCCGCGTCGCGCTGATGACGACCGCACTGACCGCGGGCGCGATCGTGCTGTGGCTCGCGATTTATCACTACGCGTTCCTCGGCGTGCTTCGCCCACATCGCACGGGCGATCGCGACCTCGTCACCGCGCTCGCCCAGGCGCGCGCCGATGCCAAGGCCGGCAAGCCGCGCGGCCGCTTCTATCTTGCCGTCGCACTCGCGCTCGGTGCGATGTCGACGCTGATCCTGCTACGTCACCTGTGAGGCCCTAGATGCGTCGCTACTTCTTCGAAGTCCTGGCTGTTGCGCTGATCGGCGGCAGCCTGTTCTTTTTCAAAGAGACGCTCGATTACTTGGCGCGCCGCGATTACGTCGCCGCGCTGCTCGTGATGACGATCGGCGTCGCCGTGATCTCGGTTGGTAAAGAGATGGCCCGCTTGGCGCTGGTGCAACGCGACTGACATGCGCATCGCGCTCGCCATGTTCGCGCTCGCTGCTTGCTCGGGTCGCTCGGTACCGCCGCCGACTCCGATCGGGCCGCCTGCGCCGATCGTCGCGCCGAGCGCGAATGCCGACGACCTGAGCGTCGCGCAGGTCAACGGCAGGCCGGTGTGGGGATCGTGCGTGACCGCGCAAGCGGCCCGCGGCCGCACGCGCGACATCGCGCTGCGCGAGTGCATCGACTTCGAGCTGATGGCGCAGGCTGCCGACGCCCGGGGCCTCGCGACCGATCCCGATGTCGTCGATGCGACGCGCACCGCACTCGTCAATCAGCTCGTCGCGAACGCGTATGAAGACAGCTTCACGAAGCCGGAGAATTTCGGCGACAAGTGGGATCGCCTCGTCGAGCGCAACCTGTTTCCGTTCAAGCATGAAGAGTTTCGCGCGTCGACGTACGTGCGCGTGCCGCTGGGCGAGACAGCGACGCCAGAAGAAGACGCGGCTGCGCACGCGCTCGCCGACAAGATCGCGGCTGCCCTCGCGTCCGAGACCGGCATGCTCTCGCCGCAGTTCGTCGAGCTCGCCGGCCGCGCCGCCGGGCTGCCGATGGTGAAGACCGGCGAGGAGCCCAAGCCCGCGCGCTGGGTCGAGTACGCCGACGTCGAACCGCGGGTTCCGCGCGCACTCTACAAGTCGTACGCCGATGCGCTGTGGGCGATTCCCGAAGTCGGTCGAGCGTCTCCCGCGGTCCGCACGAAATGGGGCTGGGACATCGTCCTGTTCTCCGAGCTCGAGCCCGCCGTCGACACCAAGCCCGACGAGCTCGCGCGACGGATGATGCCGGAGGTGAAGCGCAGCTACTTCATGCTGTGGGTCAACGAGATCACGAAGCATCTCGGGATCACGGTCGAGCTCTACAAGGACAACATCGCGCGCCTCGAGGATGCGCAATGATCGGGGCGCGGCGATGACGCCGTTTGCCGCGATCTTGCAGCGCGCGGTCACGGCGACGCCGAACGCGATCGGCGGGGCGTTTGCCGACCCCGACGGCGAGATGGTCGACAGCTTCGCGCTGATCGATCCGCACGACTGGGCGGTGTTGACCGCGCACTACGGCGTGGTGCTGCGGCACCTGACCCAAGCGTTCGGCACCTGGCACTACGGCGGTCCCGAGTACTTCATCGCGCAGCACAAAGGCCTCGAGGTGATCGTGCAGGCCGTCGAGGCGGGCTACTACGCGCTGCTCGCCTTCACGAAGTCGGCGCCGATCGCACTCGCGCTCGAGAACCTGCGCGTCGCCGCGACGTTTCTCCGCAAGGAGATGGCGTGAAGCGCTTTCTGCTCTGTTTCGCCGTCGCGGGGTTCGCGTCGCAAGCCGCCGCCGAGACCAATGCGGACCTAACCGATTACGATCCGCACAGCCTCGCGTGGAACGGCATGGCGTCGTTCGTCGGGCTCGCCGAGGGCATGGGCTTCGAGGTTGATGCGGTCTCGCAGCTCGACTGGGACAAGCTCACCGCGAACGATGTCGTGTTCCTCGTCTATCCGCTCAAGCGCGTCGATCCCGCGCGGCTCGGCGCGTTCGTGCAGGCCGGCGGAAATGTCGTGATCGCCGACGACTTCGGCGAAGGCAAAGAAGCGATGGCCGCGCTCGGCCTGCTGCGCGCCGAGGTGATCAGCCCGCACACGAGCAAGTACTACGACGGGCACGTGTGGGCGCCGATCGCGCTCGCGCGCGGCGATCACATGATCGCGACCGACGTCGGTGAGGTCGTCACGAACCACCCCGCGGCGCTGACGCACGTCGAAGGCGCGACGACGGTAGTCGGCTTTGACGACGGCGCGGTGGTCGTTGCCGGCGAGCGCGGCACCGGCAAGTTCGTCGCGATCAGCGACCCGAGCATCTTCATCAACCGCATGCAGCAGTTCCGCGGCAACGTGCAACTCGCCGCCAACGTGTTGCGCTGGCTCGATCGAGAGCACCGCGCGCGCAAGGTCGTGCTCTTGCGAGGCAACGTCGAGATGTACGGTGATCCACCGCCGTTCATCGACGATCCCCGCGGCGGCGCGGTCGGTCGCTCGATCATGGACCTCAATAGCTGGCTATCGGAGCGCCGCGACTGGCTGCTCACATCGGCGGCGATGAAGGGCCTCGCGGCCGCGCTCGCGATCGTGCTGCTGATGCTCGCGGTGTTCGCGTTACCTATCCGCCGTGGCCCGCGCATCGACGGCGCGTGGCTGAAGTTCGGCAGGCCCGCGCGGCGCGACGAGCCTCATCACCTCGTCGGGATCTCCGACCAAGGCAGCATGTCGCTGCTGCTGATCGCGTGCATCCTGCGCGATCAGGTCCAGTCGCTGCTCGCCGACGCGATCGTCAAGCCCGAGCCGCTGTACACGATCCCGGAGGCCGAGCTGGTCGCGCAGCTCTCGGCGACCAAAGGGACCATCGCAGGCGTCGCGCTCACCCGCGTCTATCGCCGCCTGCGCGCCCTGCCGAGCCGCAGTCAAGCGGCGGCGCCCTGGAGTGCCGGACACATGCCGCGCCGCGATTTCGACGCGCTTTATCGGGACGTTGCCGAGCTGTGTCGTACTCTCGGGCACGACCTCACCGAGGCCCAAGAAGTCTGATGCAAGCTGCACTAACCAACGACAAGCTCGCGCGCGTGAACCAGCTCGCGCGCGCGATCACCGAAGAGGTCGGCCGCGCGTTCATCGGTAACCCTTCGATCACCGAGGCGCTGCTGACCACGCTGCTCGCGCGTGGCCACGTGCTGATCGAAGGCTATCCCGGGGTCGCGAAGACGACGCTCGTCAAGGCGTTCTCGGCGACGCTCGGCTGCCACTTCCGGCGGATCCAGTTCACGCCGGACCTCCTGCCTTCAGACATTACCGGCACGTACATCCTCGACATGCGCACGAACACGTTCGTGCTGCGCGAGGGCCCGGTGTTCACGAACGTGCTGCTCGGCGACGAGATCAACCGAGCGCCCGCAAAGACCCAGTCCGCGCTGCTCGAGGCGATGCAGGAGCAGCAAGTCACGATCGAGGGCGAGACCCGCCCGCTCGGCGAGCCGTTCATCGTGCTCGCGACGCAGAACCCGATCGAGCAAGAAGGAACGTATCCGCTACCCGAGGCGCAGGTCGATCGCTTCTTGATCAAGCTCAAGATGGGCTATCCGGTCCTCGCCGACGAGAAGCGCATGCTGTCGACCTACGATCGTCCGCCGCCGCCGGTGCGCCCGGTCGTGGGCCCCCAAGAGATCCTCGAGATGCAGGCGCTCGCGCAGGAAGTCTTCGTCGCTGAAGAGCTCCTCGACTACGTGCTCGGCCTGGTCGCGTTCACGCGCAGCCACGCCCGCGTCTATCTCGGTGCCTCGCCGCGAGCCGCGCTCGCGTTGGTCCACGCGTCCAAGAGCCTCGCACTACTGCGCGGCCGCGACTACGTGCTGCCCGATGACGTTCGCCATCTCGCCCCGCTCGTGCTCGGCCATCGCATCCTGATGACCCCGGAAGCCGAGATCGAAGGCGCGCTCGGCACGGTCGTCATCGCGGAGTCGCTCGACAAGGTCGGCTACAAGATGCCGAAGCGAGCCTGACGTGCCGGCGCGCGATCGAGCAGGAGTGGCCGCGTGATTCCTCGGCTGGCAGCGCGCGGCAAGCTCGTGCTCGCGACGGCACTGTTGTTCCTGCTCGTCGGCGCGCTCCACGGGACGCCGCCGCTCGTTGCGCTCGCGGGCACGATCCTGACCGTGCTGCTCGCGCTGTATCTGATGTTCTACCCGACCGCGATCCTGCTGCGCCGCAAGAAGATCGAGCTCTCGTGGTGGGTGCCGCCCGGCGACCAGCCCGGTGGCGCGCTCGCGGTCGATCGCCCGTTTCAGCTCCATCTCGCGTTCCGCAATCACGGCAGCCGCCAGCTCCGCATCCTGTCGACGCACGTTCTCGCCGCCTCCGGGCTCTCGATCGACGAGCGACCGAGCGCGACGGTCAAGCGCGGCCAGCAGGTCGAGGTCGTGTCACCCGTCAAGGCGCTCTCGGCGGGCTATCACGTGCTGCACGGCGCGGCGCTGACGTTCGGTGATGCGCTCGGACTGTTCGATATCGAAGCGTTCTTTCCAAATCCGATCGCGGTGAAAGTCTTCCCGCGGACGATCGGCATGCGCGGAGCGACGGCGCGTGCGGTCGGCGGTGCGCTGCACGAGCAAGTCGGATTGCATCACGTCCGGCGACGCGGCTTATCTGGCGAGCTCCGCGAGCTCCGCGAGCACACGCACGGCGATCCGTTCAAGTTCATCGCCTGGAAGGCGACCGCACGCCGCCAGCAGCTCATGGTGCGCGACCTCGAGAACGAGATCGTCACGACGCACCTGATCATGCTCGATGCCGGCAGCGGCATGCGCCAAGGCGCGCTCGGCAAAGCCCCGCTCGATTGGGCATGCGACGCGAGCGCGGCCCTCGCGAAAGCTGCGATCGCCAACAGCGATCGGATCGGGCTCGTCGCCTTCGATACGCGCATGCTCTGCGAGCTCGCCGCGGATACCGGCCATCACCACTATCTGCAGCTCGTCGATCGCATGCTCGACATGCGCAACGTCGCCGATGCAGATCTGACGGATGTCACGGCGGGTGAGCTCGTCGCGCTCGTCGCTCGCTATCTCGCGCATCAAGAAGCGATCGACGTCCGGATCAAGATCGCTCCGCCGCTCGATGACGCGCGCTGGACGCAGATCCAAGCCGGTCCCGACGGTCAGCTCTACGATGTCGCCTCGACCGTGCGCCTGTGCAAGCGGTTGATCGAGACGATGATGGGCAAGGACGACCGCAAAGCGAAACCACCGCCGGTCGTCGACGAAGACAAGCAACTCGCCGTGCTTCGCCAGTTCTGCCGGTTGCGCGGCATCGAGCTGCCGTATCACACGACCTGGGAGCACGGCCGGCGCGCGGCCGGCTTTGCGGCGGCCGTTGATCGAGCAGTCCATAAGGCGGTCGCGAGCGGCCGTCCCGACGTCGTCGTGTTGATCAGCGACCTGCACGGTCTGTCGGAGGACGAGACGCGCGCCAAGCGAGCGATCGCGCGGCTCAAACGAGCGGCCGGCAGCGTCGTCGCGTTGGTGCCTTCACCGCCGGCTTTCTTGCCGGTCGCGACCACTGCGCACGGACGACGCGTCCGCGAGCTGATGATCCGAGACCAACGCGCCGCAACCGAGCCCGGTCGGCGGATGCTCGTGCGGCACGGCGTCACGGTGCTAGAAGCCTCACCGTTCGTCCCGTTGGATCAACTGCTCCACGGGCGCCGGTTCGCCGCGTAACTCGCAGCTAGCGAACGATCTCGACGTTGCTCTCGATGACCGTCACGGTCCACTCGTGCTGCGACGCTTTGCCCGCCGCTTTCGAGGTCACCGAACCGAGCGAAATGGCAGTGAGCAGCAATGCCGCACAAATGAAGACGGCGTCTTTCAAGCGGTCTCGGCCATGGCGATGCGCGATTTCGGTCAAGTTGCTCATACTCTGTCCCTCCAGCTGAAGAAAACGCCCAACTTAGAAATAACAAACCACGAACGGGGTGTCACTGTTTTGTGCGAAAATATCGTGAGCCAGATCGGCATTTCCTCGACGAGGAATCGTGAAATGTCGGCAAGCGTGCACGGCTGTCGCACACCACATGATGCGTGTAGAGATGTGCTCGGAGCACATGTCCTACACAGCGCGTTTGTCGTTTGAGACCCAGCAGGACGCTTGCTGGTTAATTGTCAGATGCACGAGCCCGTGCGGCGGTTGACGCCGATCTTCAGGCGTCGGGGTGCTGGTCGGTATCTGCTTCGGTAAGCCGCTCTTCGGCTTCGAGCCGATCGCTCAGATGCGCGATGTCACCGCGCAAAGCGGCGCCGCAGTGCCGGCATGTGGTCGCATCGGCGGCGACCATCGTCGCGCATCCGGAGCATCGCTTCCGGCGCATGCTGCGGCCGACGACGTGACCACCGACGCCGCCGCCAAGCGCGAGTGGCGGCATCAGGCCGCGCGAGACGATCACGGCGACGCCGACCCCGAGGACCGTCCCGGCAAACATCCCGAGCCACGCTCGATTGGTCTGCCAGCGGAACGCGATCTTCGCCGGCGGCGCCTCGTGCTCGAGCTCGGCGTCTGCGAACGCGACGACAGCCGGTCGCGGCTCGGGTTCAGCCTCCGCGCGAATCCCGAGGCGTACGCGCAACAGCTTCGCTTCAGGCAGCACCGCCATCCACGCGGCGACCTCGTCGCGCTGTGGAGGCGACAGGCCCTTCGGCGGCGTGCTGTCACCGCGGACGATCGCTTGCACCGCCAGCAGGAACGCCAACGCCGACATCGGCAGGTAGCCGGCGCGCAGCACGTCGTATTCGAGCGTGTAGTACGCGCCGGTGAACTGGCCCGAGCGGCTGTATTGCTGAAATGCCGCGTTCGCCGCGAGCACGCCGAGGCCGAGATAGACCGCCGCGAGCGAGCCGCGCTCGAAGTCGACGTCGGGATCGACCGCGATCATCGGCAGCTCCGCCGATCGATACGGTTCGATCGCTTCGGGACGGTTCAGCGCGGCGTGCGCGACGCCGACTTCATGCGCGAGCGTGCCGACGACATCGTCGGTCCCGACAAACCCGAGCGCGAAAGCGATCTCGGTCTTTCTGATCTCGATCGCCGCGACGCACGTCGCCGGTTTGCGCTCGGTCGGCGGCGCGCCTTCAGATCGGCGGTCGTCGATCTCGACCGCTCGATCGATCCCGGCGTGCCACAGCAGCCGCAGCAGCAGCAGCTTCACACCCGTGCGTGACGGCGCCCACGGCTCTGGAAACGCCGCTTCGCCGGGCATCACGGGCGCGCGCAACAGCGAGCTCGCGCCGCCGCGCGCGATCAGCTCGGCGAGCACGTCGTACAAGTGCTCGCGCGTCTCGCGATCGGGCGCCGCGGGTTCGGCCATCCAAGAACCATAGCGCATGCGTCACGAACGCGTCGCCCTCCCCTTCGAGAGGTGACTCATCCGATCGACGAGCTGCCGGCGCTCGCTGATTCAGACCGCGACGTGCTGCGGAGCGTTCGACGCTGACTTTGCGCCGAGCTTCGACAGGTTCACCGACACGAGCTTCGACACGCCGGGCTCTTGCATCGTCACGCCGTACAAGTTGTCGGCCGACTCCATCGTGCGCTTGTTGTGCGTGATCACGATGAATTGCGAGCGGTCCGTCATTTCCCGCACGAGCTCGTTGTAGCGATCGACGTTCGCTTCGTCGAGCGGCGCATCGACCTCGTCGAGGATGCAGAACGGCGATGGCTTGATGAGGAAGATCGAGAACACGAGCGCCACCGCCGTCAGCGCCTTCTCGCCGCCCGAGAGCTGCTCGACGGTCGAGTTCTTCTTGCCGGGTGGCTGCGCCATGATCTCGACGCCCGCCTCGAGCAGATCGACGCCTTCTCCACCCGACAGCGACAGCGCCGCCTGACCGCCGCGGAACAACCGCGGGAACACTTCCTTGAACGTCGTGTTGACGGCCGTGAACGTGTCCTTGAACAGCTTGCGGCTGGTCTTGTTGATCTTGTCGATCGCGCGCTGCAGCTGATCGACCGCGCGCTCGAGATCGTTCTTCTGCGCCGACAGGAACTCGAACCGCGTGCTGACCTCGGCGTACTCTTCGATCGCCGTCAGGTTGATGTCCGTGCCCATCCGTTCGATCAGATCCTTCAGCTCGACCAGGCGCGCCTCTTCGACGTCTGTGACATGAGCGCGAAGATGGAAGTCGTAGAGAATGGCTGCGACCTCGACCTGATAGCGCTCCGCCGCGGTGTCCTCGACGTTCTGCCGGGTCATCGCGATCTGTCCGTTGCGCAGCTCGAGCTGGCCGAGCTCCGACGCGAGCCGATCGGCCTGTGATCGCAGCTCGCGCGCCGCGAGCTCGACCTCGGTGAGCGCGGAGAGCCGCGCTTCGTAGGCTTGTCGCCCGTGCTCGAGCTCGGTGATGTGCTGCTCGCGGGTCGTGCGAAAGCTCGCGAGCTCGGCTTCGAGCGCATCGCAACCCGTCCTGAGCTCCTCTGTCCGCTCCGCCGCCTCGTTGATCTCGACCGCCAACCGCTGCGCGCGGATCACCAGCTCGTGATCGGTCGCCTCGAGCCGCAGCGCCGACGCTTCGGCCGCCGCGCGCTTCTCGCCGAGCTGAGCCGCGCGAACGCGTGCCTCGGTCAGCGATGCCGTGAGCTCGTCGAGGCGTTCGCGATGTCCGCTGACGTCGGCGATCAGATCGAGCTGGATCCGTTCGAGGCTCGCGATCCGATCGATCGCGTGCCGGCGCTTGTCTCGAGCGACGGTGTCGTCGAGCTCGATCGCGCGCAGTCGATGATCGAGCTCGAGTTGCTCGGTCCCGAGCTGTCCCAAGCGATCCCGCAGCCGATCGAGCTCGCCGCGCACGCGCGCGTCGTCCTTCTCGTGGCCGACGATCGCCATGTCGCCTTCGTGTGCCTGCGTGCGCAAGCCATCGAGTGCCTTGCCGATGTTCTTGAGCTCGGTCTTCGCCGTCACGAGCCGCGTCATCGCTTCGGACAGATCGTGCTCGAGCGTGCCGACGATCTCTCCGAGATCTCGGATCTCGCGCTTCTGTGCGAGCACGCCCGCGCCCTGCGCATCCGTGGAACCGCCCGCGACGACGCCGTCGCTGTCGACGAGATCACCGTCGAGCGTGACGAGTCGATCGGAGACGCCTTGTTCGTGCAGCCGGAGCGCCCGCTCGAGCCCGTCGACGACGACCGTGCCGCCGAGCAGCCGCTTGCCGACCGCTTCGTAGCCCTCGGCGAACGACACGAGATCGGCCATCCGGCCGAGCACGCCCTCGCCGCCGATCGCCGCGTGAGCCTTGACGAGCTCGGTGCGATCTTCGACCTCGATCGCGTGGCGCGGCGCTTCAGAGGTCTCATTCGTGGCGCCGGACCACGCCGGCGAGATCCAGGAGGCCGCACCACCCTCGCCTTCGAACCGCGAAGACGGATTCGGCGCGACGGGCTGGGGTACCGCCGTGTGGGTCTCGATCGGCACGAACGCGCTGCGTCCGCCGCCGGCTTGCTTCAAGAAGCCGATCGCCGAGAGTCCGACGGCGGGCTCGCTGACGAGCACGCCGCCGAGGCGATCACCGAGAGCGGCTTCGACCGCGATCTCGAGCTGCTCCGGCGCGCGCACGACGTCCGCGACGACGCCGCGGATCGCATCGGTGGCCCACGGCCCGCGATCGTCGCTCGCCTGCTGCATGACAGCGCGAGTTCCGCGCTGAAAGCCTTCATAGCGCTGCTGGATCTCTTCGAGCGAGGTCAACCGCGAACGCCGGCGATGGAGCTCGGTCCGTAGCGTCTCGACCTCCGCCTCGCCGCGCGCGACCTCTTCGGCGAGGATTTCACGGCGCGCACCAAAGCCTTCGGTCTGACTTCCGAGATCGAGCCGTGTCTGGCGCAGCTGAACGAGTGCTTGATCGACCCGGCGCCCCTCGCGCTCGAGCTCTTTCTGACGCTCGGTGTGTTGCCCGGTCTCGCCGAGCACGCGCTCGAGTCGCCGGCTCGCCTCGTCTCGCCGCCGCACCAGTGCCTCGAGCTGGGCATCAGACGTCGCGACCTCGGTGCGCCGTGCGCCGAGCTCTGCGCGCGCCTCGTCGAGCATGCCCTGCGCGTTGACGAGCTGTTGCCTTGCTTCTCCGGTCGCCGCTTCACGCGACGCGACCTCTGCCGCTTCGCGATCGACCTCGGCTGCGAGCTCGGCGAGCTCCGCCTGCCGTGCCGCGAGCTCGGCAGCACCGCGCTCGCGCTGTGCCCCGACCTCGTCGATCTCCTGGCGAGCCGATGCGATCCGCTGGTCGAGCTCGTCGGCCTCGCGCCGTTCGAACCCGATCTTGCTCTCGCCGAGCCGGATCCGATTATCGAGCTCGTAGACCTGCTCTTGCACGCCGAGCAGCCGGCGCTCTTCGAGCGACAGCTCGGCGCGTTCGGCCACGACGTGCGCATCTTTCGTGTTCCACGCGGTCCGCGCGTCGTCGAGCCCCTGCTTCGTCTCGAGCAACCGCCCCGCGACCAGCTTGCCCTCGGCGGACAGCTCGAGCCAGCGATGCGTCGCCTTCCACAGATCGATATCGCGCAGCTCGGTCTTGTACTTGCGATAGCGCTCGGCCTTCTGCGCCTGCCTGCGCAGGGTCCCCATCCGCTTGTCGAGCTCGCTGACGATGTCCGAAACGCGCATCAGGTTCTGCCGCGTCTGATCGAGCTTCTTTTCGGCGGCCTTCTTCTTCGCCTTGAACTTGGTGATCCCGGCGGCCTCTTCGATGATCGCGCGGCGGTCTTGCGGCCGCGAGCTGACGATCTGGCCGATCCGGCCCTGCTCGATGATCGAGTAGGCCTTGGTCCCGATGCCGGTGCCGAGGAAGAAGTCGGTGATGTCGCGCAGGCGGCAGGGAGTCTTGTTGAGGAGATACTCGGAGGTGCCGTCGCGGTAGAGTTTACGGGTGACCGCGATCTCGGAGTACGCGAGGAACTCGACCGGGACCTGGCCGTCGTTCTCGAAGACCAGGGTCACTTCACACATGCCGAGCGGGCCGCGTGAGTCGGAGCCCGCGAAGATGACGTCGTCCATGGCCTTGCCGCGAAGGTGCTTGGCGGACTGCTCGCCCATGCACCAGCGGATGGCGTCTACGATGTTGGATTTGCCGCAGCCGTTGGGGCCTACGACGCCCGTGATGGGCTCATTGAACTGGACCACCGAGCGGTCGCAGAAAGACTTGAAGCCAATGACTTCCAACCTCTTGATACGCATGATGTCTCCAGCCCC
>JAQBQF010000105.1 GCA_028287115.1 Myxococcales bacterium
CGCGGTCCAGATCCTTCTCACTCGTCATGATGTGCTGGATCTGGTCGTCCTTCAGCATGCCGGTGAGTCCGTCCGAGCAGAGGAGAAACGTATCGCCGACCCGAGGCACCTGCGTGAAGATGTCGACCTGGACGCTCTCCTTCATGCCGAGCGCACGCACGATCACGTTCTTGTGAGGCCAGTTCTCGGCCTCCTCCGGAGTGACTCGTTTCATCCGAATGTAGTCGTTGATCAGCGAGTGATCCTCGGTCAGCTGAACGAGCTCCGTGCCACGAGCGCGGTAACATCGACTATCGCCGACGTGTCCGATGATGATGTGGTCGTCGAGAAAGTACATCGCGACACAGGTCGTCCCCATGCCCTTGAACCGTGCCTCACGCTGCGAACGCTCCCAGATCTCGAGGTTCGCGAGCATGATCCCGGTGACCATGCGGTTGATATCTTTCCGCATGTCGCGGTCGACCTTGTACGGCCAGGTCAGCGTCTGCTGCTTACCCGTCTCGGTGAAATGGTCGACGATCAGCTCGACAGCGAGTCGGCTCGCGACCTCGCCCGACGCATGTCCACCCATGCCGTCGCACACGATCGCCAACCGTTCGCCGGTCTCCGGCATCGCGATCGAGTCCTCGTTGTGGTCGCGCTTCCGGCCGATGTTCGTGTCACCGGCAAATCGCACGCGCGCGCCATCTAACGGAAACGAGGTGCTCACCCGTACAATACTAGCAGCGACGGGGCCGTTGACTCCATTCCTGCTCCCCACCATCCTAAGGTCATGGTGGTGACCACCCCAATGGTGGGTTGGTGGGGCTATGCCGAAGCCAACCCAACGCTGGTCGGAATCGTGGTCGTGGTCGTGGTGATCGCCGCGATCGCTTACGTCGTACGAAAGTTCGTTAAACGCTAATGGCCGAGCTCGCACGAGGACGGATCGCAGACCGACCCTGGGGAAGGACCCTCGGGGCACTCGGCATGCGTGGCTTGACGGGCCAGCTCACGCTGATCGCCGAAGGCAAGCAGTACTGCGTCGCGTTCACCAACGGCGCGATCGTCGGCGCATCCTCTCCACTCGCGAACGACGCCGGCGTGCGAGTCGCGCTGACGGGCCATCTCGTGACCTCGACCCAAGTCGCGGAGATCACGCGCCGGCTCGCACAGTTCCCGGATCGTGACGAAGTCTCGGTGATCGCCGAGCAAGCCAAGCTGACCTCGGAGCAAGCCCAGAAGTTGCGGCGCCGGCTCGTCGCTCAACGCGCGGCCCGCACGTTCTCGATCGAGCGCGGTGAATTTGTCGTCGAAGATTCGATCACCGTACCGGTCGTGCCCGGCAACGAGCTCGATATCCGCGCCGTCATCTATCTCGGCGCTAGGACGAACCTCAGCGAGGCAAGGCTCGCGAGCGAGATCGCGCAGATCGGCGGATACTTCAAGATGAAGCCGGAGGCTTCCGAAGATCTCCCGCAGTACGGATTCTCCGACGGCGAACGGCCGATGCTCGCGCAACTCGCGTCCGGTGCCTCGATCTTCGATCTCGAGTCGGCGCAAGCGGACCTCACGGTTCACGGCGTCCATGCGGTGATCTACGCGCTCGTCTCGTGCAACGCGTGCGACGTCGGCCCGGCCCCGGCCATCACACCATCGCGGACGCAGACGCCGACCAAGCCCGCGATCTCTCGGGCCCAAACCCCGACCGGGAACCGCAGTCAAACCGTCTCGAACCCCGCGATCTCGCGAACGCAAACACCCTCGACCGGAACGGCCTCGAACCCCGGGATCCGGCCGCCGACGGCCGACGGCCGCGATCAGACGCCGACCAACTCGCAGCAACCGCCACCTCGCGGCTACTCGGTCACGGCCGCGCCCACCGAGCTCCGGCGGATGCCGACGGCGCCGATCGAAGACACGCCGAGCACGCGGTCCGATCCGGGATCGTCCTCGCCCTCATTGCCGCGCGCAAACACCAACGAGCGATCGGTCATGACGCGAGGAAGCACCGATCCGGGGGCGTCTTCATCGGGGCTGCGCTCGACGGGAACAGCGCCGCCCGCGATCGCCCGCACGAGCTCTCCGAACGACGTCAAGTCCAACTCCGGAAGTCGTCCTGGGATCCCGGGCCGCGCGGCGACACCGGTCGGTGGCGTCGCCAAGCCGCCGGATGCCGAGCTGGTTCGCATGCGTCCTCCCAGTGGTCCGCCTGCGAATGCGCCGGCGGCCGCTCGCGGCAAGCGCAACGACCCGGCTCTCAAGGAGACCGAGACCCTGATCGCGGAGAAAGTCGCGCTCCTCGACAAGAGCTCCGATCACTACGCGCTGCTCGGCGTTGCTGCCGCAGCGACGGCGGAGGACATCCGAAGCGCGTACTTCGCGCTCGCTCGCAAGCTGCACCCCGATCGACTCGCTTCGCTCGGGATCGCCGACGAGCAGCGTGATGCCCAGCGGCTGTTCGCTCAGATCAACCTCGCCTTCGCGGTGCTCTCGAATCCCGCGCAACGCGCCGACTACGGCAAGGTCCTCAGCCGCGGCGGTGAAGCGGCGGTCAAGGCCGAAGAAGCCAAGATCGAAGATCTCACGATGCGCGTCATGCGAGCCGAAGAAGCGTTTCGGCGCGGCGAGATGGCGTTGCGCCGCGATCAGCTGACGCAGGCAATCGCCGATTTTCAAGAAGCGAGCGAGCTCCAACCCAAAGAGGCCGAGTATCAAGCGCTGCTCGCGTGGGCGAAGTTCGCCGCCGCGCCTGACAAGATGGCCGTCGCCTCCGCGACCCGCGCAGCGCTCCTGAAAGCCGACAACGATTCGACCAAGTCGGTCGCAGCGCGGTTCTATCTCGGTCGCGTCGAACGCATGCTCGGGCGCGAAAAAGAAGCGCTCAACCACTTCCAGGAAGTGCTCCGCGTCAAACCGAATCACGCCGAAGCATCGAGCGAGGTGCGCGTGCTCGAGTCGCGCCTCAAGGGCAAGCGCTAAGCGTGTTTTTCGATCAGCTCGCGCCACTGCGCGACGGTATCGACCATCTCGAGTGCTTCGGCGCCGCTGAGCGTGATCGCCGCGAGCCGCTTCCACACCTCGTGCTCGCGTCGAAACCGGAGCAGCGCGACCTTCGATTTCCACTCGCCGCCCGCGCCGCGCTCCTCGTAGGCGCAGACGATCGTCGCCCATCCGCTGCGCTCCCACACCCTGCGCGACAGTTGCTTGCGCACCTGCTCGCCGTCGACCTCGAGGTCGAACGTCACCTCATCGAGATCCGCGATCACCATCAGCCTGCCACCGCGGCTTGATCGAACAACTCGAGCTCGGTGATCTGTCCGCCGGGATCGGTGACGTGCGCGCGAACCCGCGCCCCTAGTTCCGAAACCCTGCCGTCTCGCTCGATTCGCACGTTGATCTCCTCGCCGACCTCGAACAAGAAGGCCGACCGCATCCGCACCAGGCTCTCGGTCACCGCGAGGACCTCGAACACGTCGTGGGACTTGCCATCATCGATCAGCGTCACCCGGGGTACACCCGCTCCGCTGGCCGCAGGCTCACCCGACATGATCGAGCAGGTACCACGCCGCGCGCAGACGCCTCAAGCGGCCCCAGCTCTTCTACTAACCGGCG
The DNA here is from genome assembly GCA_028287115.1 of Myxococcales bacterium. Lineage (GTDB taxonomy): Bacteria > Myxococcota_A > Polyangia > Haliangiales > Haliangiaceae > JABFXX01. Next base: position 3,595 of record JAQBQF010000105.1, read on the forward strand.
TGCCGGGGTAACCTGACCCCGCGGATGCTCAAACCGGTCGAGAAGCAGCGTGTGGCCGAGGAGATCGCCGAACAGCTGCGCGCGCTGATTCTCAACGGGCAGTATCCACCTGGCTCGAAGCTGCCGCCCGAGCGCGAGCTCTCGAAGCGGCTGCGCGTCAACCGAGCGTCGCTGCGTGAGGCGCTCAAGAAGCTCGAGCATCTCGGCCTCGTGCGAATTCGTCAGGGTGACGGCACCCGCGTTCAGAACTTCATGGAGACCGGCGGCATCGAGCTCGTCCAGCACCTGCTGCCGCTCGGCGGCGGCAAGCCGGAGCTGATTCGTGACCTCCTCGAATTCCGCCGGATCTTCGGGCGCGAGCTCGCTCGCCTCGCGGCTGCCCGCGCCGGCAAAGATAAAGACGGTCTCGGCAAGCTGCGCGTGCTCGCCGATAGAGCGGATCAAACCACCGGCGCCGCCGATCTGTTCGAGCTCGACTTCGAGTTCTACGTCGCGATCGCCGCGCTCTGCGGCAATCAGGTGATGTTGCTCCTCATCAACACCGTTCGCGACGGCGTACGCGGCTTCATGCCGCTGCTCGCCAACCTCGCGGCACCTCAAGACGCCGTCCGCAAACATCATCGCGAGCTGATCGCGGCGATCGAGCGCAGCGACATCACCGGTGCAGCCAAGATCGCCGACGACTACCTCCGCATGGGCGCCGAGCTCGCCGCGCGAATGGGCGGCCGCCCCGAGCTCCAGCCGCAGCCGCTGCCCGAGTAACGATGGCGAGCCTGTTGCGGAAGGAGGTCGAAGAGATCGCGTTACTCGCGCGCCTTCACCTCGAGCCCGACGAGCTTGCCGCGATGGAGACCGATCTCGGCGCGATCCTCGAGCACTTCGGCGTGATCGCCGCCGTCGACACCACCGACGTTCCCGCGATGACCCACGCCGTGCCGATGGATCTGCGGCTGCGCGCCGACGATCCCGCGCCTTCGCTACCCGTCGACGAAGCGCTTCGTGGCGCACCTGCGCGCGACGGCGATTTCTTTGTCGTCCCCGCGATCATCGGTCCGGAGCCGTCGTGAGCGAGTGGCTCTCGGTCTCCGAAACCGCGACCAAGATCGCGATGGGCGAGCTCACCGCGTTTCGCGCCGTCGATCGGTTCATCAGCCGGATCCGGAACCTCGATCGCGACCTCGGCGCGTTCCTTGCGACGGACTTCGATCAGGCGAGCACGGAGGCATCGGCTCTCGACAAGAGACGCACCGCGGGCGAGCGACCCGGCGTGCTCGGCGGCGTCTCGATCGCGCTCAAGGACGTGATCGTGACGCGCGGCCTCGAGACCACCGCGGCCTCGAAGATCCTCGCGGGTTGGATCCCGCCGTACGACGCGACGGTCGTCGAGAAGCTGCGTGCGGCAGGGGCGATCATCCTCGGCAAGGTCAACTGCGACGAGTTCGCGATGGGCTCTTCGACCGAGCGCAGCGCGTTCAAGAAGACGCGCAATCCGTGGGACACGTCGCGCGTTCCCGGCGGTAGCTCCGGTGGCAGCGCGGCCGCGGTCGCAGCAGGCCTGTGCACGGCGAGCCTCGGCACCGACACCGGAGGCTCGATTCGCCAGCCGGCGGCGTTCTGCGGCGTCGTCGGCTTGAAGCCGACGTACGGCCGGGTGTCGCGCTACGGGATCGTCGCGTTCGCCTCGTCGCTCGATCAAGTCGGGCCGATCACGCGCACCGTCGCGGATGCGGCGCTGATGCTCGAGGTGATCGCCGGGTTCGATCCGCGCGACTCGACGTCGCTCGACGCGCCGGTGCCGAACTATTCCGAGGCGCTCACCGGCGACATCACGGGCCTCCGGATCGGCCTGCCGAAGGAGTACTTCGCGCACGACATCGATCCGGAAGTTCGCGCGGCGATCGATCTGACGATCGCGGCGTTGCGCGAGCGCGGCGCGCAGATGGTCGACATCGCGCTGCCGAATACGTCGCTCGCGCTGCCGGCGTATTACATCGTCGCACCGGCGGAAGCGTCGTCGAACCTGTCGCGCTACGACGGCGTCCGCTACGGCAAGCGCGCCGAAGCGAAGGACCTGCTCGATCTCTATCGCAAGAGCCGCGGCGCCGGGTTCGGGCCCGAGGTCAAGCGGCGGATCATGCTCGGCACGTACGCGCTGCGTTCCGGTTACTACGACGCGTACTACAAGAAGGCGCAGCAGATCCGCACGCTGATCAAGCGCGACTTCGACAAGGCGTTCGAGCAGGTCGACCTCATCCTCACGCCGACGACGCCGACGCCCGCGTATCGATTCGGTGCGAAGGCGAGCCCGCTCGACATGTACCTGGGCGACGTGTTCACGCTCGCGTGCAACCTCGCCGGCCTGCCCGGGATCAGCGTGCCGTGCGGTCTCACCAAAGACAGCCTGCCGATCGGCGCGCAGCTCCTCGGTAAGGCGCTCGACGAGGCGACGCTCCTCCGCGCGGGTGCGGTGATCGAAGCCGCGGTCGGTCTCGGCGCGCAGCGGCCGAAGGCGGTGTCGTGAGGCCGCATTCGGAGACCGTCAGCGATCTGCCGGAGATGCTCGAGCAATGGGAGCCGGTGATCGGCCTCGAGGTTCACGTCCAGCTCGCGACGAAGAGCAAGGCGTTCTCACCGTCGGAGGTCCGCTTCGGTGCGCCGCCGAACTCGCTCACCGATCCTGTCGTCCTCGGGTTACCCGGCTCGCTGCCGGTGTTCAATCGCGCGGCCGTCGAGCTCGCGTTGCGGCTCGGCATCGCGACCTCGTCGAAGATCCGCGCGAAGTCGCGGTTCGCGCGCAAGCACTACTTCTATCCGGATCAGCCCAAGGGCTATCAGATCACCCAATTCGACGAGCCGCTCTGCGAAGACGGCCACCTCGATCTGATCATCGGCCGGGCGATCAAGCGCGTCCGGCTCCAGCGCATCCACCTCGAAGAAGACGCCGGCAAGAACCTGCATGTCGGCGCGGTCTCGCAGGTCGATCTCAATCGCGCGGGGATCGCCCTCGTCGAGGTCGTCACCTCGCCGGAGCTCGGCAGCTCCGAGGAGGCCGCCGAGTTCATGCGCTCGCTGCATCGGCTCGTGCGCTGGCTCGACATCTCCGAAGGCGACATGGAGAAAGGGCACCTGCGCTGCGATGCGAACGTCTCCGTGCGCCGGCGCGGCGAGGATCGGCTCGGCACGCGCACCGAGCTCAAGAACATCAACTCGTTCAAGTTCGTGCAGAACGCGGTCGAGCACGAGATCGCGCGGCAGATCCGGATCATCGAGACCGGCGGCCGGATCGAGCGCGAGACCCGGCTGTGGGACGCCGATGCGGGCGCGTCTTCGGCGATGCGGTCCAAAGAAGAGGCGAACGACTACCGCTATTTTCCCGATCCCGATCTCCCGCCGCTCGTCGTCGACGGCGCGATGATGGCGACGATCCTGCGCTCGCTGCCGGAGCTGCCGGTCGCTCGCTTCGATCGCTATCTCAAGCAGCACGGCCTGGCGCCCGATGACGCGCGCACGATCGTCTCCGACCGCGCACTCGCCGACTACTTCGATGACGCGGTCAAATCTCATCCCGGCGATCGCGGCGGCCGTGCGATCGCGAACTGGATGCTGAGCGAGCTCCTCGGCGCGCTCAACGCGGAATCCAAGTCGATCTCGCAATCACCGATGGCGCCGGCGCAGCTCTCGGAGCTGATCCGCCTGGTCGAAGACGGCACGATCAGCGGCAAGATCGGCAAGGACATCTTCGAAGAGAGCTACCAGACCGGCGAGTCGCCGCGCGCGATCGTCGAACGCAAAGGCGTGCAGCAGATCTCGGACGAGGCGCAGCTCTGGGAGATCGTCGACCGCGTGGTCGGGGCGAACCAAAACCAGGCCGACGCCTACAAATCGGGAAAACACGGACTGTTTGGCTTCTTCGTCGGCCAGGTGATGAAGGAGACGGGAGGTCGCGCGAACCCCGTGATCACCTCGGATCTATTGCACAAACGCCTGGGCGGCTGATCTGCGCTCACGCTAGGTCTTGACGCCGCCGCGCTCATGAGTAAAGTGCGCGGTTCCTAAAGCCTTTTGGCGGAGCAAGTCATGTACGCGGTGATCCAAACGGGTGGCAAGCAGTATCGGGTTGAGCCCGGCAAGACCGTCATGGTCGAGAAGCTCGCGGGCGACGCAGGCGCCAAGGTCGTGTTCGACCAGGTTCTGCTCGTCTCGTCTGGTGACGGCGGCAGCGTCACGATCGGCAAGCCCCTCGTCAAAGGCGCGAAGGTCTCCGGCGAGATCGTCGAGCAGACGCGCGGCGACAAGCTGATCGTGTTCAAGTTCCGTCATCGCAAGAACTACGTCCGCAAGAATGGACATCGCCAGGATCTGACCGCGGTCAAGATCGCGGCGATCGAGGCATAGAGGTAACGCGCCATGGCACATAAAAAAGGACAAGGCTCGACTCGCAACGGCCGCGACTCGCTACCGAAGATGCGAGGCGTCAAGCGCTTCGCCGGTCAGGTCGTCACCGCGGGCAGCATTCTGGTTCGCCAGGTCGGCACCAAGTTTCACGCCGGCGAGAACGTCGGCATGGGCCGCGACTTCACGTTGTTCTCGATGATCAACGGCGTCGTGAAGTTCGAGCGTCACGGCAAGTCGAAGATGCGCATCGCGGTGTACGAGCCCGGTGCGGCTGCGCTGGCTCCTGTCGCGACTGCGTAGTTACGGCGTTCGTACATTACCGAGCTGCCGCGGGACCGCTGTGACGGCGCTGATCCGCGCCCCGCACGACTGTCGTGCAGCTCTCGCGCTATTTCGCGATCATCTCGAATCGTCGCGCGCCGAGCTCCTCGAGTAGCGCTGTATCGTGGGTCGCCATCACGCAGGCGCCTCCGGCCGCCGCATGTGCGGTGACGAGCGTGACGAGCGCCATCGTGCGCTTCGTGTCGAGGCCGTTGTCGGGCTCGTCGAGGACGAGCAGCTTCGGCGGTCCGACGAGCGCGGCGGCGAGGCAAGCGCGCCGGCGTTGGCCGAGTGACATCCGGTCGATCGCGAGATCCGCGAGCTCGTCGAGCGCGAGCTGATCCGTGAGCTCTTGGGAAGGCAACGCGACGCCGCGGCTTCCCGCACACAGCGCCCACAGCTCCTTCGCGAGCAAAAATCCCGGCGGATCGGCTCCTTCCGGCACGTAGCCGAGCGCCTTGCGCGCGCGTGATCGTTCGCGCGTCGCGCCCCAGACCGAAGCGCCATCGATCACGACGCGGCCATCTTTCGGTGCGAGCACGCCGGCGATCGTCATGAGGAGCGTCGACTTACCGCAGCCATTCTTGCCGACGACACCGACGATCTCGCCCGGCGCCGCCGAGAGCTCGAGCTGATCGAAGACCGTCCGTCCGCCACGCCGGACCGCGAGCCTGTCGACCTGCAAGATCATGCGCGCACCGTCGCGAGTGCAAACACCGCGGTCGCCGCGAGGGCGAGCACCCCGACGACACCGAGCCAGCCGAGCCACACGATCGAGATCGCCGCGACGACCATCGCGCCGCTGACGACGCGCGCGGCGACCTGCTGCGAACGTTCGGCCCACACGAGCGCTCGCGTCGTCAGGATTCCCGAGCACAGCGCGATCGCGAGCGACAGCACGACGAGCCACCCGTTCGTTTCGATCGAGCCACCGACCGTGATCGCTGCTGCAGCCGCCGCGATCGCCGCGGCGACCACGTAGACGCCGCTGACGATCATCGCGAGCACCGCGATCCGCGCGACCTCCGAGATCCCGAGAGATCCTGCGAGCCACGCGCTCGCGCGATGTGCTTCGACGAGCGGCACCCACACGCCGACCGACGCCGGCACGAGCACGATCTGGATCGCCGCCGACCCGAGCACCGCGGCGTCGAGCCCGACGAGCCCGTTGTTGCGGACGAGCAACCCTCCCGCGATCCCCGCAAGCACTGCGAGGCCGGCGCCGCGGACCAGCGCGTCTCCCGCGCGCCGGCGGAGCGCGCGCACATAAACCCCCCGCAACGCCTGCCGATCGCGACGCCACGCCGGCGTGCGCGTCACCCGAGCACGCGGTCGCCAAGCCGCGAGCGCCGCGATCGCGACGGTCATCGCGACGACGATCGCGAGCCCCCGCGCGCCATCGCCGAGGATCCACAGCGCGAGCCACGGGAGCTGCAGACCGAGCATCGCCGCGGCGGAGATCGCGATCGGGAGGCGCCGCGGTCCCGGCAGCGAGCGCAGGTACGTCGCCCCATCGGCCCATACCAGGACGCGCGCCGTCGGTAAGAACAGGAGGGTCCAGGTCACGGCGAGCACGATCCCGACGGCCGGGACCCGGAGTGCGAGCTCGGTCAGATCGTGCGGCTTCATCCCATTCCCGCCGAAGATCACGGCGACGACGAGGCCGGCGCCGATCCAGACCGCGGTCGCTCTGCGGCTCGCCGGACCGATCACGGCGCGCGACCAGGTGGCGACCCACCTTGACCCGAGCGCTACATCAGCCATAGATCGCCCTCGTGCAGTTCATCGACGAGGCCATCATCCACGTGAAGGCCGGAAACGGCGGGGACGGCTCGGCCGCGTTTCGGCGCGAGGATGGCGTTCCGTTCGGTGGCCCGTCCGGCGGCGACGGCGGCGATGGCGGCAACGTGTACATCGTCGCGGATCGTACGCTGTCATCACTCCTCGATTTCAAGTACCGGCGCCACTTCAAAGCCGATAACGGCGAGCCCGGCCGCAACAAAGATCAATACGGCGCGGCGGGCGCCGACGTCACGATCCGAGTGCCCGTCGGCACGGTCGTCTACGACGAGCCCACCGGCGAGATCATCGTCGATCTCGACAAGGAGGATTCGACGTTCGTGCTGTGCAAGCGCGGCATCGGCGGCAAGGGCAACATCCACTTCAAGACGCCGTGGAATCAGGCGCCGACCAAGTTCGAGCCGGGCACGCTCGGCGAAGAGCGCACCGTGCGCCTCGAGCTCAAGCTCCTGGCCGATGTCGGATTGCTCGGCTACCCGAACGTCGGCAAGTCGACGTTCATCAGCCACGTCTCCCGGGCTCGACCCAAAGTCGCGGATTATCCGTTCACGACACTCGTCCCCAATCTTGGCGTCGTCCGGCTCAGTGACGAGCGAACGTTCGTGATCGCGGACATCCCCGGCCTGATCGAAGGCGCCGCGGATGGAGCGGGTCTCGGACACCAGTTCCTGCGCCATGTCGAGCGCTGCCGGGTGTTGCTCCACATCGTCGAAGACACGTTCACGACGGGCCCGGACAGGTCCCCGATTGCCGATTTTCAGGTCATCAACCGCGAACTTGCGCGTTACGCACCCGATCTCGCGAACAAGCCTCAGGTCGTCGCCTTGAACAAGAGCGACGCGACCGAACCGGACGCGATTGCGGAGCACCGGCGGGGGTTCGCCGCACTCGGAATCGACCTGCTCGTGATGTCGGCCGCGACCGGCGAAGGCATCAACGCGGTGCTCGAAAAGCTATGGGAGCACCTAGCGCGCCACCTGTCCCGTGACGCCGGTCATAGGTGACTCCCGACAGGCTCTGGTGAGATGCCAAAACCAGGGACATGTGCAGCTTGAGCACCCCCCAGGCGAGTGTTACAACCTCCTCATTCCAATGGAAATTGCGTCGAGGGACAACCTTCGACGCACGAGGGAAGTCAGGCACCGGAACGCTAAGGGCCGGCTGGAGAGATTATGCGAGCACATCGGAATGCAACTCGGATTGTATTTGTCCTATCGGCGCTGTTGATCGCGGCTAGCGCAACGGCTGGAACGGATAAAGCGAAGACGCCAGTGCCCGCACCCGCGCCGGCTCCGGCTCCCGCACCTGCGGCCGCACCCGCCCCGCCGGCGGTCGATCCTGCATCGGTCAAGCCCGAGGACATGCCGACGGCCGTTCGCATGCGTCGCCTCGAGCAGAAGACACAAGCGCTCAAAGAACGCGCGTGGCAGCTCAAGGCTCGCGTGCAAATGCTGAAAGAGCAAATGCTCGGCGGTGGCGTCGGCGCGCAAGCGTTCATCACGCACTCGAACGAGATGGGCAGCTCGTTCCATCTCGAGAAGCTGAACTACTCGCTCGACGGAACCGGCATGTTCGTCCGCAGCGACGAGACGGCAGACAACCTGTACAAGACGAAGAGCTTCGACGTGTTCTCCGGGCCGATCTCTCCCGGCAATCACAACGTGAGCGTCGTCGCGGTCTATCGCGGTCACGGCTACGGCGTGTTCGATTACCTCTCCAAGTTCACGTTCACCGCGCGGACCTCGACCGCGTTCACCGCCGGCGAAGGCAAGATCACCAAGGTCGAGTGCCGCGCTTACGAGAAGGGCGGAGCGAACACGCCGATGGAGAAGCGCCCGGGCATCGATTGCAAGATCACGCAGCAATCGCCCGAGAAGCCGGCGGAGGCACCGAAGCCGACGACCCCAGGTTCCACGCCGCTGCCCTCGCCGTCCGCAAGCCCGACAGGAAACTGATATGCGGCTCTCAAGCCTTGCCACTGCGTTCGCGTTGCTCGGAGCGGCGAGTGCTGCTGCCGACGATAACGTCGCCAACAAGCTGTCGGGTTACGAGAGCGAAGCACGCTCGCTCGGGACCGATCTCCCGGCGCTCAACCAGCTGACAGGCGCGGCGGGTGCGCGAAGGCTCGCCGACGCCGAGGTCGCGTATTCGCTCGGCGACTACGACACCGCGGCGCTGATGCTGTTCGACCTCGCGAGCAAGCAAGGCCCCGAGACCGAAGCGGCGACGTACTACCTCGCCGAATCGCTGTATCAGAAAGGCGATCGCGGCTCCGCGCACACCTACTTCAAGCAGGTGATCGGCACGAACAACGTGACCGGCAAGTACACGCAGCCCGCACTCGAGCGGCTGATCGAGCTCGCGATCTTCGACAAAGACGACACCGACGTCGCCGACTACGTCGCCGCGCTCGATCGCTCGAACAACCAGCTGTCGTCGGTGCCGTACGTCAAGGCAAAGCTCGCGTTCTCGCGAGGCAAGATCGACGACGCGATCACGATGTTTGCGGCAGTGCCGAAGGGATCGGACTACGAGCTGCAAGCGCTCTACTACACCGGCGCCGCGCAGGTCGCGAACAAGGATCTCGCGAAGGCGACGGACGTGTTCACCGACCTCATCAATCGCAAGCCGCGCACGATGAACGATCGGCGGATGATCGAGCTCGGTCAGCTCGCGCTCGGCCGGCTGTATTACGAACGCGAGCAGCCGTCGAAGTCGATCGACAGCTACCTGCTCGTCGACCGCCACTCCGATCTGTTCCCCGACGCGCTCTACGAAGTCGCCTGGGTCTACGTCAAGGGCAAGGAATACGACAAGGCGCTGCGCGCGCTCGAGCTCCTCGAGCTGTCGAACCCACAGACCACGAACACGCCGACGGTGCGGATCCTCGAGGGAAACCTTCGCGTCCGCAAGGCGCAGATGATTCGCCAGTCGCAGATCTCCGGCATGATCAACGCGAGTGAAGTCTCGGATCCGGCGGTCGAGTACGACAAGGCCGCGCAGATCTTCAACGAGACCCACGACCGCTACATGCCGTCGTACGACGCCCTCTCGCAGATGGCGAACGGCAACCTCAACGCGGCGTCGTTCATCGCGCAGATCTCGGGACGTTCGATGCACGTGTTCCAGGTCACCGCGCCGATTCCCGAGGAAGCCGCGAAGTGGCTGCGCGACGAGCCCGACGTCCAGCGGTTCGTCAGCGTCGAGAACGATCTCGGTGGCGCCGAGTCAAACATCAAAGAGACCGAGCAACTGATCGCGCGCCTCGAAGGCGTGATCGCTGCCAACGATCACTCGAGCCTGTACCCGCAGGTCGCCTCGCGGCGGCTGCGCATCGGGGCGATCCTCGACGACGTCATCAGGATGCGCAACCAGCTCGCGGATCAGCAGCTGCGGCTCGTCGACAGCTCCGGCGATCTCGCCGCGGCCTCGGCTGCACGCAAGCAGCTCGCGCAGCAATACGAAGCGCTCGGCAACCCGGAGCAGGCCTACGCGGATCGCGTCGGCACCGCGCACAACGACTTCGACAAGATCGATCAAGACGCGACCGAGGTCGACGCAGTCGTCGGCAGCGCACAAGCGATCGCCGTCGCACTCAACACGTTCGCGAGCTCGAGCGCCGCAACCGCCGAGCAGAAGGCGAGCGTTCCGAAGGCGCTCGACGAAGCCGCGAAGGAAGCGCAGTCGATCGAGGACGAGCTCGCGGCGGTGCACCAGGAAATCCAGCTCGGCAAAGATCTCGCAGCGGTCAAGGACGAAGGCCTGTCGCATGCGCGCGAGATTCGCAATCAGCTCGCGATCGCGCAGGCCGCCGAGCAACGCTCGCTGACCGGGGCCGTCGCCGCCAGTCGCGACCGTGTTCAGTCGCAGAACCTCGCGGATCTGTCGGAGCGCGCGGGACACCTCGTCGACGCACTGCAAACGACCGAGGCGCAGATCGCGCGGATCGTCGAAGAAGGCGTCGCGCAGGCGAAGATCGAGCTCTCGAAGGCGCACGGCGATCTCGACACGTACAAGCAGCAGCTCACCGAGTACGACTCGGAATCGCGCAACGTCGGAGCGACGGTGCTCGGCGCGAGCTTCAAGGACGTCCAGGCGAAGTTCTACGACGTGATCGTCCGCAGCGATGTCGGCACGGTCGACGTCTCGTGGTCGCAGAAGTCCGACACCGACGACGATCTCAAGCGCCTGAACCTCGCCCGCTCGCGCGAGCTCAAGCAGCTCCGCGACGAGTTCCACGACATCCTCGACGACAACACCAAGAAACCGAGCGCGCCGAAGAAGGTCGATACGCTGCCACCGCCGACCACCGAGGGTCTCGGCCCCGATAAGGGCGGCGTGGACCAGCGCATCAAGCCGGTCGGCGATCAGCCCACCGGCACGCAGCAACCCGCGGTCAAGCCGGACGAGAAACCGCCGGCGACGACGCCCAAAGGCACGACGCCCAAAACGGCACCCAAGGCGGGAGGGCACAAGTGAACAAGCTCCGAACGATCGTCGCATCGGTCGCGCTGTTGTCGTGCGCCGGCATCGCGTCGGCGCAGCCGAGCGCACCAGCACCGGCTCCGGATCCCGGAACGCCGGCGCATGAGCCGGCGCCGAGCGGCCCCGGTGTCGGGATTCCGCAAAAGCCCCCCGCTGCATCTCCAGTGCCCGCGCCCGTCCCGGTGAACACGAAGCCAGTCGTCCTGACGCCGGCAGAAGCCGACGAGCTCAAGCAGATCGAGACCGACTACGAGAACTTCCTCAAGTCCGCCGACGATCATGATAAGCGGATGCGCTCGATCGCGAGGCGCGAGTTCGATGGACGAACCAGCGAGCTCGAGCGTCGCTATGCCGAGCGGATCGCGAAGACCGAGACCGATCGGGCCAAGCGCCACACCGACACGATCGCGCTGCTCGAGAAGTTCCTGAAGAACCATCCGAAGCACGAGCAGTTCACGCCGGACGCAATGTTCCGGCTCGCCGATCTGTATCTCGATCTCGCGGACACCGAAGTCGAAGACAAGCTCGCGGCGCAAGAGAAGGAAGGCGCAGCGGCCGTCGATAGCGCGGCGATCGTCGCCGACTACTCGCGCTCACTCAACCTGTGGGAAGCGATCCTCAAGCAGTTCCCGTCGTTCCGGCAGACGCCGTCGACGATGTACCTGCTCGCCTACTACGGCAAGACCAAGGACGAGCGCAAGTCGCTCCAGGTCTTCCTCGCGCTCGCGTGCTCGAACCAGTTCAAGTGGGACGGCAAGCCGGCGCCGCTGCCGACGCGTCAAGAGGCGATCAAGAACGCCGAGGCGAAGCAGCTGCGCGATCCGTATTCCGACTGCAAGGCGTACCCGGGTGCCGAGCTCGAGCTCGTGCGTCACGCGTGGGTCCGTGGCATCGCCGACTATCAGTTCACGATCCCCGGCGAGCTCGATTCCGCGATCGCCGCATATCTCAAGGTCGCCAACGGCGGCAACGACTCGCGCCTGTACGCCGAGTCGCTCTACAAGCTCGCGTGGAGCTACTACAAGCGCGACTACCTCAAGCAGTCGATCGATAACTTCGACAAGAGCGTCAGGCTCTACGACGAGACGATCGCGGCCGGTGGCCAGCCGCCGCTCGAGCTTCGCGACGAATCGATCCAGTACATCGCCGTCGCGTTCACCGATCCGTGGGAAGGCGAGACCGACACCGATCCTTCGAAGGCGTTCCAGCGCGCGCGCGACTTCTACAAGGGCCGGGAGAACGAGAAGCACGTCCGTGACGTGTGGGTCGCGCTCGGCCACGCGTTCGAGGATCTCCAGGCCTGGGACCAGGCCGTCGATTCGTATCGCATCGCGCTCGGGCCGCCGTGGGAGCTCAACCCGAACAACCCGATCGTGCACCAGCAGATCGTCAACGCGTTCGAGAGCAAGGGCGACAAGTACGCCGCCGATCAAGCCGCCGCCGAGCTCGCGACCAAGTACGCACCCGGCACCGCCTGGTACGCCGCGAACGAAAAAGATCGCGAAGCGATGGATACGCAGCATCGGATCGCCGAGCGCGCGCTCTACGCGGCCGCTCGCAACACGCACTCCGCCGCGACCACGCTGCGCAAGGACTACGACGCGAGCTCGAAGAAGGATCCGCAGGCCAAGGCGGACTACCTCGCGATGTACGCGAAGGCTGTGGACCTCTATCGGACGTTCATCACGACCTATCCCGAGTCGGACTACATCTACGAGTTCAGCTTCCTCGAAGGCGAAGCGCTCTATTACAGCGAGCGTTACGCCGAGGCGATCGATCAGTACAAGTGGGTCCGCGATCACCGCGATCTCGGCGTCGCCTACTACATCGAGGCCGCTCGATCGATCACGCAGACCTACGAGAAGCTGGCCCAGCAAGAAGTCGATGCCGGCCGGCTCCAGCCGCTCAAGGTCCCGACCGTCGCCGAGCTGCAAGCAACCCCGCAGCCGTGGCAGCCGCAGCCGATTCCGGACATCTATCTGAAGCTGCAGGCCGAATACGACAACTATCAGAACGTCGTCAACGATCCGCAGGCCGCGCCGGGGCAGGGCATCAACGCCGCGCTGATCAGCCTCGCGTACTTCCACGTCGACGATGCGATCTCGCGGTTCCAGAAGGTCATGGACAACTTCTGCCACACCGCGCCGGCGGATCCTCGCGATCCGAAATCGATCGCGCCCGCGGCGAAGGCCAAGGACGGCATCCTCGCGATCTATCAGGCGCAGAACAACTTCGACGCGATCCAGGCGACGAACAACAAGTTCATCTCCGCGACCTGCGGTGACAAGGCGTCGGTCGATCTCGCGATCAGCCAGAACCGCTCGCTGAACTTTTCGCGCGCGGCCGACCTCTACAAGAAGACCGAGTACATCCCGGCCGCCGAGGCGTTCTACCGGTTCTACAAGACCGCGCCGGCTGCCGATCCGGATCTGCCGGTCGCGCTCTACAACGCCGCCGTGAGCTACAAGCTCGGTGAGCGCCCGAAGACGGCGATCGCGCTGTTCAAGGAGTTCGCGGGACATCCCGAGAAGAACTTCCGCGAGAGCCCGTACTACCTCGACGCGCTCCGGCTCCAGGCCGCGAGCCAGCAGGCCGCGTTCCAGTTCGACGAGGCCGTCAAGACGTACCTCGATCTCTACGACACGACGAAGAAGGCGAAGAAGCTCGGGATCAAGGCCCCCGATCCGCTCCCGGGTCAGAAGGCGATGACGCTCGATCAGATCGGCCTCGACGCCGTGTACAACGCCGCGTTCGCCGCAGAGCTCAACCGCGACTTCAAGAAGTCGATCGATCTATGGGGCCAGTACGGCCGGATCGAGACCGATCGCAAGAAGCAGGATCGCGCGCTCTATGAAGTCGCGAACCTCTACAAGCAGCAAGGCGACGTCAACTCGATGAGCGAGACGCTCGACCGCTGGCGCGCGAAGTACGGCAAGGACGCCGGCAACGAGGACGACTACGTGAAGTCGTTCGCCGATACCGCCGAGCTCCAGCGCAAGAAGGGTCGCACCGCGCAAGCCAAGCAGCTCGAGAAGCAGACGATCGAAGCGTGGAAGAAGTTTGGCTCCACGCCGAACACCAAGGGCGCCAAGCTCGCCGGTGCGTACGAGCTCGCGACCGCCGAGGAGTACTACGAGAAGA
>JAQBQF010000113.1 GCA_028287115.1 Myxococcales bacterium
CCGGCGGCCGATCGATTCGCAGGTAGTTCGAAGGGGCGTTATGCACCGGCCCTACGATGTGAACTGCGCGAAGGATCACGGTCTCGATGTCGCGTGCCCGCCACAAGAACGTCGACACCAGGTGATCGATCTCGACGAGATCTCGCATCTCGGGAAATCGCTGAGCGGCAAGCAGCGGCGCTTCTTCGGTCAGGAACTGCGGGTTGTCGGGGCGCGGTCCGTAGACGTTCGCCGAAGACAGCAGCACGACCTTCGGCACACGATAGGCCTGGCAATATTCGAGCAGCTTCGTGGTGCCCGTGATGTTCCACGAGTAGAGCTCCGCGGGACGCGCGCGTGGATCGTGCATCACGCCGAGGTGGACGAGCGCATCGACATCGCCGGCGCGGAATACGTCGCGCGCTTTCTTGCTGCGCAGATCGACCTGATGATGCTCGATGTCTTTCGGGCGGCCGATCATCGGCCTCCGATCGAGACCGACGATCTGCCAGCCGAGCTCGTGGTGGAGGCGCCGGGCGACGATCCGCCCGAGTCGGCCGGAGATCCCGGTGATCACGACCTTGCGGGGGCGCGCGCTGCGGTCGGTGTCACCAGAAGACATGTTCCCGCTCGCGCAACCCGACCTGGATCATCGACTGGATCTTGCTTCGCACCATCTTTACTTTGTCGTCGAGAATCTCGTCGTCATCGTCCGGATCGCCGTGGAACGTCATCGGCTCGCCGAAGTACACGCGATACTTCACGGGCAAGGGGAGCGGCGCGATGAACGGCGGGTAGGGAACGACCGGAAACGCCGGGATCCGCAGCAGCTTCGCGAGCGCTTTCATGTTGACCGCGGGCGCCTGTTCTTCTGCACCGATCACGGCGACCGGGATGATCGGCGCGCCGGTCTCGAGAGCGAGCCGCATGAACCCCTTGCCGAACTCGGCGAGCTGATAGCGCTGCGAGAACGGCTTCGAGATCCCGCGCGCGCCTTCGGGAAACACGAGGACCGCCTCTTCACTCGCGAGCAGGCGGCGGCAGTTCTCCGGCGTGCCGGTGATCTGTCCCCACCGCGAGAATAGATACGACGCGAACGGCACGGTCGGCACGAAGAACTCGACCATCGCGCGGATCAGGCGCGGGACCTCGGGCTCGAGAAAGCAGGCCGAGCCGATCACCATGCCGTCGAAGGGCAACTGCCCCGAGTGATTCGAGACGAGCAGCAAGCGGCCGGCCGGCGGTAGATGCTCGATGCCGAACGCCTGCGCGCGGAAGTAATGCCGATACATCCACCGCGCGATCGTCGCGGCTCGGCGGATCGAATCGCGGGACATCCCGAACGGGTCGAAACCGAACTCGTTGCCATGGACGACGAGCGCCCGCGTCCGCGCCCCGATGTCATCGTCGGGTGCGGCGTCGCGCAGCTTGCGGAGGCGGTCTAAGAGACCCACGGGCGGACCATGCACAAGGGCACGCCATGGACGCAAGGGCCGGGCGGCTGCGATAAGATGACAACCATGCCAGGGACCACCGAGAGCTTCGTCGATCTCACTTATCGTGGGCTCCAGCTCGGGAGGCGCGTCAAATTGACGGCCGTTCGGCCGAGCACCGGATATCTCGAGATCCCGATGCCCATGCCGGTCGGTACCGCGATCGCGATCCTTACGGACGACACGGTCGCGCTCGAGGCCGTGGTCGTCGAGATTCACGAGCAGGTCGGTGGATCGGAGCGAGCGCCGGGCATGGTAGTCAAGCCCAAGCTCGAAGCCGAGGCCGCGAAGAAGTGGTGGCAAGCGCGGGTCGCGTTGCCCGAGCTCGAAAAGCAGGCGACGCGGATGATCCCGCAGCCGCCGGTGGTCGCGACCACGGTGCAGCCGAAACGCACGTCGCGTGACACGCAGGTGTTCTCGGCGATTCCGGAGGTGCTCGAAGAAGGTCAGGACACCGCCGTCATGGAGGCGGTCATGCCGGACGCGCCCTCGCGGCCGTCGAATCCGGATTTGCAAGACGACGGCAAGAGCACCACGATGATGGACGCCGTCGATCTGGCTGCGCTCGGTCTCGATGCATCTACTTCTGGGCGGTTTGCGGCGGCATCGACGACCAAGCCCATGCCCGCGGTGACCACCGCGCAGATGCCGGCAGTCGACGCCGACGAGGACGAGGCGGACGACAAGAAGCCGAGCACCGGCGGAACCAAGAAGAAGCGCAAGAAACGATGACGCCGCGGAATCCCCGGAGGCGGATGATCGAATCGAACGGGCGAGCCGCGCGTTTTTCGAGGATGCTCGCTGGACCCGTGGTGTGATGAGCGCGGAGCGGCCACCTCGGATCGCGCGCGGCCAGACGCTCGGCGTCGTCGCGCCTGCGGGCCCGATAAAGCCTGACAAACTAGCGCGTGGGCTCGACCGGCTCGGCGACGAATTCAAGATCCGCGTCGGCGATAGCGTCACCGCGCCGCATCCCGAGGGTGTCCCGAATTATCTCGTCGCTGCCGACGAGGTGCGCGCGGACGAGCTCAACGCGATGCTGCGCGATCCCGAGGTTCGCGCGATCGTGCTCGCGCGTGGCGGCTACGGGATCATGCGGATCTTGCCGCGGCTCGATGCGGACGCCCTGCGGCGCGATCCGAAGCCGATCGTCGGCTTCTCCGACGCTACCGCATTGCTCGCGTGGGCCCACGCCGCCGGCGTGCGCGGGATCCACGGACCGATGATAGGACAGCTCGGCGAGCTCGCCGACTCCGACGTCCGGCACCTCGTCGCGCTGCTCACCGATCCGCGGCCGCCGGGCGTGCGCCCGTGGCAGCTCGCGTGTCACGGACGCGGCACATATCGCGGCCCCGTGATCGCGGGCAACCTGACGATGGTGTCGTTGCTCGTCGGGACGCCGTGGCCGATGCCGCTGCGCGGGCGCGATCGCATTGATCGAGGAGGTCGGCGAGCGGCCCTACGAGATCGATCGGTACCTCACGCACTTGATGCTCACCGGCGAGCTCGCGAAGCCCGCGGCGGTGGTCGTCGGCGACTTCGCGCGCTGCGAGGATCGGCAACCGCCGACCGGTGTCGATCCGCCCAACGCCGCGCTCGCGACGGTGCTCGAACGCCTGCACGCGGCCGGCACCGCCGCGGCGTCCGGCGCGCCGGTCGGTCATGGCGATCGCAACGAAGCGATTCCATTCGGGGCGATGTCCGAGCTCGATCTCGATCGCGGCACGTTCGAGATCCTCGATGGCGCCGTCGCCTGAAGCTCAGTGCAGGACGGTCTCTTCGTCGGGTCCCAGATCGATCCGCCCGAACCGCTCTTCGTAGCGCTCGAGATTTTTCTGGAGTGCTAGGAGCAAGCGCTTCGTATGCCGCGGCGAGGAGACGACTCGCGAGCGAACCTTCGCGCGCCCGTTGCTCGGCTGGATGAACGCGAAGTCGAGTACGAACTCGTTCTCGGTGTGATTGAGCAGCACCAGGTTCGAGTAAACACCCTGGGAAATGTCTTCATCGATCTGAACCTGGAGCTTGGGCTGCGGGGGCGGTTCGTCCGACATGCGCACGACCTTACTCAACATCTCTGAAACATCGGGCTTACGAGACGCGAATTGAGCTTGGTTCTTGGGGCGAAGTGCCGTCAGGGTGGCCACCACACTGGCCAGCCTGAGAACACGGGGTGACAGCAAGAGTTGCCAGTCGTGCACTTACGTCTCGGATCCTCTGCGCTAAGACCGCGTTTCCGCGTCGACGATCTCCGAATTTAGCGGGGGCTTGCGATGGAACAGAACGTGCTCCAGTTTCCTAGCAACCAGAAGACGAGCCGGTGGTTCTAAGGAATACCGGACCCGTTCAGCTGGTTGTGAAAATCAAATCGAATCCAACGCGCGACGCAGCAGTCAAAGTTTCGACTCGGTGGATGACTCGCGGTTCCCTCCCCCTCATCCCGCAATTCTCCCCCACCACCAGAGGCAACAAGTAGCTGCTGCGATCTGCGCCCCGGCCCTGCAAGCCCCCCCTTGCAGGGCCTTTTTTTTGCCCTCTGAGCGGGGCCAATTCGTGCGAACTGCGACCCGGGGACGGCCGGAACCGCTGGAACCAGGGACGGTGCACACTTTTGAAACCTGCGATCTGCAAGTTCAAGAGATCGCACGCACGTCCGAGAGCGACCCCGGCCACCGGATGCCAGATCGCATGGTTACCGATCGCAGGTAGCGATAGTGTGCACCGTCCCCAAGTCCCCAAGTCATGCGCGCGCTTGGTCTCGATATCGGCAGCAAGACGATCGGTGTCGCCATCACCGATGAGGCGAACATCGCCGCGCATCCACTCGAGGTGATCGCACGTGCCGGAACCGACAGGGATGTGTCGGCGATCCAGACACTCGTCGCGAAACACGACATCACCGACATCGTGGTCGGCATGCCCTTCGAGCTCTCTGGCAGAGTCGGGCACCGCGCGCGTCGTGTCCAGGCGCTAGCGGCCGCGCTGCGTGCCGCGCTGGCAGCGGTCCCCGTGAAATTTCACGAGCAGGATGAGCGTTTCACCACCGCGCAAGCCCAACGCGTGTTGATCGAGGCCGATGTCTCGCGCGCGAGGCGCAAGCAGGTCATCGATCAACAGGCGGCAACACTCATCTTACAGGCGTGGCTCGACCTCACGCGCCGCGCCGTATAAGTTCTCGCAAGCCCGATGTCCAAGCGTTCGTTCCGAGTCGCACTCGCCGTGGTCGTCGGCTCGGTCCTGCTCGTCGTTGCGATCGCCGGCTGGTTCATTCACCGCGCGCTGCAGTATCCCGATGCGCAGCACGAAGGCAGCGGCGGCGAGATCGATGTCGAGATCAAGCCCGGAATGTCGTTCCCGCAGGTCGCGTCGATGCTGTCGAGCAAGGGCGTGATCGATCGCCCGACGTGGTTCCGGATCTACGCGATGTGGGAAGGCGATACGACGAACATCAAGACCGGCAAGTACCTCATCAAGGACAACCTGACGCCGGCACAGGTCCTCAAGGTGCTGGTCACCGGGATCAAAGAGGTCACGACGAAGGTCACGCTGCCCGAAGGCAAGAACATGCTCGAGTTCTTCGACCTCCTCGGCACGTCGCGCGTCGCGAACCCCAAAGAGCTCGAAGCGATCGCGCGCGATAAAGAGTTCCTGTCCAATCATGCGATCACCGGCGACTCCGTCGAGGGCTACTTGTTCCCGGATACATACGAGTTTCGCGTCGGCGAGAAACCGCGCGTCGTGATCGAGCGGCTGATCAATCGCCATCAAGAGGTCTGGCAAGAGTTGCTCGCCAAGCACGGACGCGACGCGGGCAAGCTCAAGGACAAGCTGCACTGGGGCGATCGAGAGATCCTGACCATGGCGTCGATCGTCGAGAAGGAAGCCGTCGATCCCGCCGAGCGCCCGCGGATCGCGCAGGTGTTCATCAATCGGTTGACGTCCCCGGACTTCAAGCCGAAGCGACTCGAGACCGATCCGACGATCCGCTACGGCTGCGAAGTGCCGGTGCAGAAGTCGGCGGCGTGTCGCGCGTGGAACAAGTCAGATCGATTGCACACCGCGCAGCTGCACGATGCCGACAATCCGTACAACACGTATCAACACGAGGGACTGCCGCCGGGGCCGATTTCGAACCCGGGCAAGGGCTCCATGGAAGCGACGCTCGCCCCCGACGGCTCCGAGTACCTCTACTTCGTCGCGAGGGACGCCCGAAACCACGCCTTCGCTCGCACCTACGACGAGCACAAGCGCAACGTCGAGAGGTTTCAGAAGTAGCGCCGATCCACGTCGGCGTTGACGTTAACGCGCGCCGTTGACCTGAAACTGAACGTCAACTCGAGCTCCACCATCGGCCTCCTCGTTGACACATCGCGGACGAGCCTCGGATCGACCTCTCCAATTCGGTCCGGACCATGCAGCGCGGGTGCTTCGCGGCGGGTTTCTCCGAGATGACCTGACAACGTCAGGGTCCAGGGTGTCGTTCAGGTTCACGTCGAGGTCAGGTCAACGCCTTTCGTGCGCGACTACAACGCCGGGTTTGGCAGCGCGACGACGTCGATCTCGTTCGTGACCGATACCGCGACCTGCGAGCCCGCGGCGGCACCGGTCGGCGTCACGCGGTTCGTACGAATCAGTCGGATCGTGTTCTGCTTCGACTGCGTCCTGTCGGCCTTCAGCGTGCCCGGCGCAACCGAGTACGTGCCGGTGTCATCGATCGTGAGTGGATTGCCGTTATCGCCCGCCTGGATCTCTGCGATGTCCGCGGGCGCCGCGCGCGACCACGTGACCGTGTTCGCCATCGTCGAGTCGACCGAGGCGCCGGCGGTCGGTGCGGTGAAGGTCTGAATGTCCGGCCCGTCGACGCGGACCGCTTGGACGTTGTCGGTACCGCTGACGACGTCGAATTGATAAACCTCGTCGTAGCCATTCGCGGTGCCTTCCCATCGGCCGAACTGCCCGCCGCTGTTCGGGTTGAACGTCAAGTTCAGCGTCTTGCCTAGACTCGTGATCGTCACGGTGCCAGTGGTGACCGCCGCATTGTTGAGAGACACACGAACGGAAAAGTCTGTGTCGAAATCGCTCGCTTGATGTGCGTTCGTGAGTCGAGGCCGTGCCGACGCTGTGCCGTTGACGACCAGCGTCTGCGTTCCGGAGCCAAGGCTGTCGCCGGCGCCCGGTTCGAGAGGACCGGTGGTACCGCACGCCGCGATCGAAAGTGAGAACAAAGCAAAGATCGTCTTCATATTGGAAAACCCCCTGCACACCATTTTGCCGACGACGATCTGGAATTCAATGTGCGCAAACGAGGCGTGTGATCACCGTTAGGCCATGTGCATCGTGCGTACTGATCATTCGTTGCACAGACGACATGCGCCTCGTGTGGTACGGTCGATCCTATGACTCTGGTGGGACAGATCGCAGAGCTTCAGAACTACACGACGTACAAGGAGCTTGCGTGGGAAGGGAGCTTCGAGGACTACCTCGCGCTCGTTCGCCGCAACCCGCAAATCACCCGCAACGCATATCAGCGCCTGTACGACATGGTGCTGTCTCACGGCGTGGAGGAGTACATCGACAACAAGAAGAAACTTGTCCGCTACAAGTTCTTCCGCGACGAGTCGCATGGTGGTCGGGATGCCGTGTTCGGCCTCGACGTGCCGCTGATGCGCCTGATGAACGTGCTCAAGAGCGCCGCGCAAGGCTACGGCACCGAGCGCCGCATCATCTTGCTCCACGGTCCGGTCGGCTCCGCGAAGTCGACGATCGCGCGCCAGCTCAAGAAGGGCATCGAGGAATACTCGAAGACGCCCGACGGCGCGCTCTATACGTACTTCTGGAATCTGCCGGGTCCGCTCAGCGATCTCGCCGGTGGCAGCGAAGTATTCCCGTCGCCGATGCACGACGAGCCGCTGCGGCTGATTCCTCGCGAGTGGCGCGAGGACACGATCAACAAGCTCAAGCTCGGCAACGACGACCACCGCCTCAAGGTCGACGGCGACGTCAACCCGGCGTGCCGGCTGATCTTCAAGGAGTTGATGCGCCACCACGGCGGCAACTTCGAGAAGGTCATGGGCCACGTGCGCGTCAAGCGTCTCGTGCTCAGCGAGCAGGATCGCATCGGCATCGGCACGTTCCAGCCGAAGGACGAGAAGAACCAGGATTCGACCGAACTGACCGGC
>JAQBQF010000151.1 GCA_028287115.1 Myxococcales bacterium
CACTTGAACGACCTGCCGTAACGCGAGGAGTTCCTTGCGCAAGCACAGCGGGATCGAGCTCGAAGAGATCAACTACGCCAAGACCGGTCTCGACGAGGCGACCGTGCGCGCGCTCGTCGCGAAGGCGGGTTCCGTGAAGGCCGTGTTGAATACGCGACACGCGACGGTCAAGCTGAAGGGTTGGGCCGACGAGCCGCCGGATGTCGCGACGTTCGCGAAAGCGGCTGTGAAAGATCCGAATCTGCTGCGCAGACCGATCTTGCTCGTCGGCGACCGCGCGATCGTCGGCTTCGACACCGCGGTCTACGACAAGCTCCGGTAGAGGCAGCGTGTTGCGTCGACTTTGGGAAACGCACGTCTATCCACGGGTCCTGGACCGGGTCTGCGGCACCGCCGACATCATCGAAGAACGACGCCGTGCGATGGCGCATGCGCGCGGGCATGTCCTCGAGATCGGCGTTGGCTCCGGTCTCAACCTGCCGCTGTTCGATCCGCGGCACGTCCTTGATGTCGTCGGCATCGATCCGTCACCACCGCTTCTCGCTCGCGCTGCGTCGCGCAATGCGGGGGTCTCCGTCGAGCTCGCGCGAGGCGTTGCCGAGGAACTGCCGTTCGACACCGCGCGGTTCGATACCGCGGTGCTCACGTATACGTTGTGCAGCGTGACCGATCCGGCGCGCGCGCTTGCGGAAGCAAGGCGTGTCCTGCGTCCCGGCGGCAAGCTCGTGTTCATCGAGCACGGCCTGTCGCCGGATCCACGGACCGCGCGCTGGCAGCATAGGCTCACGCCGATCTGGAAAGTGGTCGCCGGTAACTGTCACCTCGATCGTGACATCAAACGTCAGGTCGAGGCGGTGTTCTCGATCGACGAGCTCGGCGACTACCAAGGCCATCATCGGCCGGGCCGGTTATCGTTCGCGTACGTCGGGGTCGCGACCGCTCGGTGAGAATTGGAGCCAGCATGCTGTTGTTCAAGAAGCCGTTCTTTGAAGGCCTGCAGAGCGGCGCGATCACGCTGACGTTCCGGCGCTGGCAGAAGCCGCACGTACGCGCCGGCGGGCGTTACCGTTGTCATCCGATCGGCGTCCTCGAGGTCGACGCGATCGCGCGCATCCAGGTCAACGCGATCACCGCCGCCGACGCGACGCGAGCCGGCTTTCCATCGCGCGATGCGCTCGTGGCATATCTCGCGGAGCTCGGACCTCTCGACGAGGCGACCGAGCTCTGGCGAGTCGAGCTCCATCACGGCGGCGATGGCGATCGCGTGACGCTCGCACTCGAGGACGAGCTCGAAGACGCGGACATCGCGGCGATCCGAGCGAAGCTCGCCCGCATGGATCGCGACGAACCCTGGACGAAGCAGACGCTCGCGTTGATCTCCAAGCACCCGCGAGTCGCCGCCTCGAAGCTCGCTGCCAAGCTCGGGCGCGAGACGCTTCCTTTCAAGACTGACGTCCGCAAGCTCAAGCGGCTCGGTCTGACGCAGAGCTTCGAAGTCGGTTACGAGATCTCACCACGTGGAAAAGCGTATCTAGCCGCACCCCGCCGCCGCAAACGCCTGTGACTCGCACACGAGTCGGCCATCGTGCGATGATCGCGGATCATGATCAAACGTCTACTCGTGGGTGCAGTCGTGTGTGGTTCATCGTTTGCTCTCGCGCAGCCTGCGCCCGTGCCCTCGGCACCGCCGAGCTTCCCTCCGACCTCGAGCCCGGCGACGGTGCCCGCCGAGATCGAGCACGGCGGTCCGCCTCAAACAGGCTTCCAGATCCAGGGGCGGATGAGCACGAACCTCGGTCTCACCGACATCGTCACGCCCGGATTCTCGATGGGCTATCGGACTGGAAATATGGTGATCAGCGCCGAGCTCGGACTGATCGTCGGCAGTCTCACGTCCGGCACTCTGACGGACTCGGTCTATCTCATTCACTTGATGCCGGCGATCTCGTTCGATGTGTGGCAATCGGATGACGGTCGCGCGCGCATGAACGTGATCGGCGGCATCGGGATCGGCCAAGGCAAGCTCAAGAGCGAGCGCACCGATCCGATGAATCCTTCGATCAGCGAGAGCACGGCGACGTATCTGCCGGTGCTCGCGGGCATCGGTGGCGACTATTACCTGCACAAGAACTTCGCGCTCGGAGTCGAGGCCGGAGCCGAGCTGCCGTTTCTGCTCAGCGTGTCGAACAACGGAACGGATCAGAACGTCAAGGGCGGCATCCAGTCGCTCCACGGTCTGTTGCGGGTGACGTTCATCACCGGCCGCTGAGGCGCTTGCTCTCGGCTGCCGCGCGCGCGCGAATCTCGGGATTGGCGTGCGTGCGCGCAACTTCGTCGAGGATCGGGGCGGCAGCCGAACCTAGCTCGACGAGAAACCCGCCCAGCCGGTAGTCGTACGCCGGCGTGGTCGTGAAGCCGCGGACGACCGTCGCGATTAGATCCGGATCGCTGCGGAGGTTCGGATCGAGCTTGATCGCCTCGCGGAGGTTCGCGATGCCGTCGTTCCACCAAAACTTCGAGAAGAACAGCTTGCCGGCGGTCAGCGGGAGCACCGCACGATCCGGATACCTGCGGCGTGCCTCGAGGAGCATCGCGATCGCCGCGTCGACCTTGCCGCCGGCTGCGAGCTGCCTCGCGGAGGCGGCAAGCTCGGCAACCGGATCGATCGCGGCATCGATCGAGACAGGCGCATCGATCTGCGCGGCATCGTGCGGCCGCGCATCGACGGACGCCGCGGCGTGCGAACCCATCTCGCGGCGAGCATAGAATGCGCCTCCCGCGAGCACGACGATCGCGAGCAACGTGACGAGCACGAAGGATCCGGCGCGCGACTTCGGTGCGGTCGGGCGTAGCACCGGGCGCTTCTTGTTCGAGACCGACGAGCCGACGGTGATCGGAATTTCCATCGACGGTTCGATCGGCAACAGGTCACTCGATCCGAGCTGCCGCATCACCGCCGTCGATTCCGGTGCCGTGCGACCGCTGAGTGCGGCTTCGAGCGCCTCGGCCATCGCGACCGCCGACGGAAACCGTGCATCCGGTGACTTCGCGAGAGCGCGCGCCACGACGCCTTCGAGCGCGCCATAATCGCCGGGCATCACGTCGGCCAGCAGCGGCGGCTGCTCGTCCGTCTGCTTCTTCAAGATCATGATCGGATCGGCCGCATTGAACGGCTTCTTGCCGGTCAACATCTCGAACAGCACGATGCCGCATGCATAGATGTCGACGCGCGCATCGAGCTGTTCGCCGCGGCACTGCTCGGGGGCCATGTAGCTCGGCGTCCCGACCGCGACGCCGTTGCTGAGGCTCGTGCTGCCGCCGAGCATCCGCGCGAGCCCGAAGTCGAGGATGCGCGCGTGCACGCCGAGCGGAGCCTTCGGCGTGATCATGATGTTCGCAGGCTTGATGTCGCGATGGATGATGCCTTGCTCGTGCGCGTGGGCAAGACCCGAGAGCACCTGGCGCATCACATCGACGGCACGCGGGAACTCGAAGCGACCCTGTTCGACCAGCATCTCGTACAAGCTGAGGCCGCGCACCAGCTCCATCACGACGTACGGCTTGCCGCCATGAAGGCCGAAGTCGATGATCGAGACGCAGTGCGGATGATCGAGTCGCGCCATCAGCTGCGCTTCGCGCTCGAACCGTTTGCGCCCTTTCATCGCGCCCGGCAGCACGGCGTGCATCACCTTGATCGCGACCGGCCGATCGAGCTTGGTCCGGACCCCGCGATAGACGACGCCCATCGCGCCCTCGGACAGACGCTCCACGATCTGGTAACGCCCTTCGAGGACGTCGCCGCTGAGATCGGGGCCCGCCACGCGAGCAGGATATCAAGCGCGCGCCATCGATGTCGGGCTGCACACGCGAGACGTGAAGTGCGTCAAAGTGGGCAAGACAGCGCGAGCGCCGTGGACTTGACGTTCGCGGAATCCTGCGAACCTTCGACTCACAAGCGTCGGTCTCATCGCGAAGACGCGCATCGCGAGCTGTTCGCACCGCGCGGAACAATCCAACTTCAGTGCTGCGGGCAAGACAGCGTCTGGTCCTGTGTCGTTGCGGCGATCAAACACCGGCGCCGAGCTTCGCTCCAGGGCGTCTCGACGCACTGACGCGAGGCCTCGCGTTCGACGCCCGATGCCAACGACGCATTCGCCACATCATGATTGTCGTGTTCGGCGAGCGCGAGCAGATGGTGCGAGACCTCTGCACAGGAGGTCGATGCGGCGGGATGTTGACCGCCACCGCAAGCCACGAGTCCCAGCAGCCATGCACAGCTTCGAGACATTCGCGCCACGCTAGTTCTGTTTCGCGCCTTCGCGAATCCAAACGAGGATCTTCAGATAGTCCTTATCTTGTGGACCCGTGAACGTCACGTTGGGATGACCGTCTGGTGGATTCTCATAGGATGGCATCGTCAGGACGCGACTCGTCTCCGGCGCGGCGACGACCACACGTGTTGTCGTCTCGGTGACGAGCTCCTTGTAGACAAGGTTCGTGCTGCCATCGAGGGTCAGGTTCCCGAGATCGCGGCCGGCGCCATTGCCCGAATGACACGCGGCACATCCGCGATTCTGGAAGATCGGAAACACGTCCGTGGAGAACGAAACGTTCGTCGGCAATGCCGGCGGCGCCCCATCAGCCACGACGACGTTCGCGATGGTGACGATCGATGCTCCGACCGGCGAGGTGGCCATCTGAAGTGTCGCGGTCGCGTTCACCGCGGATCCCAACGAGACCGCGCCGCTCGGCACTTCGAAGAACACGACCCAACCGGAGCTGCTGCTGACGGTCGCGGTGCTCGGAGCGAGGTTCGCGTCGAGAAAGTGTGGGCCGCTCGCTCCGGTGGCTCCCGCGAGCACGAGGTTCGAGCCCGCGACGTTCGCCTTTGCGGTTCCCATGGCGTCGACGAGATGGAGCAGCAGCACGCCCTTGGCCGCCGATGGGGTGACGGAGAATCCGGTCGCGAGCCGTGAGAGGAACGTCTCGCTCACGACATAGGCTTTGAGATTTGTAAGGTCAGCGTCGACGACGACCGTCGCCGGGCTGTAGGTCGCATGGTGAGTGGGCGGTACGCTCGCGAGGAGTTGGAAGGTCGAGTTCGCTGGGATCTCGTCGATCGTGAACGCCGCGCCCTGCACGGTGATCTTCGGCGCAGGCGACAGGGCCGAGGTCGAGACGGTTGCGTTGCCCGTGACGGCAGCTCCAGTCTCGAGATCGACAACGTTCCCGCTGATCGATAGAGAACCACCAAGGGGAGCGCTCGGCGAAGTAGTTCCGCACGCGAGCGCAGTGGTCGTCAGGGCAAGACACGCGAGCTTGAGATTGGACATGTGCACCTCCGGTCTTCCACAGTGCAAGACACGTTGAAAAAAGGCGCAGAGTTTTTCGAACTTTCTTCGACGAGGAACTTGCGCAAGGCTCGTACAAGGGGCCCGAGCCTCCAGGTACTGAGTGATCGAGTCATCGATCGGCAGGCACGCACTTCGTAAGGTGTGATTCCCGTTCGGCTGAAACTTGGTACCCAACTTGCTGCGCAATCTGCGCATGCGAGCCATCCTTCTCTCCATCCTGTTCATGACGGCGTGTGGCGTCAGCGAGTCAGACTCGAGCCTCTACCTGACGGGGACCGAGGAGACACCGCTGACCTCAGCTTCCGGCGGCATGGTCTGCGCGGGGCACAAGGTCCTCATCTGCCATATCCCGCCCGGCAACCCGGCCAACGAGCACAGCATCTGTGTTGGAGCGCCGGCCGTCGAGCCGCACGTGTCACTGCATCACGACTACGTGGGCGCGTGCATGAGCGAGCCCCCGGGTTCCGGTTCCGGTTCCGGTTCCGGTTCCGGTTCCGGCTCCGGCTCCGGCTCCGGCTCCGGCTCCGGCTCCGGCTCCGGCTCCGGCGTGCCGATTCTGTAACCTGATCAGTCGATGCCGCCATCACGCCTCGACCGGTGAGGCGTAGTTTGTTTCGGAGCTATGGACTCTGCAGGCCGGGGGTGGTTCGCTCGCCGCCGATGAGATTCCTGACGGTCACCTTCCTTCTCGCCGTCGGCTGTGGCGACAACAGCGTGGCCACACCAGATGCGCCGATCGTCCCCGATGCACCCACCGGATTCGTGGAGGCGCCACACGCGAACGTGCCGCAAGTGATCTCCGGCGGAGGCCCGGTCACCACGGCACCGAAGGTCGTCCCGATCTTCTTCACCGGCGATAGCGACGCTCAAGTGCAGCTCGAGATGTTTCTCGGCGCACTCGTTGGATCTTCGTACTGGACGGCGACGACGAGCGAGTACGGCGTCGGACCTCTGACGATCGCCCCGAGCATCGTCTCGACGGATGCTCCATTGACGACCGACGCGGCGTTGCAGACGTGGCTCGCCGCCAAGACCGACGGAACCCATCCAGGCTGGCCCGCACCCGACGTGAACACGATCTACACGGTGTTCCTGCCGGCGGGCGTCGTCCTCGATCAGGGCGGCGGCAACCTCAGCTGCAAGGCGTTCGGTGCGTATCACAGCGAAGCACCCGATGCGCACGGTGGACAGCTCACGTACGCGCTCGTGCCACGCTGTGCCTCGACCCTCGGCACGGTCGTCGATACGGCGACCGTCGCCACGAGCCACGAGCTCGTCGAAGCGGCCACCGATCCGCTACCGTTCACGAACAACGCGTTCGTTCAGCTCGATGACGAGCACTTCGTGTGGGGACGGACGCCCGGCGGCGAGCTCGGCGATATGTGCGAATACATCACCGCTGCTCCTCAACGCATGGTCGGAAACTTCCTTGTCCAGCGAACGTGGTCGAACGCGTCGGCGCTCGCAGGTCACGATCCGTGCGTTCCGGTTCTCGCAACTCCGTACGCGGGCGCCGCGCCGGCCTTCGACGACATCACGATCACGACCCACAGCGGCACGATCACGACCAAAGGCGAGACGATCGCCGTCGGCGAATCGAAGACGATCGAAGTGACGCTGTTCAGCGACGCCGAAGGCCCGGACTGGACCGTCGGTGCAACGGACGCGGCCGCTCTGCTCGGCGGCAGCGCGTCTCTCCAATTTCAGTGGGGCCGGCAGTACGGCCACAACGGCACCAAGTTGCAGCTCATCATCACGCGCACGAAGGCCGCGACCGGCATGCGCGGCAACGAATTCGTGATCACCTCGAACGTGAACAACGTCATGGTCGCGATGTGGTGGGGCCTCGTCAACTGATGCCGTTCGCGGTCTACCTGCTCGCGCCTCGGGAATGATTATTTTCGCTCGAGGACGATCAGCTCGAGCCGATTGTTGATCTGTGCCGAGCCTTTCTCGCGCGGCGCGACGAGCGGCTTCGTGCCGCCGAAGCCCCGGATCTCGAGCCGACTCGCTGCGATGCCCCACTTGACGAGCCACGCGCGGACCGCCTCCGCGCGCCGATCCGTGACCCCCTGATCGCGGTCCGGTTGATTCGTCGGCTGGACGTGCGTCGTGATCCGGATCCGCACGATGTCGGCGCGCGCACGCAAGGTCGCGGCCAGCTGGCCGAGGACGTTCACGCTCTTGTTGTCGATCGCGAAGCCCGTGAACCGAACCGGCTCGAGGAGATCGAGTCGGTCCGGACTGCTGATCACCAGCGAGTCGCCCGCATCCGGGCAGCCATCGTCGTCCTTGATGCCGTTGATCGTCTCCGGTTGGTTGATGCACTTGTCGTCGGCATCGAGGATGCCGTCTTTGTCGTTGTCGAGGTCGGGACAGCCGTCTTCGTCTTCAAAGCCGTCCTTGTCCTCGGCGGCGTTGGGACACTTGTCTTTCGCGTCGGCGATCCCGTCTTTGTCGTTGTCGAGATCCGGACAGCCATCGGTGTCCTCGAAGTCATCGAAGTCTTCCGGCTCGTCCGGGCATTTGTCGACGGCGTCAGGAATCCGATCGAAGTCGCGATCCGAGGTGTTCGGATCCGTCTTGATCCCGTCCGCGCGCCCCGGAACGGCTGCGACCGCCAGAGGCCGCGCTACCGGGAGCGGCGGAGCGGCGGGCGTCCAGGACATCATCAACACGCCGCGCAGATCTGGCGTACCGACGCTGCTCGTCAGACCGCGGCCGACGCCGAGGCTGACACTGAGACGCCTCGATACCGAGTACCTCGCACCCGCGAGCCCTTCGATCGTCTTCAGCGCCGAGGTCGCGCCCATCGTCGATCCGTCTTGCGGTGCCGCGTGATAGCCGGAAGGGACGATCTCCCCGAACACCTCGAGCGTCAGGAACAACGGAGCGCCGACTCGATACGACACGCCCAGGCCCCCGGCAAAGCCACTGCGCTGCTCGATGTTCGCGAACTCCGCGCGCGAGCGGATCACGCCACCGAGGTTCACGTTCACCGTCATCCGATGAGAAGGCATCAGCGAGAGCAGCCCGAGCACGCGAGCCGAGGGTTTTGCCGGACCCGCAAATTGGCTGTCGGTCGCGGTTGGTAATTCGAGCGCGAGACCGAGCCCGAGACTCGCCGTCCGGGTGCGCACGAGCCGTGCCTTGGCATGAAGCGTCAGATCGCCTCGCGCGGTGCCACTCGCGGGTGAAATGCCGAAGGCGTTCATCGGAATTGCATCGCCGCTCTGCACGTAGAACGGCATGCGCGCGCCGGCCTCGAACCGATCGAGGAATGCATAGGCACCGCCGATCGACATCATGGTCCGGTTGCGCACGACGCCGGCATCGCTCGCGACCGTACCGAGCACGAGCGGTCCCGATGCATACGATGCGAACGCCGTCGCCGCGTACTCGCCGTTGGCTCCCACATCGGCGGTCTGCAGTTGCAGCGAAGATCCCGAGGTCGTCGGGGTCGGATCGAACACGGTCAGATCGATGTTGCGCGTCGGTTCGGCTCGAGTTGCCGCCGACGAGAGCAGCACGGCCACGACCGCAGCGCCGCGCCGCCGCTTCCACCCGAGGAGCAACACGCCGACGAAGAT
This sequence comes from Myxococcales bacterium, assembly GCA_028287115.1. Classification (GTDB taxonomy): domain Bacteria; phylum Myxococcota_A; class Polyangia; order Haliangiales; family Haliangiaceae; genus JABFXX01. The sequence goes on from JAQBQF010000151.1 coordinate 8,945, forward strand.
CGTCATCCCGCCGTTCGCGCCATTGCTCGTCGAACAACCGCCGGATCCGTGTGCATCGACGAACAACGCGCGCCCGTGTACGGGAACCGAAGTCTGAGCTTCCGGATCCTGATCGAGGTACAGCTTCGCCGTCGCGTGAAAGTCGCCCACCGCCGGCGGCGTGAACACGATATCGAACTGTGTCGTCGTGACCGGCGGGAGCCCGACATTCGAGACGGTGTTGTTATTCAGATCGCGTGTCTCGAACACGCTGTCGCCCTCGATCACGATCTGCCGGATCTGAAATGTGTTCGTGTCGTCGAGGTTCGAGACCGAGAGCAGCTGAGCGATGTTGACGTCCGATAGCCGCGTCGGTACGCCTGCGCCCGTGTCACCGAGCTCGATCTCCATCGGGCCCATCGAGACGCGACGATCCTTGCCGTTACCCCGCAGCGTTACGTTCGACATCGCGGTGGTCCGATCGTCGCTTGTCACCGCGAGCGCGCCATCCGGCATCTTGCCCGCGGCCGGCGGTGTGAACCGGATCATCACGTCATGCGAGCCGTGGCCTGGGACATCGAACGGATCGGGCGGATCGGCCAGCGTCCAGATCGGCCCACCCGCAACCGCGATCGACGAGACATGTAACGGGTACTCACCGATGTTGTTCACGGTCACCGATGCGACCGTCGCCAGGTCACCCGGATTCCGGAACGTGTCGGCGAACATCACCGCAGCTGGCGTCATGATGTGGCGGTCGATGCCGCGACCCGCGAGCGTGAGCTGCGGGAACGCGCCGGTGCTCGCGAGATCGAGGCCCGCCGAGATGTCTCCTTCTGCGGTTGGAACGAACGTCACGTCGAACGCGACGGAGCCACCGTTCGCGGCAATCGCGCACTGATTGGCCGCGCTCGTGCCGCAGGCGCTGGCGGTGCTCGCGCGGAACTGACCTGCGTTAGTTCCGGTGAGCCGGAAATAGAGCGTCGCGCCGACGTTGCCGGTGTTGGTGACCGTCACGGACTGGACCGTGCTCGTCGTGCCGACGAGCTGTCCCGTGAAGCTCACCATCGGAGTCGTCGTCGCGAGTGCACTGTTTCCAGCGGTGCACGTCAGCGTGGATAGGTTGTCAGGCGTTGCCGACGCATCGTCGGTATCGCTCGTGAACAGGACCGTCGCGGTCTGCATGGCGTTGGGCACGGCACCTGTTGGAGGACTGCACGTGATGCCGACAACCGTCGAGGTCGCGATCGCGAGCGCGGGCGCGAACGTGCAAGACGAACCGCCACCGCAGGCGCTGAACGTGAACCAGCCGGCGCCGCCCGAGATCGCCGCCGTCGTCACGCCGAGGTTCCCCTTCGTGCCAGCGCCGTTGTTCTGGACCGTGACGTCGAGCGAGCTCGACGAGCCGGTGTTGACGATCGCGTAGTTCAGGTTGTTGACCCCGATGATCGCGGTCGTGCCTGTTCCGCTCAGCGCTAGCGTCGTCGTTGGCGTGGCCGGATCGTTGCTGCTGAACGTGAGCGTCCCCGAGCGCGCGCCCGCCGCAGTTGGATCGAAGGTCACGACCCAGGTTCCGGTGTTGCCCGGCAAGATCGTCGCCGTCGTGCCGCCCGTCGTGATCGAGAAGTCACTCGCGTCGGTGCCGCCGATCGCGACATTCGTGATCTGAAGATCGACATCGCCCGTGTTCGTCACCGTGAAGCTTTGCGTGGACGTGTGAACCGGTGCGGCATCGTTGAATCGAACGTTGCCAAACGCCGTCGTTCCGGTCACCGAGATCGTCGGTGGGTTTTGCCCCGTGCCGCGGACGTTGAACGTGCCGATCTTGGTCGTCGTGCCATTGAAGTAAACGTCGACGGAGCACTGGCGCGGTCCATTCGTCGCCGGCGTGTACATGACCGTGATGGGCTTGGGGCTGCTGAGGTTGATGTTCGTCATCGGGCTGAGCGAAAACGTGCCCGTCCCGGTTCCGGTGCACGTCGTCAACGCGAGATCGACGTGATCGTTGTTGTTGTCGTCGAGTGTGCCGGTCGCCGATCCGGTTGCACCGACGATCACGTTGCCGACGCTGACGGGGTTCGGCGTCATCGTGCTGACGCTTGGAGCGGCGCGCGCCCGCGGGACCCACACCAAGCACGCAGTAACGAGCAACGCCCTTGTCGCAGATTTCGTGATCACGGCTGCTTCCATCGTATCAGGGGCGAAAGGGGCCTGCGCTGCCACACTGCAGCACCTACATCACGATTGTGAGATCCGGCGCGGGCCGGCAAGGTACGTGGTGGTGCACGACATCTCGCGTGCGTTCGGGTGCCGCTCGACCGGAATCTCAAGGGCACTTGAACGGTCGCTCGATCGGGAACGCTTCGCTCCGGCCTACAACGCGAACTTGGCGAGGCACGAAGGGGCGCGTTATTGTCTCTATGTGGCGGCTTGTACCGAGCATCCCGAAGCAACGGCGAGCTTCGCGTGTCACGCATGCCAGCGGCTGTTGTGTACCTCGTGCATCGTGGTCGCCGCGCGCGGCGGTGACGCCTGCAACTACTGTCGAGGCGCGATCACGCGGCTCGGCACACAGGCTCCTGCACGAGCTGGTTTTACGCCGGTGCCTGCCGCATTGCCGGAAGCGCGCATCGTGCCGCAGCCGGCCACCCCGATCACGAGTCGGTTGGGTGTCGTGATCAAGTACGTCACGCGAGCCGATACGCTGATGGTCCTCGGCGGCCTCGCGCTCGTCACGACGATCCTGCGTTTCCTCAGCACGGGCCCGAGCCTCGCACCGAGGAGCAGCTTCACGGTGTGGGTCATCGTCGCCGGCCTCGAGGCCTCGATGTACTTCCACATCGTCGAGACCACCGCGTCCGGTCAGGAGAGCCTCGAAACACCGGACTTCACGAGCCTGGGCGAGAGTCTGTTCGCGCCGCTCATTCGTTACATCTTCACGCTCGTGCCGATGATCGCGGCGCTCGTTTGGTATGGCAAGCAGGCGGCCGGGACCTGGGTCTACGGCCTCATGGTGTTCGTGAAGCCGACCGATATCTTCCACTACATGGGGCCGGCCGCGCTGCTCGTCGCCGGCGTCTTGCTGTGGCCGCTGATGACGATGATCGCCGCGATCGGCCGGACGATCACCGCGACGTATAATCCCGTGATCTGGATCAAGACGCTGCGGACTTTCGGCGGCGATTACTTGATCGGCGTGCTGCTGTTCTACGGCGTGCTCGTCGCCGAGACACTCGTCATTCCGCCGATCGCCGAGGCGCTGACGATTCCGTTTGTCGGCGTGTTGATCGTGCAATTTCTCGCGTACCTACCGATGGCGCTGCGCGCGCGTCTGCTCGGCGAGATCTGCCGGCCGTACTTCGAGAACTAACGGAGCGAGCGGCCTCGCAGCGCGCCGAAGCCGTGACATCGTTTTGTTACTTCTGTGCGGCGGACAGCGCACGCGCGAGCGTTACGTCGGCACGGAGAAGGAGCTCGCTGATCGCGGTCGCAATCGACAACGTGCTCGCGCTGCGATGGACGGAACGTCCGCACGGCCGCCGAAGCGGCTGCGCTGGCGTGATGTGCTCCGGAGCCGTGCGGCTTCGCACGCTGCCGCTACTGGCTCTTGAGCGCCGCTTCGAGCTTGTCGAACAGATCGCGGGTTCCGCGCTCGCGAGATCCGGCATCGTCAAAGCCATCGAGAAACACCGCTTGCTCGGTGTACACGAGTCGCGTGCCCGATCCGGCAGGCGCGAGCTCGACGGTCGCAAGCGACACGGAGATCCGGTTGTCTCCGATGTGCATGTCGTACGCGTGGACGATGCGCTGGTTCGGGACGATGTCGAAGTAGAGCGCATCGTAGCGATGGACCTGCCCGCCCTTCGGGCCTCCGGCGAGCGACTCGCGGCCGCCGACGCGAAAGTCGAGCGTATGCGGCGCGCTCGCCCATTCGTCGGGTCCATTGAACCATTTGGCTTTGAACGCCGGGTTCGCCCAGGCCTGAAACACGCGCGCCGGTGTTGCGGCATACGTGCGGTCGATCGTGAACGTCGTGTGGTTCGTCGTCATGACTTTCTCCGTGGGATTGGTTGTTCGAGAAACTCGCCGAGCCGATCGAGCCTGCGTTCCCAGCTCGAGCGTCGCAGGGCGAGCCAGCGCTCGACGGTCTCGAGTGCGGCGGCCTCGACACGACACGTTCGAACGCGTCCGGTCTTCGCGGACCGAACAAGTCCGCTCGTCTCGAGGACCTGGAGATGTTGCATCACCGCGGGCAACGACATGTCGAGCGGCTCGGCGAGCGCACTCACCGAAACCGGCCCGTGACTCAACCGCTCGACGATCTTGCGGCGCGTGGGATCTGCCAGCGCTTGAAACACTCGATCGAGCGTGTGGCTCTGCGTCTGCATCAGGCTCCCGGAAACATGGCGAAGTACGGCTGGGCTTCGGCGAGCACGCGCGCAAACGATGGGCGCTCGACGAGGCGACCGAGGTAACGGGTCAGATTTCGGCGCTCTCCGAACGGCAAGATCTGGTTTGCGTAGAACAGGGCTGGTGCCGCCGCGCAATCGGCCATCGTGAACACGTTGCCCATCGCCCACGTGTTGTCGCCGAGCTCGCGCTCGAGCATCGCGTACGCGATCTGCAGCTGCTCTTTGGCGTGATCCACGCCGAACGGGTCATGGTGTGCGGCCGGGCGGAGCTTGTCGGTCACGATCTTCTGCATCGGACCGTTCACGTGGAGATCGAACACGCGATCGCGCAGGCGGGTCTGCCGCGCGAGATCGGGATCCGCCGGAACGAGCTGCGTGGCGCCCGGATGATGCAGCGCCAGATATTCGATGATGATCGTCGACTCCGGGATGGTGAGGTCCCGGCCGTGGTCTTGGAGCACGGGGAACTTCGCAAACGGCCACAGCTTCGCGAAGGCGGCGCGCTCGGCCTCGTTCGCGAGATTGACGATCTTGCGCTCGAACGGCGCGCCGGTCTCGTAGAGCGCGACCAGCACCTTCATGCAGAACGAAGACAGCGGATGAAAATGCAACGTGAGCGTCATCGGGTTACTCCACAATGGTTAAGTCATCGCTTAAGTATCATGCAGCCCGGTGGATCGCAAGCGTTCCGTTGAGCCCGTTGGTCAGATCGATCGCGGAAGGCGCAGCACTCGAACCCGGCCACTTACGCGGCTTTCCTTTTCGACACGGGCATAGCCCCATCGCCACCCATCCTCCACATAGCTACGGGAGTCGATTTCCGTCGAGGAAACGACTACCACCGCGATCTACGAGAGAGCGCCGAGCACGAGACTGTTCTAAAGGCGCGCGCGTCGATCGTCAATAACAACTTTGCAATCGGCGCGTGCATGGAGGTTTTCGCGCCCGCGCGATACGGTCCCGCCGTGGCACGGTTCGCAGTCGGATTGATCGCGCTGATGCTCTCTGCAATATCGGCAGCAGCGGCGCCGAGCGCGCGCGTGATCGATCCCGAGCTCGAGCGAAAGATTCGAGCCGATGTCGAGCGTGCCAGCCCGGCTGCTGCTGAAGCCTTCGATAGGGCGAATGCCGCAAGTGATGCGCGAAGACTCGACGAAGCAATCGCCGGCTATCGACGCGCCGGCGAGCTCGCACCGGGCGTTGACCATCCTCATAGGCGCGCCTGCATGCTGTTGGTGTCGACGTACCGAATCGACGAGGGGCTCGCGGAGTGCGAGATGGCGCTGAAGCTCGATCCCAGCTCGCCTTACAACAAGACGACGATCGCGGAGGTGCTCGCGATACGGAGGCGGCCCAAAGAGCTCGAGCGAGGGCTCGTCCTCGCTCGCGAAGCGACCTCGCAGTTGCCCGGCGATCCTCACTCGCTAGAAGTGTTGTGCGGACTCCTGATCGAGACTCGAAATCGCGCCGAGACCGAGTCGTGCGTCGAGCGCTTGATGACCGTGGATCCAAAGGGTCTCATCGCGAACTACCTGAGCGCGCTACTCGCCATCGACCATGGGCAGTGGTACTGGGCTCGCAAGAAGCTCGAAGAAGCACACGCGGCCGGCCTCGATGAACCAGACTATCAAAGGCTGCTCGCCGCCATCTCCGATGGTGAAACGCGCTCCGACGCCAGCCACTCGCGGCGATCGGTGAAGCTGCCGAGCCCGGACTTCGTGTGGGCGGTTCTATGGGTCGTGTTCGGCTGGCTCGCGGTGATGTGCATTCTCCTGATCACAGGCGATGCGCTGTCGAGCTCGATGCTGAAGGCGATCGATCGGATGAACCCGAAGGACGGCGTCGTGGGCGGGTCGCGCAAGCTCTACAAGGGCGTCCTCGTGCTCGCGGGCCTGTATTTCTATTTCTCGATCCCGTTCCTGCTCGTCGCGGTGATCTCCGGTGGGCTCGGCATCCTGTACTTCTTCGTCGCGCAGGATGCGCTGCCGATCTACCTGCTGTTCGTCCTCGGCGTGGGCGTGATCGGTACACTCAGCGCGGTCCTTCGTAGCTTGTTCGTGCGAACGCCACCGGCTGCCTTGGGATTGCGTACCGAGCTCGCCCACCAGCCGCGCCTGCGCGCGTTGCTCGACGAGGTTGCACATGCGGTCGCGGCGCGCCGGATCGATGCCGCCTATCTGGTGCCCGGCACGGAGATCACGATCACGGAGAGCTCGAGCCTGTGGCAGTCGTTATGCGGCAAGACAGAGGAACGTAGTGCGATCCTCGGCGTTGGAGCGTTCTCAGGACTAACCCAGCTTCAACTCCGGTCGCTGATCGCACACGAGCTGGGCCGCTTCAGCAACGCGCACACGGCTGGTGGCGGCGTCGTGCTCGGTGTTCGTCGATCGCTCGCCGCGATCATCGTGCGGCTCTCGAAGACCGGTTTGAAGAATGCGCTCAATCCCGCGTGGTGGTTTCTACGGGGCTATTACCGGCTGTACATGCGGATGTCGCAAGGAGCGTCGCGTCTGCAGGAAGTGCTCGCCGATCGCGCGGCAATCGCAGCATACGGCACGAACGCGTTCGTCTCCGCGCATCGCAAGCTGATTTCGCGCTCGGTGGAGTTTCAGCACCAGGTCGACATGGTGATCAGGGAGGTCGTCGACACCGGCTCGGCACTACCGAACGTCTACGAGTATGTTCCGCGCGCGGCCGCGAACCCCGAGGCGCTCGCAAAGTCGGCAGAGAAGAAGCTGGCTGCGGAACCGAGCCTGACCCATGGCCTTCCGTCGCCACGCAAGCGCATCGAGTGGGCCGAGTCGATGGCCGTCGAGCGCGCGGCCCAAGGCGGCGACGACGAGCCGGTATGGGCGCTGTTCGATGACCGCGAGGCGCTCGAGCGAGCGATGACGGCGGAGCTCCGCATTCGGTTGTTCGTCAAGCGCGGGCTATCGATCGCGGAGACAGAACATCAGGCCGAAGAGCGGGAGCACCTCGAACAAGACAAGCAGACGATCGCCGTGCTGGTCGCTCGAGGCGATCCACTCACGACACCGCGGAGCGTCCAGCACTGGGCTTGTTTCAACACGGCACAGGATCGCGCCCGTTTCATCGCCGAGGCCAAGAGCTCGGGATTCGAGAGCGAGGAGGACGACCGAGATCCGGGCGAGTCCGATCCCTTCGGCGTCATCCTGACGCGCACGGATCGCGTTGACCTCGAGTCAATTCACGCCGTCGTGATGAACCTCGTCACGATGGCGAATCGCTACTCGGGTGACTACGACGGCTGGGAAAGTCCGGTCCAAGAGCCGTAGCTCAGGCCGCGACTTTCTTGGGTCGCCGAGGTTTATCGGCAGCTGACAGACAACGGCCCCAGCGCTCTATCGCATTGGCGACCTCGCCGAAGCCGCGACCCTGACTCGTGAGCTCGTACGTCACGCGAACCGGCGGGCCTGGCTCGACATGTCTGCTGACGAGTCCGCACGATTCGAGCTCCTTGAGCCGCGCAGATAGCACCTTGTCACCGGGACCCTTCGCAGCTGCGGAAAGCTCGCTGAACCGCAACGATCCACCCTGCAGCACGTTCAAGATCAGCGCGTTCCACGGGCGTCCGAGCACGTCGATGGCGAGCTTGAACGCGCGACACTGGGAATCGACCGTCTTCGTCACGATCACAGTCTACGCACGATGCTATCGAAAAGAAAGTAGCTTGACAAAGGAGCAGCCGCGGACCAACCTACTATCTGTCGGATAGTTGCAGTCCTTCAGAAAGGCTCGCTCGATGAGCCGTACCATCACAGGCAAGGTCACCACGCCACCTCCCGAGCCGGGTTTCATCGGCGAGGGCCATACCGCCGTTGAAGTCGTACCCCCTACGGATCTCGCGGCGAGTGATCCATTCGTGTTGCTGATGGACGATCGCCTGGACATCGCGAAGCGCCGGCAGATCGGTGGCGCACATCCGCATGCCGGTCTCGAGACGGTGACGCTCGTGCTCGAAGGCACGATGCACGATCGAGATGAAGGTGAGCTCTCCGCGGGCGACATGATCTGGATGACGGCCGGTCGCGGCATCATCCACAATGAAGCAGTCGAGGTCGTCGGCAGATCACGCGTGCTCCAGCTGTGGATCGCGCTGCCGGCGCGCGATCGCGATCTCGCGCCGCAGTTCGAAATTGTTCGGCGGAGTGCAGCACCCGTCGTTCGCACACCGGGTGTCGAAGCGCGGCTCTATAGTGGGTCCTCGGGGCCACTGCGATCGCCGACGCGTAATCGCGTGCCGGTGACCTTGATCGATCTGGCGCTCGCGCCGCACTCGACGTTTCGCCAGGGCCTGCCAGCCTCGTACAATGGATTCTGCTACGTCATCGAGGGCGGCGTTCACGTAGGTGGCACGACCCTCGCGACCGGCGACGTCGGGTGGCTCGCTCCCGGCAGCTCGGACCTGCTGGAGATCTCCGCCGGCGATCAGCGCGCGCGTCTGGTCCTCTACGCCGGTGAGCCGATTCACGAGCCGCTGATCCAACGCGGACCATTTGTCGCCGGGTCGCCCGCCGAGATCATCGACCTCCATCGCCGGTTTCGGTCCGGAGAATTCACGAGCATGAGTCAGCTCGCGCGCGCATACCGCGCAGAAAGTCAGCACGTATGAGCTTCTCGATCACGCCGCTGCTGCTTCATAGCGACATCATTCCTTCGAACGCACGAGAAGCATTACGCGCGGCCTATCTCGCACCCGCGGAGGAACGCACACCGCACCTCGAGTCCGCGGCTCGCATCCTCCACCAGGAGGCAGCGCTCGATTGCCACGATGCTCGCGAGCTCGTGGGGCTCGACGCCGGCGGCTGCCTGTAGCCGGATTCCGTCGAGCGCCCGCGCATGTAACGATGTCGTGGTGCCACGCGACAGCGCGCGTGCTGTCACCCTGGCGAAGCGCGGGTCGGCGCGACCGGAGGCAACGCGGTCTGCTCTTGTGCGCGCTGCACCAACGCGACCGCGATCACGAGGACGATCGCGGCGACGACTTGCAGCGGCCCGAGCGCCGCGTGAAAGAAGCCCCACGTGATGATCCCCGCCGCGAGCGTCTGCATCATCTCGAAGTATCCCGCGGTCGAGGCACGGGTCAGCTTGAGTCCCTGGAAGTAGATCAGCAGCGGGACCCAGCCCGATAAGCCCGCGAGGAGCACCAAGAACAGGATCGTCTTCGTGGTGTTCGCGCTCGCCGCAGCGGGCCACAGCGTGTCGCCATGGAAAAGGCCACGCGCGCCGAGAATGATCGTCATCGAAACGAGGCCGATCATCACGCGCAAGCCCGCAGCGAGTGGCAACGACATCTCGAGCATCACGCCGCGGCCCGCGACCGTCGATAGGCCCCAGAATAAGGCGCAGATCAGCGCGAACGCAGTTCCGGCATCGACCGTGAAGTCGAAGCCTGGTGCCAAGAGGCCGACGAGCACCATCCCGGCGACGACGGCGATCCCTGCCCACAAGAAGAATCCAGGAGCGAGACGATCGCGAAACAGAAAATATGCGGCAGTGGTCGACAGCACCGGCTGGATGTTGAGCACGACATTGACGACCGTCGGGTTGCCGTGCTTGAGCGCGAGCGTGAACAGCACCGCGCCGACCGCGGACCCGGCGACGCCGGAGAAGATCAGCCAACCGATCGTGCGTGCGCTCGTCGTGCGGAGCTCGTGCAACCGAGGAAGCACCAGCGGCAGTGCCAACACGACGAGGATCACGTGTTCCCAGAACACGAGCACGTCGGCATTTGGGAACAGATCGTTGAGCGGGATCCGCCATGCGCTCTCGGTTCCCCAGAGCGCGGCACCAAGAGCCACGAGCCATGGACCGATCTTTGCCTCCCGCGCTGACGTCACGTTCGACACCTTAGCGCGAGCGAACGCCCATTGGCGTCATTGCACACGGCCCAACATCACGCGTGCCTGTTGATTTGCGGTCCCCAGCGCGTGATCGCAAGCAACGCGAAGCTGCGTTTCCCGAGGTCAAGTCGACCGACGGCCGCAAGCTCTTGCTCGGCGACAAGCCAACACTCGTCACGGGCCAAGGCAAGGCGCAGCGTACGAAGGAGATCGAGCTCCAGTCGCGTTCGTACGCCTTCGGGTTCGTTCCCGGCGCGCTCGTCGAGATTCACAAGGGCAGCAAGGGGATCGGCGGCTGCGCCGGCGACGGTCCGTACAAGATGGAAGTCACCGCGTTCACGACGCCCTGAGCTGAAACCAGAACGCGGTGACGCCCGACGCGCACTCGACACCGACGGCTCCGGCGTGGGCGAGCGCGACCGAGCGCACGATCGCGAGGCCGAGACCGGAACCGCCGTCGGCGACGCGCGTCGAGTAGAACCGGTCCCAGACGCGAACACGTGCCGAGGCCGACAGCGCGGGTCCATGATTCGCAACGGTCACGCGCAGCGCTGCGGCGTGGCGCTCGATCATCACACGCACCGTCGTGTCAGGATCCGCGTGCTGCGTCGCGTTCGCGATCAAGGCGTCGAGCGCCGAGACGATCTGCGCCCTTCGACCGGCGATGATCGGATCACCGCTCGTGATGACCTCGACAGGCCGTGGCCACGGGCGCGCGGTGGATGCGCGCGCAAGGGCGTCGACATCGACGGGCAGCTCGACGCCGCGATCATCCTCGACGCGCGCGAGCTCGAGCAGCCGCGACACGAGTCGATCGAGGCGCTGCGCGTCGTCGATGATCATCGCGAGGAATCGGTCGCGCGCTTCGGGATCCTCCGTCGCACCATCGCGAAGCAGCTCGGCGGCGCCCCGGATCCCGGTGAGCGGCGTCTTGAACTCGTGGCTGATATCGGCGGCAAGCGTACGCGCATCGCGGGCGCGACGTTCGAGCTCGTCGGTCATCGCTTCCACCGCGCGTGCGAGCTGACCGATCTCGTCGGCACGCTCGGCCAGGCGGTCGGGCTCGACGGGTTGCCGTGCGGCGATCCGTTGCGCGCGTCGCGTCAGGCGATCGAGCGGACGCGCGATCGTCGTCGCGAGGACGAGCGAGACCAGCGCGGTCAGCGCGATCGTCGCGAGCAACATGCGGAACAACCACGTGCGCAACCGAAATAGCTGCAGCTTGACGTCGTGCGTCGACTTCGTGAGGTAGACGACACCGGCAACCCGACCATCACGGAGGATCGGCAACGCCGAGAACAGATACACGCGACCCTGCTTGTCCCAGAAGCGAGTCGCCGAGCCGTACCGACCGGCGAGCGCGAGCTTGATCTCGCGGCGCGACCTCGGATCGATCTCCCTCGGCGGCTCGGGCACGTGCTCGGACTCGTAGCTGCGTAGCAGATGCGGCTCCGGGCGCTCGGCGCCCTCCGGCGGACCGCCGCGATGTGAATCCGCGCGGAGCACGCCGGCTGTGTCGAGCAGACGAATGCGCGTATGCGTGTCTTTGGCCGCGGCCGCGAGCATCGCCTCGTAATCGTCGAGCTTCGCACTCGGGCTCGCGATCACCATCGCGCGGACGAGCTCGGCCTGGTGAATCAGATCGGCTTCTTCCGCGGCGAGCAACTGATGCTCGTGCATCTGAGCGAACGAGATCCCCACGAGCGGAACCGCCGCGACGATCACGTTGACGAGCAGCAAGCGGTACCGAATTCGCGCGACGACTCGCGCCGCGCGCTTAACTGCAGCGATAACCGACGCCATGAACCGTCTCGATCACCGGTGCACCCGCGGCCGCGAGCTTCGCGCGCAAGTTGCGAACGTGAGTATCGATCGTGCGTGCGCTGATGTGATGATCATCGCCGTAGACGGTCGCGATCAACTGATCGCGCGACAGTACGCGGCCCTTGTGTAGTGCGAGCGTGGCGAGCAGCCGGAGCTCCGTCGTGGTCACCGCCAGCGGCGTCCCAGCGACGCTGACCGCGTGACGATCGCGATCGATCGTGATGCTGCTGATCGCCAGCATCGGACGTGGCGCCGGCACCGCTTCGGCCATCGTCCGGCGCAGCACGGCGGCGACTCGCGAGACCAGCTCGCGCGGCGAGAATGGCTTCGTGACGTAGTCATCGGCGCCGAGGTCGAGGCCGAGCACGCGATCGGCCTCTTCGCCGCGCGACGACAGGAACACGATCGGCACGCGGCCTCGGAGCTGACGACATAAGGTCAGACCGTCGAGCTCGGGCATCAGCACGTCGAGCACGACGAGATCGAGCCCGCCGCGATCGATCCGATCGGCGGCGCTCGCGCCGTCACCTGCGAGCTCGACCGAATGGCCCGCACGAACGAGTGCGAAGCGCGCAACTTCGCGGATGTGTGCATCGTCGTCGACTACGAGCACCGCCGCCATGCCTAGGCCAAACGCTCCGGCGTGGCCGCGTATTCCGCGAGCTCGTCGCTTTCGATCGCGGCTTGGTAGGTGAACAGATCACCCAGGCTCTCGACCCGATTCACGAGCTCCTGGACGAGCTCGCTCGACGCATGTGCCATCGAAGGCTGCATCCGAACGAGCTCTGCCTGCGTCACGAGCTGCGCGATCAACTCGCCCACTTCGTCGAGCTCGCTGCGATAGCGCTCCCGCAGTGCGCGAAGCTGGCCCAACGTGCGCACGCGCAAGTGCGCGGTCGCAGCCGCCCCGGTGGCACCTCGGGCTGCGAGCGAGATCGCGCGCGCCTCGACGGCGGTCGGATCGAAGTCGGGACGCGCGAGGATCGCATCGAGCTCCGCCAGCCGCTTCTCGGCCTCGCGCAGGCGACTGCCGAGCACACGCGCGGTTTCGGCGTCGGGCAACACGCTCGCCAGGGGCGATGTCTGCGCCCGTGCGAGTGCCGCGAGCAGCTCGGTCTCGCGCTGGTCGTCGCTGCCCCGGCTGAACGAGAGCGGCACGTACAGCGGCCACAACGACGCGATCAGCAGCAGGTCACCCGTCGCCACACGACGCCGCGCGAGGGCGATCACCAGCGCGCTGACCGCGCCGACCGCGACGTATCCAATGCCAAGCGTCGCGAGGCTCATCAGTCCGCCTCCGGCAGTGGGGCGGAGTCGCGGGAGTAGTTGCCGCGTGCGGACTGGAATGCGCCGTCGATCGAGTCGAACAGGCTCCCTTCGACGTCGCGGATGAACATCGGCTCCGGCGCACGCGGGCGCACCAGGTACGGACGTAAGGCCCACGACAGCTGGCCACCGACGAGTGAGAACACGACACAAAGCCCCATCACGGCCGTGCGCCAGCCCGGAGCTGCTTCGAGTGCGACTCCGCGCCAGATCATCTGCAATGCCGCGATTCCGGCGATCGCAAAGATCCCGACGGTCATGAGGATCATCCGGTGGTACTCGAGGTCGACCGACCGCGCGAGCATCAACAGCGGCGTACAGGCGACGATCAACAGCGATCCGAACGCGAGTGCCGTCATCACGAGCGCGAGATCCGAGGCGAGCTTCGATCTGCGACCGAGCGCAGCACCGATCGCAGACAGCGCCGGCGCCGAGAGTGCGGCCGTACCGAGGAGCACGATCGGCAGCTTCGTCGCGGCATACAGGATCTGCACGCCGCCGCGGTAGCTACCGAGCGCGGCACCGACGATCGCCATTGCCACGGCGATCGTCGCGACCATCGTGCGCATGATCGCGTTCGTATCGGTGCCCTTGCGGATCCGCGCGAGCATCGCCTCGCGATCGCGCAACAGCAGATCGATGATGCCGAACCCGGGCCTTGGAACTACTTGCATCACGTCGATCACGACACCACCGCCACGGCGAGGTCCCACCAGAGACGCCCCGCAATGCCCGCGGTTGCAACGGCCCAGCCGAAAAACACGAGACCACCGGCACGCGCCGGCCGAATCTGCAGCTCGCTGGCAAGCCTTCGCAATCCGAGGAAGGCCGCGCCCGCGATCGCCCCCGTCGCCGTGACGATCGTCATCGCGTTTGTCACCGACGACATCGCCAAGAACGCGGCTGGCAAGATCAGCCCAGCGAGCGCGATCCCGAACGCACCGAGTGCGACGCCGAATGCACGCACGACCGCGGTCAGCGACGGAGCGTTGCCGGCCGCGGCGGTCGCGATGTAGAGAGCCGGGCCGGTGATCGCGACTACACCGAACACGATCGCCGGTGCGGCGATCATCGGCGTGGCATCACCTGCGCGCGCGGCGAGGATGCCACCGACCGCGACGCACCCGACGCCGGCCAAGATCATCGCGACGTTTCTAGGGATTGGAAATGGACTTTCGGTTACCGCGGACATGCTCGGACCTCCTGCCCCTAGAAACCACGCGCGGATGGATCCCCGGTGCAGCGGTGATGGAGGAGTCATCGAGCGATCGTGGAGATTTCGCGAAGGCCGAGTGCCGGTTCGCGAAGGACAGGTGCAGTGCTCGCTTGCCGTCCGACGGCTCACCGCGAGAAGCTGTCTTCATGTTCGATCTGGCAGGGCTGGGTGTCACTCGGAAGAGGCGGTTCCTATCGAGCTCGGGCGACGAGGTAACGGCAGATAGCGCCGAACGAACGGAGCATGCCTACACGCTGCCGAAGTCGACCGAGATCCAGGCGACGTTCTCGCGAGAGGGTCTCGGCAACAAGCTGCGCAAGATCTTCAAGCGAGAGGTCCAGACCGGCGATGGGCTGTTCGACGAAGCCGTGAACATCAAGACCGATACGGCCGAGACGACGGCCGCGTTACTCGAGTCCCGTGATCTCCGTGCCGTGATCGAACGCCTGATCGCAAACGGCGGCGCGCTCGAGATCGACGGTGCGATCGTGAAGGTCGACCTGCCCGGCCGTCAGGAGCTCGATGCGGAGGTCGAGATGCTGCTCGTGACCACGCTTGTCTCGCCCGCGAGCTGACCCGCAGATCGGCTACTGACGATGCGATGGCTACTCGACTAGCCGCTCGGCCGCGAGTCATCTCGCATAGCTGCGGCCACGCAGGCGCGGCACGAAGCATGCTTCGGTCCGTCGGTGATGCGATCTGTCTTGGCGTTGCTGGTCCTCGCAGCTTGCGCGACCGAGGAGCCCGCCGCGCCGAGCTTGCCAGAGCCCCTCGATGTGATCTGGGAAGCCAGCATCCACCGGGGTGACCTCGTGGTCTTGGTTCCCGGGACCGGCTCGTACGACTTCTTGGCGACCTCGATCGAGCCGCTGGGTCCGAATCCGCTGGTCGACGTCCGTGCGATCGAGAAGGTCGCAGACGACGCGATCGTCTTCGAGCAGGCGATCGCGGCGGCTCATCGCGCGGGCCTTTCGAACGCGGAGCTCGAGGCCGGTGCGATCACGTTCGGACTGTGGGGCGTCGGCTTCACCAAGATTTCGTCGTTCGACTATCTCAGCTACGAAGGCATCCGGATCCACATCGTCGTGCTCGGCGGCAAGAGCTCGTGCGCGGTCGGCCTCGTGATCGCAAATCTGTTGAACTACACGCCCGAGAATGCGCTCGCAGACGGCAGCGATCTCTACACGAAGATCCAAGCATGGCTCGCCACACACGGCTCCGGTTCGCCGCGCAACGTGATCATCGCTTCGCACAGCTGGGGCGGCGCCGTCGCCGAGTATCTGGGCTTTCATCTCGCCGATGTCGAGGGACGACGCGGTCCGCTCGTCGACGGAACCGGCGTCGCACGGATCGCATTGACGATCTCGGCCGGCGTGCCGGGGTTCGTTCCTGGCTATGCGTTCGCCGGACCGGGTCTCAGGCACCTCAGCGAAGGCGACCTGTACGAGGTCGATCGTCCCGACGATCCGGTGCACGCGATGAATCCCTCGGGCAATCCCGATGGCCATCAGTACGACATCCTGTTCGGAAGCGCCTTTCAGGGCTCGTACGGCGTCACGACGACAGAGCTGAGCTGCCGCGGTGTTCCCGGCATCTGCCATCCGCGATCGCCGTAGCTCACTTCGCTTGCGCGACGTGATTCGACTTGTTGCCGCTCGTGATCTTTGGCTTGTCGCCCTTACCGGCCTTCTTCCACGTGACCTTGTTCTTGGCTCCGTTCACGACGATCGCGTCGACTTGCTCGACGTCGATCAGGTTATCGGAGCCGGAGACGAGGAGCTTGCCGACCGCAGCGATCGACACGGCGTTCTTCGCGCCCGTGATCGAGATTTTCTTGCACTCGCCTAAGAACCCATAGGTTCCTTTAGCGGTCTTGATCGTGACGACCGCATCCTTGGCACAATCCCAGGTGTCTCCCGTGCCCTTCGTGAAGGTCTTGTCGGCGACAGCGACCGTGGGGAACAGCGCGACTGCTAACAGGATGCGTAGCAACATGATCCGATTCTACGCGCGTTCCGGCGTTCGTGTTCCGCTTCAATTCGCGGCGTCGAACGGTACGACGTTGGGCGGTCCGGTCGAGACACACATCGCAGACGACTCGAGAAGCGCGAGCTCGCACGTGTAGCCGCCGTAGCCGGTGCACAGCCCGCAGTCGAGATTGGAAGGACAGCTCGAGCACGGATCCGGCATCGCCGTGTCGGGCTCGCCGTAGTCGATGTTGCTCGACAGCGGCGCTTCGGCGACGGCTTCTGTGGTGCGCAGCGCGGTGCTTCCTAGGATCGATCCGGCATGCGAGAGGACGTTGAGCGACGGCGTCGCGTGTGCGAGGCCCGAAGCGGCGTGCCCTGCGATGCGGCCGAACCCTGAAGCGGCATGGCCTGCGACGCGACCGAACCCCGATGCCACGTGCCCGAGCCCGCCCATCGCCCTGCCGAACCCGCCCATCGCCTTGCAGCCGGGCGCGAGGACGACGCACAACAGGACGAGCACGAGACGGCGAGTCATCCTCGCCGGCACAGCAAGCGTCGGGCCAGTCGACAAACGTGCCCACTCGGTCAGTTGACCGATCTGTGCTGCCGGCCCGTGGTGCGAACGCCACGCTCGATGTTGCAAACCCGCGACACCATCGACCATTCGTTAGAGTCGCCGGACGCGTATCGCCGTGGTGTGATGCGTCCCTTCGGTCACGGCCGAGAAAGCTCCCGTCGACCGCGCAATGTCGTGCACAACGTGTGCGTTAGCAGCTGACAGCAGGCATTGCTCGAAGGGAATCCTCATCGGCGGGACGCTCGCGATCGTGAATGACAGCGACACCAAGGCCCGCGCGGTTCGTATCTTGGTGCGGTCGCTCTATCGAGAGCTGGTGGCGCAGGGCTTCGATGACAAGCAGATCCTCGCGGTCGCGACCGAGCTCGTCGGCAAGGTCACCGACAAGCTCACGCAAGACCAAAAAGCCCGCGTCGCGTAGCACACGTGAGCTGGCTCGATAGCCGGTGAGCTGTGCCTGCGCTAGACGCTTCCGCGGGAACGCGAACCGCTAGAGTGACGCCGCGATGAACAAGCCGAAGCTCGTTGGAACGCCCCTCTCGCACTTCACGCGCAAGATCCGCATCCTGCTCGCGGAGCTCGGCATCGACTTCGAATTCGTGCGGGCGACCAGCGTGCTCGCGACATCGGCCACGGGATACGGCGAAAATCCGTTGCTGCGAGTCCCGACGCTCGTGCACGGCGGTGACACCGTGATCGAGTCCGATCACATCGCTCGCTACCTGGTCGGCAAGTACGATCCGAGCGACCGGTTCGGAGTCCGCAGCGAGCGCGTCGAGGATCTCAATCGTCTCGCCGTGGTCAACGGGATCATGGACAACGAAGTGACGCTGATCCTCGCGAAGCGCGGCGGGCTGACGGACCTCGCGGGCAGCGCGTACTTCGCCAAGCTCGCGATCGCGATCGAGGCCGGGCTTGCCTGGCTCGACGATCACACCGACCCCGAGGCCCCGGGTTTCAGTTACGGCGACATCGCGCTCGTCTGCATGTGGCAGCACGCCGCGCACTACAAGATCGCGGAGCAACTCGACCGCCGCCGACGGATCTCGGGGCGTGTCGCCCGCTTCGCCGCGCGTCCTTCGGTTGCGAGCACCGCGCCGGAGGCTTCTCTGGCAGAAGCCGCGGCTGCGGGTTGGAAGCCGACGTAGCTTCACCCTCGGATGCCGCAGCTCACGATTCCTCTCACTTTGCGTACTGGAAACGCGATCGCGATCACCGGGCTCTGCGCAGTCGTATCGCACGCGTTCCCTGCCGGAACCTGTGGTTAACTGTGCCCGTTGTCCGCCATTGCATTCCCTCGTCACCGACTTGTCCTGCTACACGACCTCGCGTCTCGCATACTCGACAGCCGGAAGTCCGGATGCGGCGGTGAGACCCTCGCGCGCGACCTGCTCGGCGGCTTCTACGAGATCTGCATGCGATCGGGTCTCGATGGCGTGCTCGCCGAGCTCGAGCAAGCGTTCGCGCCGCTCGATATCTCTGACCTGCCCGAAGATCCGAACTTGCGTTCGACTCTCGCCGGAATGCTCGATGACAAGCTCAAGTTCGACGAAGGCGGGCCGCGAAACACGAGGCTGCAGCAACTGTCGGACAGTCTCGTCGCGACGCTGTCGCTGACGCTGTTCGACGAACCGGATCGAACCGTGACCTTTGCCGACGAGGTCCGAGTCGCGGTGGCTGCGGCGTTGGCCGGCGTTGTGGACATCGGGCTCGCGGTGCCGCAGATCCGCGAGACCATCATCGCGAAGGCTCGCGAGCTGATCGATCCGCGTCATGCCGCCGCGTTCGGAAAGATCGCGGCACAGCTCGACGAGCGTGCGATGCGCATCGTCCGCCAACCAAAGGTTCCGCTCGAGGCAGACCAGGCGATCCAGAAGGTCCTGACGACCGTGAGACACGAAGTCGTCGAGCAAGTCGCGCGCGCGGCGATCGATGCCGCCCAACAGGTGTTGGCGCGCGCCGACGCCGATGCCGCCGCGCGGATCGATCGGCCGATCACGCTTCGCATGACGCCGCGTGACGTCGCGATCCGGCGCGTCAACGAGGCGCGAGTCCCCAAGACGCCCGCGGCGGTCGCGCACTCGTTGCTCGACAGCTTGACGGAACTTGCTCGTCTCGCATGGCGTCCCGTCGAGCAGCCGGTGCGCGTGTACGGAGCAAGTCAGACGTTCGCCGTCGGCGACGTCGTCGAGCATCCGAAGTTCGGTCGCGGCTCCGTGATTTCGTCTGCGCTGCAACGGATCGAGGTCGAGTTCGCAGACGGCCGTCATACGCTGGCCCACGTGGGCCGCAAGTAGCCGCTCTAGAACGTGCCGTATCTCGCGGCGGCGATGATGCCGGCGACCACGATCGCCACCAGCACCATCCACAGGCTCTTGTTGCCCGCGCGTCGATGCAACATCGCAGCGCCGACCGGAGGCATCATCGCGACAGACTCGCGCCGGCGTTCCACCATCGCTTCCGAGCTCGCCGGCAGCTCGCGAATCTCCTCGATCTGCCCACTGTCGATAATCTCGTGCAGCGCCGACAGCCCACTGTCTTCGCGCAGGCGCTGCTTCTGAGAGAACGCCCACTCGGTCCAGGCCACGAATTGCGGCTTGGTCAAACTTCGCGTCTTCGCGAGCGTCACGAGCGCGGTGCGCATCTCGGCGGCAGTCTGCCACCGGTGCGCGGGATCGCGGTCGAGTGCAGTGAGCACGATGGCGTCGAGCTCACTCGGCACATCGGGGTTGATTCGAGATGGCGGCGGAATCGCCATCAGCCGCACGCGCTCCAGCGTGATGAAATCATCCGGGGCATCGAACAGCCTGCGACCGGTGAGCAGCTCGTGGAGGACCACACCGACCGCCCACAGATCGCAACGCGCATCGAGCTTGCCGCGCAGGTACTCCGGCGCGACGTAACTGAGCTTGCCCTTGATAACGCCGGCCTGGCTTTGCACCGACGACTGCTTCGTCTTGGCGAGGCCAAAATCGATCAGCTTGACCAGTCCCGTGTTCGAGACGATCAGGTTCGACGGCGACACGTCGCGATGGACGATGCCGAGTGGCTGGCCGGTCTCGTCGCGCAGGTTGTGTGCGTGATCGAGCGCTTCGCACAACTGGCAGGCGATCTCGAGCACGACCGGAATCGGGATCGCGCCGACGTGCTCGGCGCACTGCCTTTGTAGCTGCTGCACCGTCGGACCCGGCACGAACTCGAACGCGATGAAGTAACTGCCGCGAATCCTGCCGAACTCGTAGACCCGCGCGATGTTCGGATGGCGCAGGTATCGGGCGAGCCGCGCCTCGTCGATGAACGAAGCGACGAGCTCGGTCACATTTGCAATGTGCGGGTAGAGCCGCTTGAGGGCGACCTTACTCTTGATCGCGGGCGAGTCCGCGAGGTGCACCGTCGCCAGGCCGCCGGCACCCAGCTCCTCGTGAATCACGTAGGACCCGAACTTGTCCGCCACGTTGTTCACGACATCAACAACGGCGGCAGCTGTCAACTACAGGATGGGCTCCTCGGTACCCTACGTTTTTTCGGTGAGGCTCCCGACACGGTTCGCGAGAAGCACCGGATCGCTGGCTGCCGGTATCGTCACCGGAGCATGCGCTCCGCGATCCACTCGAGGGCCGCGCGGCGTGCGCCGAGATCGGGAACGAGCGTCGAGAGCATCAGCTCGTCGGCGCCCATCTCGGTCGCGAGCGCGCGCAGGCCTTGGGCGACCTTGTCCGGCCCGCCGATCACGGCGCCGAGCAAGAAGTCGTCGGCGATCGCTTGTTCGTCTTCGGTGAACGTCCGTGCGAGTGCTTCTTCGACCGAGACGATCGGCGATCGCTTTCCGGTCCGCGTGTTAACGACGGCGACTCGAAGCGGCGCGGCGAGACGCTGCGCCTCGGTGTCATCGCCGCCACAGACGCAAGTCACCGCGAGCATCGCGTAGGGCTCGCGAAGAGTCTCCGATGGCTCGAAGTTGTCACGGTAGTGAGCGAGCGCGGCTTTCGCGTCGCGCATCGCGAAGTGGCCGGCGAACGCGTAACGGATTCCGAGCTGCGCGGCGATCGATGCGCCGGCGAGCGTCGAGCCGAGCATCCAGATCGAAGACAAGCGTACGTCGGACGGCATCGCCGTGATCGTCGCGAAGGGATGCGATGGAGGAAAGCCGCCGTTCTCGAACGCGAGGAGCTCGGCGAGGAGGCTGTTGACGTCGACATCCGCTCGACGCAGCGCTGTCGCAGTGATCCGATCGGTTCCCGGTGCGCGCCCGAGCCCGAGATCGATCCGACCCGGGTGGAGCGCTTCGAGCGTGCGAAACGTCTCGACCACGTGCAGCGGTGCATGATTCGGGACCATGATGCCGCCGGCTCCCACGCGGATCCGCTGCGTCGAAGCTGCGATGTGCGCGATCAGCACCTCGGGCGCCGACGTCGCGATGCTTGGCATGTTGTGATGTTCGGCGACCCAGTACCGCTCGTATCCGAGGTGATCCGCGAGCTTCGCGATCTCGACCGAATCGCGGACCGCCTGACTCGGCGTGATTCCCACACCTACCGGCGAAAGGTCGAGGACAGATAACGGCAGGCTCACCCCTCCACCATGCCTCGCCGCACGGCCGTTGGGTAGCAGAGGACGGCTCCGGGATAGGCGCAAAGAACTGATCTGGGATCGCGCCTCCGATCGAGCGCATTCCGCATGCGAACCTGGTCATGGCGCGCGATCGAGGGCACCGTTACGCGATGACAAGTCAGCTTCGCGTCGACCACGACGGCGCCATCACGACCGTCTCGATCCTCACGCCGGCGATGGCACCGGCGTTCTTCACCGAGCTCGGCGAGGTGTTCGGTGCCCTCGCGAAGCGGGCCGAGCTTCGTGCGGTGATCCTCCGCGCGGACACCAAGACGTTCAGCTACGGACTCGACCTGCCCGCGGCCTTCGCGGCCTGGGGACCCTCGCTATCGGGCAGCGGGCTCGCAGCCGGCCGAACGGCGCTCTGGCAGTTGATCCGCGAGCTTCAGGCCACGATCACCGCCGTCGCCGATTGCCCGGTGCCCGTGATCGCCGCGATCCATCACTGGTGCATCGGTGGCGGTCTCGATCTCGTGACCGCCTGCGATCTCCGGATCTGCACGGCCGACGCGCGCTTCTCGGTGCGCGAGATCAAGGTCGGCATGGTTGCAGATATCGGCAGCCTCCAGCGCTTGCCGCTCGTGATCGGCGATGCGGCGACTCGCGAGCTCGCGTTGACCGGAAGAGATATCGATGCGACGCGCGCGCTGTCGCTCGGCCTCGTCAGTCAGGTCCTCCCGGATCGAGCGGCGCTCGACGAAGCCGCACGCACGTTGGCCACGGAGATCGCGGAGAACCCGCCGCTCGTCGTGCGCGGAGTCAAGCGGGTCCTCGATCAGGCCACTCGCGGTGTCGTCGCCGACGGTCTCGAGCGCGTGGCGACGTGGAACGCCGCCTTCCTGCCGTCCGAGGATCTCGGCGAGGCCGCGGCGGCGTTTGCTTCGCGGCGTCCTCCCGTGTTCAAGGGTCGATGACGTCTAGTGCGAGAGACCGTCGTAGCCGCCCTGTGCAACCTTGCCGCGGAACGAGCGGAACAGGTACGTGAAGTAGCCGATCGCGAGCGCGATCGCCGGGATCCACCAGGCCAGCCCGATCGCGAGACTGTAGTCATCGTTCGCGCCGTTCGCCACGTCGAGGCTGAACCGCGGGTCGATCGTCGATGGGAGAACCAGCGGATACAGCGCACCCGCGGTCAGGCCGAGGAACGACGCGATCATCAGGGCCGATGCGAGAAAGCCGGCGCGTTCCCAGCCGCGTGCAAGCGAGAGGAACACGATGACGAGCGCGACGATCGCGATGACCGGCAGGATCCATAGCCCCGGTCGCGATGCGAAGTTCGAGAACAACTCCGAACGAACGAACGCCGTCTCGATCGTGACCACGATCGACAGCATCACGACCACGATCCACGCCCTGCGTGCGATCCGGGTCGACCGCGCATTCACCTCCCCGGGGGTCTTCCAGCGCAGGTACATCGCTCCGTGCCCTGCGAGCGCGGCGAGCGCGAACAGCCCGACCGAGACCGTGTACCAGTCGAGCACGCCGAGGTCGCCGAACGGGCTGAAGCTCCTGAACAGCGGACCGGAGAAGAAGCCACTCGCATCGAGCGGCACCCCGCGCACCACGTTGCCGAGCGCCGCCCCGAGCACGAACGCGAGGAGCGCCGACGCCAACGCGAACACGGCATCGAAGAACTGCCGCCACAGCGGGTTCGCCTGGTGCGATCGCATCCCGATCGAGATGCCGCGCAGCACGAGCAGCCACAGCACCATCATGAGCGGCAGGTAGAACCCGCTGAACGCGGCCGCGTACACGCGCGGGAACGCGAACACGAGCAAGCCACCGGATGCGATCAACCACACCTCGTTCGCGTCCCACACAGGACCGATCGCCCTGAGGACGAGAGCTCGCTCCTCGTCGCTGCGTGCCACGAACAGGTGCACGATGCCTGCGCCTAGATCGAACCCGTCGAGCAGGACGTACATCAGCAACATGAAGCCGAGCAGCAAGAACCACGCGGTTGCCATGATCAGGCCTCCTCGGTCGGAGCCGACGGCGGTTCCACCGGCTGCGTGACCGCGGGCCCGCGCGCGATCTCGCGGCCGACGAGGTAGAGAAACAAGATTCCGAGGACCAGGTACAGCCCGAGATATCCGAGCGTCGAGAACGTCACGTCGCCTGCCGAGACCTGCGGCGAAGTGCCGACCGCCGTCCGCTGCAGGCCGTACACGACCCACGGCTGTCGGCCGAGCTCGGCGGTGAGCCAGCCGGACGTCGTCGCGATATACGGGAACGGAAACGCCAGCATCAGCATCCAGCGCACCGGCCGCGAGC
The DNA here is from genome assembly GCA_028287115.1 of Myxococcales bacterium. Taxonomy (GTDB): domain Bacteria; phylum Myxococcota_A; class Polyangia; order Haliangiales; family Haliangiaceae; genus JABFXX01. The sequence goes on from JAQBQF010000151.1 coordinate 32,998, forward strand.
GGTACAGCTTTCCGCGCCACAGCGCGTAGGCAGCGATCACCATGACGAGCATGAGCAGCGTCCCGAGCCCGACCATGATGTGATACGCGTAGTAGAGGAGCTCGACGTTGTCGGGCCACTGGTCACGAGGAAAGTCGTTCAGGCCTTTCACCGTTGCACCGAACGAGCCGTACGCGAGATAGCTCAGCACGCGCGGGACGAGGATCGGATTCTCGAGCTGCATCTTGTCGACGTTTGGCTGGCCGATGATCGCCAGATCGGCCGCCGCGGAGGTGTCGAACTTGGCCTCCATCGCGGCGAGCGCCACCGGCTGGTAAGCGGCGACCAACTTGCCGCTACTGTCTCCGGTCGGGAACAGCTGCATGAGCGATGCGATCAAGCCGGCGATCACACCGAGCTTGAGGCTGCGTCGCGCCGTCGCCTCGTGCTTGCCCATCAGCGACCAGAACGCGCCCACGGCGGCGATCACGAACGAGCCGGTGATCACGGCAGCGCACATGTTGTGCGCGTACTCCCAGAACACCCAGCGGTTGAACATGAACGCCCAGACATCGGCCAAGTGGAGGCTGCCGTCAGCCCCGATCGCATAACCCTGCGGGTACTGCATGAAGGCGTTGGTCGTGATGATGAAGTAGCCGGACAGCCACGAGCCGAGGAACAGCATGGCCGCGGCGAACAGGTGGCCACGCGGCCCGAGCTTCTTCTCGCCGAACAGAAACAGTCCGAGGAACGCCGACTCCGCGAAGAACGCGAACATCCCTTCCATCGCCAGCGTCATGCCGATGACACCGCCGGCGTACTTCGAGAACCGCGCCCAGTTCGTGCCGAACTGGAACTCCATCGGAATCCCGGTGACGACACCGACGGCGAAGTTAATGGCGAAGATCCGCGCCCAGAACCGGGCCAGATCATCCCAGGCCGGATCCTTGCGCCTGTACGCGATGATCTTGGAGACCAGGATCAGGAACGCCAGCCCCATCGTGAGCTGCGGGAACAGGTAGTGGTACGTGATCGTAAAACCGAACTGGAATCGGTCCCAAATGACTGCGTCCATCCTCGACTGTGCCCGCGGCTGCAGGACCGACAACCGGAGTCGTCACTGACTCAGCGCTCCCGACTCGACGCGCGCTGGTGTCCGGATGCGACTGTCGAGCGGGCGCCCGATCGGGCGGACGCGCTCGCCTACAGACGCGACTCGATCGCGCTCGTGATCATGGCGTCGTCCGGCGGCACCTCGGGAGAGAACCGTGCGACGACCTCACCCTCTCGGTCGACGAGGAATTTCTCGAAGTTCCACATGATGTCGCTGTCGCGCTCGATCTTGATGCCGTAACCCTCGAGCTTCTGGCGAAAGTTGGCGCCGGGTTGCGACGTCGCCGCGGGTTGCGCCGCGATCAGCTCGCGATACAGCGGATGGCGCTGATCGTGCGCGACGGTGATCTTCTCGAGCAGCGGGAACTTCACGCCGAACTTGGTCGTGCAGAACTCTTCGATCTCCGCGGCCGTGCCGGGCTCCTGCGCGCCGAAGTCGTTGCACGGGAACGCGACGACGGTGAAGCCGCGCTCGCGATATTTCTCGAAGATCTGCTCGAGCGCGGTGTACTGCGGCGTCAGCCCGCACGCCGAAGCCACGTTGACGATCAACATGACCTTGCCGCGGAACTCAGCGAGCGTGGTAGGCGTGCCGTCCGCGCGATTGACGGGGACTTGATAGATGGACGTCATGCGCGGCAGTGTAGCCGTTCGGTGCTCGTGCGACGATAGTGCATAGATCTCTCGCGCGTGCTCTTGTTGGTTCGGTAACGTGAGCGAGTCGAGCTCTTCCATGTCAACGCGACCTCGAGCCATCCTGATCCACAGCGGCGGATTCTCGTCGCGGCAATGGCGAAGGCTGGCGGAAGGGCTCGCGCCCACGCACGAGGTCATCGCGCCCGATCTGATCGGCTACGGAGCGGCCCGGGCCTGGCCTACCGGCAAGCCGTTTCACTTCCGGCAAGATGTCGCCGCGCTCGAGTCGCTCCTCGACGAGCCGGCGCACCTCGTCGGCCATTCCTATGGTGGGTTGATCGCGCTGCATCTCGCGCTCGCCCGGCCGGCGGCGATCCGTTCGCTCGCGCTCTACGAGCCGGTAGCGTTCGGCGTGCTCGACGAGCCGGCGGATCACGAGGCTCGCGAGGCGCTCGATGTAGTCTCGAGGGACTTCGGGGATGGCGAGGCGTGGCTCGCACAATTCGTCAACTGGTGGAATGGTCCGAACGCCTGGGCTGCGCTTCCCGCCGAGACTCAGGCGAGCTTTCGCGCCGTCGGCTGGAAGCTGTTTCAAGAGGTCATCACGCTGATGGAGGATCCGACGGATCGCGCAACGTACGCGACGATCGCAGCACCGACGCTGCTACTCGGTGGCGAGCGATCGCCGTTTCCGGAGAAGCGTGTGCTCGAGAAGCTGGCGGCTGCACTGCCCTCCGCCGAGCTGCGGTGGTTTCCAGACGCCGGTCACATGGGGCCGATCACGCATAGCCCGCGCGTCAACGCCGCGATCCTCGCGCACATCGCAGCGAACAGCTAGCTCACTCGAACCGCGGCGCCTCGACGGGCTCGGCAGCCGCGCCGCGCGCCTTCGTGCTCGCCCGATATGCATGATTGCGCGCTCGCATCATGTTGCCGAGCGGACGCAGCTCTTCACCCGCGTGCCATGGATCGAACGCCAGTGACTCGACGTACTCCGCGATCTGCTTGCCGCGCGGAGATGTCGGATCCTGCACGGGCAACGTCAAGCGCGCGACCGTGATGTAGTCGGTCTTCCATTCGACCGTTGGATCTTCAATCGGTGTTTGCGTCGCATCCACAAAAAACTGGACCCGGAACTCGTAATTCACGGCACGCTCTCGCAGGCGTGCAACGAGCTCGTCGCCGATCGAGGTCGGATCGCGGCCGGTCAACGGAGTTGCCGCGTCGTTCGGAAATAGCGCGAACTTCGCCGCGTACGGTCCGTACTTCATCGGGAGCGCGCTGTAATACGTCGTCGACGCGAGCGACGTCATCGGGACCTTGAAGCCGGCAACGACGCTCTTGATGATCTGCAACGCCCGGCGAACACCGAGCGCGCGAATCAGCTTGAACGGTAACAGCGCGGGCGTATCTGCGGCGCGCACGAGCGTGATGAACTCGTCGGCGTCGCGCATCGGTACGGAGGCCGTGCGAATCGCGAGGAAGTCTTGCGTCTTCGCGTCCTCCATCCCCGGAATCACCTTCTTGCCACCAACCCCGAGCACCTTCACCGCGATGCCTCGAACATCCGGTTTGGCATCCGACTGCTGCCGGCCCGCGCCATTGGAGAACCGCACGAAGGCCGAGTAGCTCTTCGGCTCGGCGAACATCCCGACGCGTGCATCGGCCGGCAGATCCGGCAACACCTCGAACCGGGCCTCGACGCCGAGATTCGCCTTGGCGTGCAGCGCGCGGTGCACCGTCACCTTGCCGCGCTTCTTCTGCAGCGCCGCGAGCACTTCCGCGTGCCGTGCAAAGCGCTCGGCTTCATCAGCGGCGATCTGTTCTGTCCAGTCAGTAGCAGGTGGCATGCGCCCACCCTAACACCGTCTGTCTCGAGAGCTCGATACGCCAGGCCCTTGGGTGGCTTCTCGTCGAAGCGACCGATCGATGTCCGCTAGACGGACGGCCGTTCGGAATCTCTGGTTAGGAGTCAATACCGTTCTAGGCGCGCGATCACGTGTCGGCGTCCGACACACCTCGCGGAAACAGGCGGGACGGCCCATGAGGTTCTCCGAGCCTGATAGGCTGGAATCGTCGTGCGCAGATCCAAGGTCGAGACAATTTCCGATCTAGTCCACAAGAATGACGAATGGAACGCACTCCATGCACCACGGCGTCCTCCTGCAGGACGCGCGGTTGTGGTCGAGAAGGCGGAGGCAAGGCTCACCGCGGCGCTCAAACATCGTGAGCCGGCCGCGCGATTGATCAACGAGGCCGAGCGTGTGCGGCAGGCGCAGCTCGGTTACTGGCGGAGCTGGCAGACACGCGCGGTGCCGCTCGTAGGAGTCGAGGACAAAGAGATCGAGCGACAGATGATGAATCTCTCGAAGATCATCGAGCTCTGGCAGTCACTCACGATTCACGAGATTCTTGCGAAGTACGCACCGGCTGGATGACCGCACCTCGGCTCCGGGTCTTGCGGACACCGTTTACGATCACGAGCGCGAACAATAGGCCCGCGCCGAGATAGAACCGCAGGCTCAGCGCGCGCTCCGCTGGGAAGATCGCGGCGCTGAGGATCAACGCGTACACCGGCTCGAGGTTGACGCTCACCGCGACGGTGAACGGCGACAGCGTACGCAGCACGTGGATGATCCATACCTGCGGGATCACGGTGCACATCACGGCCAGGACGACGAGCCAGCCCGCGTCGGCTGTCGACAAGTCCCAGGGCGCTACAAACTGAGACGGCGCGACCGCGAAGCAGATCGTAACGACCAACGCGGCCGCTGTCAGCTCGTAGAACATCAAGCGTTCGGGCGGCTCGCTCCTGGCGAGCTTGCCGTTGAGCACACCGAAGATTGCCCCGAGCAGCGCGGCGCCGAGGCCGAGTGCGAGGCCCACGACATCGGCATGCAGCTCGTACTGGATCAGCAACGCGGCGGCCACCACGACGATCGCTCCGATCACGATCTCGCTCGCGGCGACGCGACGACGAAACACGATCGGTTCGAACACCGCCGTGAAGAACGCGATGGTCGAGAGTGACAGCACGGCGGTCGCGATCCCTGCCTCTTTGACAGCCGCGTAGAAGCACAGCCAGTGCAGGCCGATGATCGCTCCGACGCCTGCATAGACCCGCGCCGCGCGCAGCGGGATGCGCATCGGCACACCGCGGACTGGAAGCAGCAGCGCGAGCACCGCGACCACGAAAAGCAGCCGGTACCACACGAGCGGCAGGGCCTGGATCGAGATCTGGCGCCCGAGGAGCGCCGTGCACCCCCACAGCATCACGATGACCTGCAGCGACGCGTGCGCGGCGGGTCGCGACAGATCAGAGGACTCGCGGTTCACGCCATCGCATCGTGCATCAACGAGATCCGGTCCGCAGCAGTTGCCGCCACATCCGACGCGCGAGCGCTTACATATCGCCGCGCTGAAGAACGATCTTGACCGGGCCCGAGCTCGGATCCGCCGCCATCCAGAGATCGGTGCCTCCGTCAGCTCGAGAGGTGCCACACGCGCACTTATCATCAGCGTAGCAGCGTTCGCGCGATCGCGCGTTCACGTGCCGGCGCCGCACACATCACGTTTGTAGTTGCGCTCGACCCTGCCTCGAGCCATATTCAACCTAATGGTTGACTAAATGCCAGTGCAAGCTCTCGATACCGTGCTGACGGCCATCGTCGATCCGACCCGGCGAGCGATCCTCGATCGGCTCAGGCGCGGCCCGGCGCGCGTGACAGACGTCGCGGCACCGTTCGACATGTCGCTCAATGCGGTCTCGAAGCACATCAAGGTGCTCGAACGCGCGCACCTCGTTCGGCGCACGAAGAACGGGCGCGAGCACACGCTCGAGCTTCAGCCCGGACCGCTTCGCGAGCTGATCACGTGGACATCGCGTTTCGAGCGGTACTGGAACGAACGCCTCGACCGCCTCGAGACGTTCTTTGCGACCCAGAAGGAGAAAACCCCATGAAGATGATCGATGTGTCCGTGTCCCGCTTGATTCCCGCGTCGCCCGAAGCGGTCTTCGATGTCTGGCTCGATGCCAAGAATCCCGGAGGTCCGTGGTTCGGCACGGAGCGCGTCATTCTCGACCCCAAGGTCGACGGACTGTTTTATCACTCGGTCGCCCACGAGGGCCGGAGCTGGGCGCACTACGGCCGGTTCACGGTGATCGAGCGGCCGCGACGCATCGAGCACACCTGGGTCTCGGAGGCGACGCGTGGTCACGAGTCTGTCGTCGCGGTCACTCTCGAGCCGCGCGACGGAAAGACCGAGGTCAAGCTGCGCCACACAGGCGTACCGGACGACGAGATGGGCCGCGGCCACGAAGCGGGCTGGAAGTGGATGCTCGAAGCGCTCGAACAGCAATTTGCGAAGCGATAAAGAGATCGACCGCACGCTCAGTCCTGGTTCGTCGTGCAGCGTGATCAGTCCTGGAAGCAATACACGCGCGCCGCGGGATCGGAGCAGCGATTCGTCGTATAGAAAAACGCCGGCGCGCCGCTCTCGTAGCCGATGCCTGCGCTCGGGAACTGGTTCGTTGCGACCGAAGTCCAGTCGCTGCACGTCGACGCGTTCGTGCCGGCCACGTTCGTCGCGCTGGCGCCGGTGTCGACGAGGAACTGCGCGACGTACGAGCCCGCCGCCGTGACGTTGATCGATGCCAGCGCCGCAGCGCCCGTCGCGAGCGTCGAAGCGGGATCGACGACCACGACGCCGTCGGGGCGGACCCAGCGCGCGCCCGTGGTGACGAAGCGACTCGTAGCAGATGCGGTCGAAGTGGCGAGCAGAGCGTGATACGTGCCCGGAAGCCCGGCGGCCGTCGCATCCGTGGTGCAGCGCGCGTCGGCGCCGACGATGCCACTGCCGGTCATCCACACGGTCGACAGAAACGCGATCCGGCCTTGCACGATCGGCGCGATCACAGGCACGCTGCGATCGACACCGAAACACAGCAGGCGCAGCGACTGGTTGCAGATCATCGTGACGGTCGAGGTCCACGCCGAGGTCCCCGCGAACGTGATGCCACCCGTCGTATTCATCGCCGTCGAGGTGAAACCACCGCAATCGCCGCCGCCGGTGTAGACGCCTCCCTCACTCGTCGCCGTGAACGCGTAGGTCATCGACGATTCGAAACCGCCGATATCTGTGCCATTCTCGTCGAGTCTGATCGGATAGAAGACCTGGCCAGCGAACAGCGAGGCCGGTGAATCGGCGAATGGCAACCCGTCGCTGCGCACCCACCCCCGCGCGAGCGCGAGTCGATCCTTGGCGTTCGTCGCCGTCGTCGAGAGCAGCGCGACGTAGGTACCCGGCAGTCCCGCCGCAGTTGCGCGTGCCTGGCACATCGCATCGGCGCCCGCGAGGCCGCCCAGCGCCGGCGTCTGCCTCGTCGACGTTACGAACACGCGGTTGGCCTGTAGCGCTGCACCGTCGCCGGTTCCATCGCGCGGGGCCGCGTCGCCGACCGCCACACTGCCGTCGCCGTCGCTGCCGGATCCTGCCGAAGTAAAGCCGATCCGCCCGCAACCCGCGAGCGCGACGACGAGCAACACGCCCTGGCGCATTCGCACCAACGTACTCCTTTTCGAGGTCGCTAGATCTCTCGCCCGTTCCGGACCCGGCTCGTTGTGCAAGATTGCCTGATCCAGAGCGTGTTTCGTTGGGGCTGTCGGCCTCACGACCGATCCATTCGCATCGTGCGTCATCAAGACGACCGTGCGTTCTCGCGGCAGTCTCCAGCATGGCGCGCCGCGCAGGCTCGCCGGAGCATGGTCCCCGTCGTGGCACGAGCCCTGCTCGATCGATCCTCGAGCAGTTTTCTCAGCACGCCACAGGAGTCATCGTGTCTTACCTAGATCATGCCCGTAGCAAGATGACGCGCCTCGGGCTCGTCATTGCGGTTGTCTCGCTGCATGCCTTTGTTGCCTGCGGCGGACCTAACACTCACATCGAGCAAGCCTGGACCGCGCCCAACGCGCGATTTGTCCAGTTTCATCGAGTCGCCACGTTATTTGCCGCGCCGGACGGAGCGCTGCGCCGCGGTGTCGAGGACAAGATGGCGCAAGAGCTCATGAAGCGGGGCGTTCAAGCGATCCCCGCCTACACGATCCTGAGCGACCTGGATGTCCGCAACTTCCAACAGTCGCGCGACAAGCTGCTCGCGGCCGGCGTCGATGGTGTCATCACGATGCGATCGATCGACAAACGGCAGAAGCTCGAAGTTGTTCCGCCGACGTTCGATGGGTACTGGGGATGGGGAGGAGCATGGCCGGGTGTGTACGATCCCGGCTACGCCTACACGGAGACGATCGTTCGCATGCAGACGAACGTCTATTCCGTGGCCGACAACCAACTCGTCTGGTCCGCGGTGAGCAAGACCGTGGATCCCGGCAACACGCGGAAGCTGATCGACAACGTCACGAAGGTTGTCGCGAGCGAGCTCCAGAGACATCGGCTCGTCGCACCACCGAACGTCGCTGCCGGTTAACGAGCGTTAGAACCCGTTCTCGACGTCGATCGCGACCCGACCGCGCACTTCGCCACGACCTTGACGCTCGAGCGCTTTGCCGAGCTCGCGCACGGGAAATCGCGAGTCGATCGGTACGCGCATCCCGCCGGCCATCCACGTCGCGAGCAACTCGAGATCGGCACGCCGCGACGCGACGATGATCATGTGACAACGCCGCTTCGACGCGGCCGCTAGGATCTTGCCGCCAAACCACGCGGCTGACGGCAACGTGGTGACGTAGGCACCATCGCTCGTCAACATGTGGCGCGTGCTCGCATAGCTGTATGCGGCGGCCGTGTCGAACACCACCTCGAACGGTCCTTTCGCCGCGAGCGGATCCTGCTGTTTGCGATCGATGACCTCGTCGGCGCCGAGCTCGCGTACGAAATCGACCGCATACGTGCTGCACACCGCCGTGACCTTCGCGCCGAGCGAACGTGCGACGCCCACCGCGACGCTGCCGACACCTCCGGCTGCACCGAGGATCATGACGCGACCGCCCTCGCGCAGCCGGCCTTTGTCGCGCAGCGCCTGAAGCGCGGTGCAACCCGGCGTCGCCACGGCGCCCGCGACCTCGTGTGTGATCGACTGCGGCTTGCGGGCGATCATCGCGGGATCGACCACGACGCGCTCCGCGAACGCACCCTGGCGGTTGCTCGACGAATAGGGCAGAAATCCGAACACTGAATCGCCGGCGGCGAAATCGACGACACCATCCCCGCACGCTTCGACCACCCCCGAGAAGTCGAAGCCGGTGACGAGCGGGGTCGTGCGCGCGTGGAGCACTCGGCCTGCAAACTCGCCGCGATGGATCTTCAGATCAGCGGGATTCACCGCAGAGGCGACGACGCGAACCTGTACGTGGCCCGCGGTGAGCGAGGGTGGTTGCACCTCCACGGGCCCGAGCTTGTCGAGAGCTCCTATACGAGGAGCGCCGATCGCTCGCATCGTTCGCGGCTGGTCAGTTACCGTGCTGGTGCTCGTCGCTGTCATGTCGCGGACTCTAGCGGGAAACGTGGCTCGAGCGGTCGCGTGAGTGGTGAAACCGGATACGACTTGCCGTGATCCGCTGATCTTGTTTTTCCCTGAGGCGAGCTACTCGACCGAGACCTTGCCGTCTTTGATGTGGATCTTCGCGTCGCCTCTAAACGTGACGTCACCGTTGCCCGTGTGCAGGATGCATGGGGTCGAGCCCTGGATGCTGACCGATGACGTCTTGCTGTGGTCGAACGTGACGCTGTACTCGCTGCCCGAGCACGTCGCCTTCCACGTGTAGTCCTTCGAGTCCTCGTTGTAGTAGCGAAGCGTCATCGACGCATAGGCGGACGAGGCGGCGAACAGGATCGATGCAAGAGTCGCAGTTGAAATCAGCTTATTCATGCGTGACGTCGTAGGTCAGATCTCGTGTAGCGTCTGCAAATAGATCAAGCCACGCTGATTCCGACCACTTGGCTGCGATCGGGACTCGAGCGGACTAGCACTTGCGTGCCAGCTCGACGGGCGCAGCCGGCAACGGTGGCGCTGTCGGAAAGCTCGCGTGCGTGAAGTCGAACAGGTCGAGTAATCCGTTGGCATTGGCGTCGCGCGCCGTCAGCGCCGGCAAGCTGAAGCGCAACTCGAGCAGCCGCAAGATCGACGTGTGGTCATTGACCACGTGCGACACGTAATGCGGTTTCGCCCACGCGCTGGCGACGATCAGCGGTACACGAAAGCCGTATTGCGCGAAGTCACCGGGCCGATCGCCGGCGGCAAGCGCGGGCGGTACGGTATCTGGTGCGCACGCCTTCGGCGGCGGCATGTGATCGTAGAATCCGCCGGCTTCATCATACGTATAGAACACGGCGAGCCGTCCCCATTGCGGCGAAGCCGCGAGCTTCGCATACAGCGTTGCCGAGTCATGCTGACCGGACTGCACGTCGGCGGGCGGATGTTCATCGGAACCCGGATAGAGGAACACCACGTTGGGCAACGTGCCCGCTGCAGCGTCAGCTGCGAAGTCCGTCATGCTGCCGAACTTCTGCGGATAGCTCGTCGGCAGCGACGAGAAGATCGAGCCCTCGAACGAGTACGTGCTGGTGCTGTAGACCTTCCAGGTAACGGCGCTGTTCTGCATCAAGCCAAAGATCGTCTTGGCGACGGGGATACCGGCCGATCCGTTGTTCGTGATGCTGCCATTCGATGTCGCGGCGTAGAGATAGAGTCGGTTCGGCCCCGTCGAGGTGAGCGTCGGCGAGAAATAGTGATCGTTGATCGCGAACGTGTTTGCCGCGGCGTAATAGAACGGCAAGTCGGTCGCATCGTAGTAGCCGACGCTATGTTTGCCCGTCGGATCTGCCGCCGTGACGTTGGTGATCGCGAAGCCGTCGTTCAGGCCGTTATTCCAATCGTGGTGCATCGCGTTCCAGCTGTGCCCCGCGTCGGCGGCACACAGGCTCGTTTGATGAAACCGCGTGACCGTCGTGTTGTTCGGGCCCGGGATCGAGGCGTTATCCGCGGCGACGGCAACATCGGGCTGGCCGAAAGCGGGCAGCTGCGACAAGTAGTGATCGAACGAGCGATTCTCGTGGACCATGATCACGAACACATCGAGCGGGATCGGTTGCGACGCCAGGCTTGGTCCGAACGTATCTTTGGCCGGCGTACCGGCGGCGAACGCACAACCGGCGCGTTGCGCGGCAAACGGCGCATCGTCGTCGACCGGGGGAGCGTCAGTCGTATCCGGTGCGGCGACATCGGCTCCGTCCGCGTCGACGATGTCGGCCGCGTGCTGCGCGTGACAAGCGCCCCAAGTGCAGAACAGCCCTAGTAGGGTGATTCGCTTCATGCGCCGCATCGTACTCATGCGGCTGGATCGGTTCGGTTACATCATCGAGTCATCGGCCATCGTCGCGGCGCGTAACTCCGCCGGATCTCACGCGATCACGCGAAGGCCACCGCTCAGGTGTTGCCAACGACGACGAGTTGCCAAGGTTGCGCCGCCGAACACATGCCGGAGATCGGCCGAACCTCGATCGAGACGCTGCGACCGTCGTCGTTGCCGTTCGCCACCGTGCCCTCGCCCCATGACAGCCCGAGCGCGTCCGTGGTGCCGGTTGTCGTGGCGGTGCCAGACGGCGTGGTGCATTCGATCACGTCGCTGCCCGTGTTGACGTAGACGAACACGTCGTAGTTGCTGTTCGCCGGTGAGGTCAGCCGCGTCGTGACACTGAGCTTCACACCGAAGACACCGCTGTCATCCTCGGTGACGCGGACGCGAAACCATGCCGCCTGATACCCGCTTGCCGTGACCATCGCGCCGCCGGTATCGCCGCTGATCGAACCGAGGTCCATCGCGGCCTGGCACGTCGCATTGCTCGTGCATAGTTGGACCGCCGCATCGATCGACCGCGCACCATCGGTTTGGGCATCGCCACGCGTCGACGCATCGGCATGCCCGGGCGCATCAGGGCTGCCGGCACTCGCGCACGCGGTCACGACGATCGCGGCTCCGAGAAGCCCGAGGCATTGCGAGCCACGCATCGTGCGACGTTAACACGCGCCGCGCGGTTCTCATCCGGCGATCGACGCGGGTAGCCGCGCCATCATCCTGTTACATCACGAGCGTTCTGTGGTGTCCCACTCTTCGCATACTGCACGATCGCGAACACTACCGGCGTGACAGGCCGTTCGAAGGACCGAGCGTTACCGCTCGCGCGCTGGCAGCGCGCCTGCGATATCGAGCAACGTGCGTTCACTGCGCGCAACGCTCGCACGCTCTTCATCGAGATCAACGCAGTAACGCACTGGTTTCGTGCACGTCTTGCAAAGGCGCGTCAGCTCGTCATCCGCAACCGGCTCGAATGCATCCCAGCGCTTCGGGCACTTTGCCGTAGCGCATTGGATCCGATCGCGACACGTGATCGCACGCCAGTAGAACTCTGTCTGGTCGCGCACGAGGACGTCCTCGTCGAATCTGTCGAGACCTCGGACGAAGTTCGCTTTCGCGAGCGCACCACCTTGCTCGAGCCAGTCGGCGTACACCGTGCGCGTCGCCTCATCCGATGGTCGTTCGCGCAGCGTCGCGAGGAGCTCGTGCTCGATCCGATCACCCGACAGCACGTCATGACGGACTCTCTCCGGCCGCGGCGCGGGCTGCAATGGTGATGGCACCGCGCGTCCGGGTTCGGGCACCGCGCGTACGGGTGCGACGGCCGACGAGCTCGATGGTTCCGGTCTCGGCGCCCATTCCGAAGCAGGTTCGAAGGTCTGAGGCGGCGACCATCCGATCGCGTCGTTATGAGACGCGTACTCCCCTGGCTTCGGCTTGTGAACGAACGAGTAGACGAGGACAAACACCGTCGCGGCGACGAGCACACCGAACACGATGATCGCGGCCACGCAAAAATTCTATCAGGCCTTCAGGTTTAGGGCTTAGGCGGTGGCTTGATCACGATCTCTGCTGCGCTCGCGTGTGACCTTCAGCCGGCGATGCTCGTCAGGCCGTCGTTACAGCGCGGACAGATCGAGCTGCGCTTGCCAGATGTCGGTCGGTCCGAGGAGAGCGCGCGCCCACGGGCCATCTTGCGCGAGGACGCTCGAATACCAGGTGACGAGCACGCGATCGTTGTCGATCGGCGCGACGCCCGCGTACGAGGTGTCGCCGGTCGAAGGCAGCTCGGTGTGCTCCACGATCGTTAGCTCGCCGCCGTGATCGAAGTCGCCGGTCAGCTCGTAGAGTGCCGTGCGCTTGCGGTTGGCGACACCGAGGATGTGCTTGCGGGCGACGACGAATAGCCGGCTGTCGTGGAAAAATGCGATCGGTCCGTCGAGGCGGACGCCGTCGAGGATCTGCGGGCAGGCAAAGCTTGCGTACGGCGGATCGGACCAGCACAGCGCGGTCCGCAAACGGCCGGTGCTGCCGAGCAGCTCGTCGTTGGTGCCATCCATGCGGACGATCGCGAGCAGCTTGCCGGATGGCATGAACACGAGCTCGGTCTCGAGCGGCGTGTCCGCGGCAACATCGTAGATCAGCGGCCCCATCGTCCAGGTCGTGCCGTCGATCGACGAGAACAAGCGCACGCTCTTGTCGCCGTCCTCGTACGCCGCGTTGTAGTGCTGATCGCGATCTTTGATCCGCCAGAAGCTCCACGTGTTAGGGCCGATCGGCGCGAGCGGCGACCACGTCGCACCGGCATCCGGCGAGATCGTGGCGACGGCGATCGTATCGACGTTCGAATCGCGATCCGACGTGACGGGCAGGCGTGTCAGCGCCTTGATCGCGAGCTGGCCGTTGACCGTATAGAAGCACGGGTCGCGAAGGTCGCGGCCGTTGATGGCGGGCATGATCGCGAGGAGCTTCCACGTCGCGCCGTGATCGTCGGAGCGGTACACGCGCAACGAGCTGTTCGGCCCGAGCACCTGGCTTTCGGCGGTGCGATGCACGAGGTACGTCGCGCCGCCGAACACGGTGAGGTCGGTGTTCTCGTTGTGAGAGCACACGTCCCCGCGGCAGTCACTGGTGATCGAATTGTAGCCATCGACGATGATGTGCGCGTCGTTGACGACCGCGGCGTTGCCGCACCCCGCGAGCATCGCTATCAGTAGCAGCCGCTTTTTCACGAGGCTGCTCTATCATATGCAATGGAGTGGTTCGGCGATTTTTCAGCGCGGGCCGAGGTACACGATAGTGACCGCGATTCCGGCGCGGCCCAACGCGGTATGAACGGGACATGAGCGATGGGGTCTTGCTCGCGCCGGGTTAGCTGGGAGCGTGCAGTGGCATGCCGCCGATGTAGTCGCGCTTGCCGAGCTCGACGCCGTTGTGGCGCAGGATCGCGTACGCCATGTTGATGTGGAAGTAGAAGTTCGGCAACGCGAACTGGATCAGGTAGTCCGCGCCGGACATCCACTTGCCCTCGGTCCACGGCAGCGTGATCTTTCGCTCGCTCGAGTCCTTGAAGTCGTCGGGCTTGAACGTGTCGAGGAAGCCCTGTACGGACGCGATCCGCGCACGCAGCTGCTCGAATGTGGTCTCCGTGTCTGGATGCGCCGGCCACTCCTTGCCGGTGAGGCGGCCCGCGATGAACTTGGCGTTGTCGCATGCGCTCTGGACCTGACGCACCAGTGCGAATTGATCCGGGGCAAGCCGCGCGTGGGCGAGATGATCGACCGGGAAGGGCTTTTTCTCGGCGTACGCGGTCGCTGCGCCGAGCCAGTTGTCGAGATTCTTCAGCGTCTTCTTGAGCTGCGGAACGGTCAGGTCGTAGGTGTTCATGCGCGGAAGGGTAGCGTAGTGCACGTCCGCAGATCGAGTCGCTCGCAGGCACAACGCTGACAGAGAACCACGCAAGCGAGCACGTGGCCCGCGTCGCGATCATCCTACGGTTGCCGTCACGAGTTTTTCGAAGCGAGCTGGCATCCGCGTTGCTTCCTGTTCGGGTCATGCCGAACGAAAACACCAGGTCGAGCGAGTCCGGCACCGTCAAGCGGCGTTCGCAAGAGGGCGGTGACGTGCTCGCTCCCGAGGACTGGCGTCTGCGTCGCGAGCTCCATGCGCCCGACGGCCGCAAGGTGAAAGCATCCGATCACGTGGGCGCGATCGCACCAGACGCCGATGCGGACGTCGAGCCGGCGAAACCTTAGGCCGGCTTGCGCCGAACGTCGCCGGCTGACACCGAATCAGACCCCGAGCTCAGCGCGAATCTCGGCGATCGAGAGACCTGCGAACCGTTGCCTGACGTGCTCGACCCGCGAGAACGAGCGAGTCAGCATGCGATCGACGTACAGCGTGCCGTCGAGGTGATCGACCTCGTGCTGCAGGATGCGCGCAGGCCACCCGGCCACGCGCCAGTGAACCGGAGCGCCGTGCTCGTCGAGCCCCGTGACCTCGACCTCGCGGTATCGCTCGACGAGCGCCGCATATCCATCGACCGAAAGACAACCTTCGAAGAACATCGCGTGCGTGTCCCCGATCGTGCGAAGGACTGGATTCACGATCGCTCGCGTCGCGAAAGCAACGCGCTCCTTCTCGCGAACCTCGGCTTCGGCCGAGCTCGTGAGGAACTCAGGGCGATCCTCGAGGACGATGACGCGAAGCGGGATCCCGATCTGCGGCGCCGCAAGCCCAACGCCAGGCGCCGCGCGCATGACATCGATCATCGTCGCGATCAGACCCTCGAGCTCTGGCGTGGCGAGCCGATCGAGCGAGACTTCAGCCGCCCGGGCCCGCAGCACGCCGGCGCCCGTTTGAACGATCGGAGGGAGATCCATATCGTCGTCTTAGCATCTCCGAAACCGCGAGCGATCAACGACAGCGCGCTGGTGCACTTGGGAGCGCCAATCTAGTTGCCGGCTTCCGGGGACGGACGAGCTGCGCCGCGACCAGACCGACGAGGACCAGGAACCCGGTCGCATCGCGGCCGCCCGCGCTGCAGCAACCACCGGACTTGCCGCCACCGCCGCCGCCACGGCCGCCATCATCGGCCACGATGTCACCGCCGATCGGGGGCACGTTGCCGTACTCGAAAGCGCCGAGGTCGATCTGGGCGTTGACGACGTAGCGCGGCTCCGCGCCGATCGGCGGCGTCGGTTGCAATGTCGGTACGCCGTTCTGGTTCGTGCCCGTTCCGTCGACGTACGTCGGTGTCGCCGCGCCCGTATCGATCGCCGGCGAGCCCGCGGCCAGGTGCCAATCCGTTGCGCTGACAAATCCGGGGGTCGCGCCTGCGATCGTCGATATCACCGCGGTCGGAACCCCGGCGATCCCATCGGTGATGAAGTTGTTCGTGCCGGAGACGTAGCCGGAGGTCGTGGCGTCGACCGTCAGTTGCGTGCCGGCAACCGTCGCGTGGATGATGTTGTTGTAGAGGTAGATATGCGTCGCCGCCGGCGCGGGCGTGCTGGTGAGCACGTGGAACAACCGGTTGGACGCGTTGCGCATCACGAACGTGTTGTTGATCGCGTACAGCGCGCCATTTCTGCTCGGCGTGGTGTCGGCCGGATTGTCGGTGCCGAACAAGATCGTCTGCGAGTTGTTATCGGCGCTCACGGCGCGTACGAACACGTTACCGATCAGCACCGCGTTGGCGTTCGCCATCGCCGAGTATGTACTTTGGATCAGATCGAGCTCGTAGTTGCCGGCGTTCTCGACGAAGTTGCCGATGATCTCGACATAGCGAGTGCGGAGCTTGATGTTCTGGCCGCCGTGCGAGTCGTGGATGTGGTTGCCGACGAGCCGCACCACATCGCCCTGGAGGTAGAGGTTGTGACTCTGGCCGTCGTTCGCTCCGTTGGCAAAGATCTCGCTGGTCTCGATCGTCAGCACGGACGGACCGTCGGACATCCCGCCGTCCTGGTTGTCGTGGATCGACATGTCGCGAAACGTGACGTCGTGCGCGCCTGCGGTCAGGCGAAATCCCGCGCCGTTGTTGCTGCCATTCGTGGCATGCACGAGCTCGAGGTGCTCGAGGAGCCAATAGCTGGCATTGTTGAACTGAAAGATCGCGCGTGGCACGGATCCGCTGCCGCTGAGATCGAGTCCGGTCGCGTCGAACACGGGGCGCGCGCCGCCGGCGGTGCCGCGCATCACGATCGGCGCCTGCGCGGTCCCGGACGTCGTGAGCGAGCAAGCATCGGTGTACGTGCCCGGATCGATCTCGATCACATCGCCGGCCGCCAGCGGCACGGCGGCGGCGAGCCTGCACGGCGACGTGTACTGCCGCGCTGCCCCGACCGCATACGTCGTCGCCCAGCCAGAGGCCGGGACCAACAACCACAGAGCGATCGTGTACGCGCTCGCGCGGGTGATCAGTGACATCGGCCGACTCTATCTCGGAACCGCCGAATTTCGGACCGAGGACCATGACGCGGCTATCGTTGCATGCCCTTGGTCCGAACGTGACGCCGTGGAAGGTCGGGCAACGCGTCGGAGTTGGCTGGCATGGCGGCCACGACTTCGTGTGTGAACAGTTCCGGCGTGGGTTGTTCATCAACTGCGTGAACGCGAAGATCACCGGAATCAGCCACGACGGCGGCTACGCGGAATACGTGGTCGTGCCGGCGGAGTCGGTCGCGCGAATTCCCGAAGGGCTCGCCGCGATCGACGCCGGACCGCTCATGTGCGCCGGCGTGACGACGTACAACTCGCTGCGCAACAGTGGCGCGCGCCGGAGACACAGTGGCAGTGCAAGGCATCGGTGGGCTCGGACATCTGGCGATCCAGTTCGCGTCGCGCATGGGATTTCGGACGGTCGCGATCTCGCGCGGCGCCGACAAAGCGCAGCTCGCACGCGAGCTCACGAGTACATCGATACCCAGAGTGTGCCCGCTGCAGAGGCGCTTCAGAAGCTCGGCGGCGCCGACCTCGTGCTCGCGACTGCACCGAACAGCGAAGCGATCGCGAGCACGGCCGGCGGGCTCAAGCCGCGCGGCAAGCTTCTGATCGTCGCAGCCCCGTTCGAGCCACTCTCGGTGTCTGCATTCGGGCTGCTCAGCGGTAAGTCCGTCGCGGGCTGGCCGAGCGGTAGTGCGATCGACTCCGAGGATGCGATGGCGTTCAGCGCGCTCACCGCGGTGAAACCGCGCGTCGAGACGTTCAAGCTCGAACAGGCCGAGCTCGCGCTCGCGAAGATGCTGGAGAATCGCGTCCGCTTCCGCGCCGTGCTCGTGCCGTAACGCTCTCGCGGTGCGAAGCCGATCGTTTTCCGAACGAGCCGACGCTAGCCGGACAGGTCCTCCGGGCCGACCGGATGGGTGACCGTCTTCGCTGTGACGCGGCGCTCTTCGGCCAAGTTCGCGCGCTTCGGCCCATTCTCGCCGTACACGGTCACGACGATCCGAGAGGACGGGACTCCGAGAGCGATC
Source organism: Myxococcales bacterium (assembly GCA_028287115.1). Taxonomy (GTDB): domain Bacteria; phylum Myxococcota_A; class Polyangia; order Haliangiales; family Haliangiaceae; genus JABFXX01. Next base: position 51,068 of record JAQBQF010000151.1, read on the forward strand.
AGCTTCTCGCGCACCACCGCGGCACGCTCTCCGGACAGCTTGACGTTGTGGGCCTTAGAGCCGCGAGGATCGGCATAGCCTTCGAGGATGACCGCTGCCTGCGGATTGCAACGCGACCATGTGGCCACCCTCTGGAGGTCGGCGCTCGCGCTGTTCGAAAGTTGCGCCGAGTTCGTATCGAAGAACATGTCGACGGGTTGGATGTTGGTCGTCGCCGCAGAGGCTTGAGTGGACTGCGTGGACTGCGTCTCCTGACTCGTCTCAGGTGGCTGAGCCGGGTCGGCGATCGCAACTCCGCCGCCCAAGGCCAGCAATAGAGCGGTAGAAAGAATTGGGGTCCTCATTAGTTATCCTTTGTTTTGCGAGGTCACGTCTCTGATCTGTTTCGAAGCAAGCCTCGTTCCGCTCCGGAGCGTGCCGGGCCTCGGTGTCTCGCTGCGACTGACAGAAGGTGCACGAGTGCTTGGGAGCACATCGAGAGAGCTCGAAGACTAGCTGCTCACGGGCAGACACCCCATAACGCCTCGATCGCGCGCTGATCTTCGTCGGTCGGCGGAACGACAAGGTTCCCGGGGTTCATCAACGACGTGCGCAGGTCGGGGCTGACGTGGACGAGACCGAACGCATGTCCGAGCTCGTGCGCGATCACGATCGATAGCGCCGTCGGATCGGTGACCTGATCATTGATGTAGATGACGCTCTCCTGATCATCGTAGAAGCCGTGAAACTGAGGCGCCGCGTGCTGGAACCGAACCTCCAACGCGACCCCCGCGCGCACACCAAGCGCCGGTACGCCGCGGGGACGCCACAGCGCCTCGGCATCCGCGATGCCGTTGGACTGCACGGCGGTGGCGGACGGCTCCGCCGTCACCGACGGAGGTGTGCACGCGTCACGCGTGACCTTGATGGTCGCGTTACCCCCGGAGGTGCACGCGACCATCGGCGCGAGAACAAGCCATCGTCGCAACGCGGCGACGATAGCACCGGCGATTAGCTCGCCGGGCTAAGCGGTCTCGAATCCCGTTGCGAGTTCCTCGTACTCAGAATTCGAAGCCGATGTTACCGGTGACGCCCCAGCGGTCCATCTTGAGGCCGCCGCCGGTCACCCTCGGCACCAGGTTCTCGTTCCATGTCCAGCGGTATTCCCCGCGAACATCGGCGATGAGTCCGGCGATCTTGCCGCCGAGCCCCAGGCCGGCTGGGAGCTCGTACACATCATCGGAGTTCGCGACATCCGACGTGTTGATGCGATTGTTGGTCAGACTGTAGTGACGCCACGCCCAACCGCCGTAGACGAACGGCTGGACGATAAAGTCCGTGGTCGCATTGAGCCGGATTGCGGCTTGAGCGCCGTTGCCGATCAGCCGGGCATTACTCTGGAGGCCCAGAGCATGGATCGTCTGTTCCGATCCGATGTACGAGCCCTCGATCGCGAGGTACGAGTGCGTGCCGAAGATCAGGCGCGCGTCCCAGCTCGCGCCTGTACCCGTCACGTCGCGCATGTCGGATCTGGCGAAGGCGTCGACGCCACCACCGATCATCACTCCGATCCCAATGCGTTTGTACAACGGCTCTTCCTCCTCCTCCGAGACGGCAACTGCCCGGCGAGGAGGAGGAGGGTACTGGTACTGAGGTTGAGGTTGGTACTGAGGTTGAGGTTGGTACTGCGGTTGAGGTGGCGGTTGCGGTTGGGGGCACGACACTGTGGCCCCAGCCTGACCTGTCGGGCTTGGACATCCAACCGGTGCGTTCGGATCGCTAGACGGTTGATCGCTCGGACCGGGCGTTAGTGTCTGCGCGTGTGCTCTGCCGCTCGCGGCGATCAGCACGACAAGTGCGATCCCGCCGAGCGCTCGTTTGAGACTCGTCATTGAAACCTCCTGCCCTGTCAACAGCACCCTCTGTGCCCGCCGAGCCTGGGCGAACCGGGCTTCTCGCCATCGTCAGTTGGCGCACCGACGCGCGCTACGCCGTGTGCGCGCGACAGATCTTGATCAGGAAGAATTCCGGAGAAGAGCTCTGAAGAATTTTGACTGAGGAAACATCTCTAAGAATTCCGACGGAGCGGATAGGACCCGACCGTGCGGACCCGCTCCGCGACCGTTTCATCCCACGAACCACGCGCATCGCGGTGCAAAGACTCGAGGTCGAGGCTTACGAGGTCGCCGGCTCGCGGCCCGGTCGGCCCAGCAGGTATCCCTGCAAGAGATCGCAACCGAGCCCGACGAGACATTCGCGCTCATCGTTCGTCTCGACGCCTTCAGCAACCACGAGACATCCGACATCGTGGCAAAGCCTGCAAAGCGCCGAGATCGTCCGTTGCTTCAACGCGCTGGAGTGAACGTCGCGTACGAGCGACATGTCGATCTTGACGACCTCCGGCGTGAGCTCCGTGAAGCTCGTCAAGCCCGAATAGCCGGCGCCGATATCGTCGACCGCAAGTCGAAATCCGAGCTCGCGGAGCCGCGCCAGTCGGTGCGAGAGCTCGGGCGTGCTGTTGAGCGAGGAGCGTTCGGTGATCTCGAGAATCACGCGTGAAGCGATCCTCGTCAGCGGGGACTTCTCGTCAATGAGATCGATGTCGAGGAGATCTTCGGGATGGAGGTTTACAAACAACGCGACATCATCCGTGCGCTGGGCGAAAGCCGTGGCCGAGAGGCTTCGCACGTGGCGTCCGACTTGAGCCAATCTTCCGAGTTGCGTAGCCGCATCGAGCACGACTTGAGGGTTCGGCATCGAAGGCTCTGTCGATCGCATCAATGCCTCGATGCCGAACAACGCGCCACTCTTGGCATCGACGATCGGTTGAAACGCCATCCAAATCCCGTCGACCGCCTGTTCGAAGCGAACTTCGAGACCGGCGCGATCCGTGACACCCGCATGTGTTCCGGTCACGGAGAACGCTTCGCGCCTGAGACGTGCAAGCGCGTGCGCTCGGTTTGCGTGCTGCACGGTATTCGCGAACGCTTCGATGTCGATCGGCTTTGTCAGATATCGGAACGCGCCGTACTCCACCGCGGCCGCTGCTGTTGCGACGTCGGGCGCGCCACTCATCAGGATCACCGGAACGTCGAGATCGACGCGGCGCACCGCGCGCATGAGATCGAGGCCGCCGCCTTCGGGCATGTGCACGTCACTCACGATCACGTCGAACGGTTTCGCTTCGAGCGCGGAGATCGCCTTGGCACCCGAGTCGACCTCGATGACCTCGAATCCAGTCCTGCGCAAGATCCGTCCGATCACTCGCAACAGCTCTGGATCGTCATCTGCAACCAGAACGCGAAACGACGCTACGGGTTCGGCTTTCACGCCTTCGCCCTGAACCTCAGCCGCCCCGATTGCACGCGCCACGGCCGCGCGAAGGTCGGAAGGACTGAACGGTTTCGCGAGGAGGTCAGTCGGCGCACCGCCGTTGGGCGCGAGTCCGCCGTTCGGATAACCCGACATCAAGACAAAGTTTAGCGTCGGTCGCAGCTCGCGAAGCTGCCTGATCAGCTGATCGCCGCGACCATCGGTCAGCACGACATCGAGCAGGACAAGATCGATGGAACCAGCATGACTGACGCAGATGCGGAGCGCTTCGTCTGCGGTCGCCGCTTCGATCACGTGTGCCCCAGCTTCCTGGAGAATTCTCGCGGCCACGGTTCGCACTTCGGTCTCGTCGTCGACGACAAGCGCCGTGATCGGTGGCAAGACGCGCGGCGCTGACGTTGTTTGGACCTGCGGAGCCGTGACCGTCTGATCCGTGATCGGGAAGTACAATCGCACGGTCGTGCCGCGCCCGACCTCGCTGTCAACCGTGATGCTGCCGTTCGCCTGCGAGACGATGCCGTGCACGATCGCAAGGCCAAGGCCAGTGCCCTTGCCGACCTCCTTCGTCGTGAAGAATGGATCGAAGATCCGGCTTTGGGTCTCCGGAGTCATTCCGATCCCGGTGTCGGCGACGGCGAGCACCACGTAACGCCCGGTCGGAAGCCTGCGGATCGCGGCGTCCTCGGTGCCGATCTCGACCGCGCCTGTCTCGATCGTAAGACGACCGCCTTTCGGCATCGCGTCGCGCGCGTTGATCACGAGGTTCATCACCACCTGTTCGATCTGACCGGGATCGGCCAGAACGGATGGCACGTCATTCTCCTGCATCGCGAGCACGACACGTTCGCCCGCGAGGCGACGCAACATCGTCCCGAGCCCGGCGACGACTTCGCTCAAGCTGATCGAACGTGGCGCGACGATGCTGTGACGGCTTAGCGTGAGCAGCTTGCGAGTGATGACCGCTGCGCGCTCCGCGGCACGCCGAATCTCCGCAGCATCATTCTGTCGCGTGTCACCACCATCCGTCTCCTCGAGCATGCACGCGTAACTGACGATCACGGTCAGCAGGTTGTTGAAGTCGTGCGCGACGCCGCCGGCGAGTTGTCCGATCGCATCCATCTTCTGCGCGTGGCGCAGCTGATCCTCGGTCCGCTTGAGCGCTGCCTGTGCGCGCTCGCGCTCGGTGATATCGGTGACGAGCACGAGACGAACGGCTCTGCCATTCTCGACGAAGTCGTTCGCCTTGATCTCGACCGTGATGATCGAGCCATCTTTCTTGCGGTGGCGCCAGCTCGTCGCATCGCCGAGGCCGAACGCTCTGTCGATATCCGCGCGAAGCGCATGAACATCTTCGGGCGGACGGATGTCCGCTAACGTCATCGCGCCAAATTCTTCGCGCGTGTAGCCATAGTGGTGAACGGCGGCTTCGTTGACCGCCACGAAGCGAAGCGTCTCGCGATCGAACATCCACATCGGAAGCGGGCTGTTGTCGAAGAGCGCGCGATACCGATCCTCTCCGCGCGCGACGAGCTCCCTCGTGGTCGCAAGAAACGAGTCCCCGATGTTCTCGTTCACGATGTCGAGCAGTCGGTTCATCCCGTGACTGATCGTGGTCGCCGTTCGCAGATTGCCCGGCACATCCTCCTGGAGGAAACGCGTCATGTGCTCGCGGACGGTGTCGCGGTAGGCGGTAACCATGTCGAACCACGACTGATAGCTGACGCCGGTGCGCGCGTATCCAGCGCCTCGAGCACGAAGGTTCGAAAAGTACGGTTCCCAGGCACCCTCGAAAATCGCGGCGCGCAGTAGCGTGTTGACGAGCTCATCTTGCGCGAAGAGCTCATCGGGCGAGACCGCCTCCAAGAGGCGCTTCCAGATGGGGAGCCGGACGATCACACGCCGGATTCCAGCGTTGATCGCGATGCTTCGAGGCTCGTAGAAATGAAAGTACTCGCGGATCGCCGACAAGTCCTCGCGACTCAGCGATGCGTCTCGCATGCTCACCTCGATCTCCCGGACTTCACCACGGTCATTTCGAGGGCCGTTCCACCGAGCCCGACATCAAGTTTGACCACCACCATACTCCCGAAGACTTTCCGCACTTGTGCGCTCACCCGTTTCTCACTGAATGGTCACGTTCTAATGATACGCATAATTTGCGTCTTCCGTGATCGCCGAAATCACGGCCTCTAACAGTCGCCACGATCCGCGTCGACCAGGATCGGATTCGCCCGCGAACCGTTGCTAGGCGCCAGCGACGCGCTGGACAGCCGCGCACGTCATGTCGCAAACCGCGCGCGGGGAACGGTTGCTGCAAGTCTGCAGCTCGGAAGCTATGGGACGGCGTGGATCCGACGAGCACGCGAGCGCCGCGACTCCGCGGCTGGCGATCGACCGTCCCGCGCGCCAGTTGCTGAGGCTTCGGCTCTCGGGGACCTGGCGCGTCACCGAGGCACTGCCGGAAGTGACGGTGGTACGGCGCGAGATCGACGCAGAACATCCGGACCAGCTGGTCTTCGACACGACCGATCTCAAAGCGTGGGATTCGGCCGTCGTCGCGTTCTCCGCTCGGGCGCTCGCGATCGCGAGCGAGACGGGCGTGTCGGTAGACCGAAGCGGTCTGCCGCATGGGGTCCAGCGGCTCCTGGCACTCGCCGAAGCAAATCCGAAGCGCGCGGAGACGACCGCGAAGCACCCGGCATCGCTGCTCGAGCGCATCGGCACGCGTGCGCTGGCTCAAGCGAAGAATGCCGTGAGGGTCCTCAGCTTTGTCGGCGAAGTGAGCGTCGCGTTTGGAAAATTCTTGATCGGGAAAGCGAAGCTCCGGCCCCGGGATGTATTCCTGGAGATGGAGCTCACCGGTGCGCAGGCGCTTGGGATCGTCGGCCTCGTCGCTACGCTGGTCGGTCTCATCATCGCGTTCATCAGCGCGGTGCAACTCCAGTCGTTCGGTGCCACCGTGTACGTCGCGAATCTCGTCGGCGTCGCGATGATCCGCGAGCTCGGAGCTCTGATGGCGGCGATCGTTGTCGCCGGGCGAACCGGCGCCTCTTTCGCAGCAGAGCTCGGGACGATGCGCGTCACCCAGGAGATCGATGCCCTCACGACGCTCGGCCTGTCGCCAATCGAGTTCCTCGTGGTGCCGCGGATGCTTGCGGTCACGCTCATGTTGCCGCTGTTGTGCGTGTACGCCGATCTGCTCGGCGTCGTCGGCGGCGCGCTGGTGGGCATCGGGATCATGCACATCGCCCCGAGGATCTACATCGATCAGACCATCAACGCCGTGACGTCCACCGATCTGTTCGGCGGCCTTATCAAGGCGACCACCTATGGATTCTTGATCGGCGCGGCTGGCTGCTTTCAGGGGCTCCAATCGGGACGCACCGCCGCTGCCGTCGGCAAGGCGGCTACCTCGGCGGTCGTCGCCGGCATCGTCCTCGTGATCGCGGCGTGCGGGGCGTACGCGGTGCTGTTCTACCGACTCGGGATCTGAGGATGGAGCGCAATCCTCACATCGTTGTTCGCGACCTCGAGCTTGGCTACGGCGACTACGTCGTGCTGCGAACCGCGAGCTTCACGGTCAAGCGGGGCGACGTCTTCGTGATCATGGGCGGAAGCGGTAGCGGCAAGAGCACGCTGCTCAATGCGATGATCGGCCTCATCCAGCCACTCGCCGGCGAGGTTCTGTACGACGGCCAGAACTTCACCCGCGCTGATCGCCGCGAGCGCCAGATCATCTCCCGGCGCTTCGGGGTCCTGTTCCAGTTCGGCGCGTTGTGGAGCGACCTGACGCTGGCCGAGAATGTCGCGCTTCCGCTCGAGGAGCTCACGAAGCTGGACCGACAGGAAATCCGTGAGCTCGCGGAGCTCAAGCTCGCACTGGTGGGACTCAGTAGCTTCATCGACTTCTACCCAGATCAGATCAGCGGCGGCATGCAGAAGCGTGCCGGCCTGGCCCGCGCGATGGCACTCGATCCCGAGATCCTGTTCTTCGACGAGCCATCGTCGGGGCTCGACCCGATCAACGCACGCCGTCTCGACGATCTCGTCCTCGAGCTTCGCGATAGCCTTGGCGCGACGATCGTGATCGTCAGCCACGACTTGGCCAGCATCTTCGCGACTGCGAACGACAGCATCTTCTTGGACGACGAACAGAAGACGGTCACGGCGCGCGGAGATCCCAAGGAGCTGCTCGCGCATCCACCCAACGAACGGGTCCACGAGTTTCTGACCCGTACAGCCGACAAGGAGCTCACATGAGCAAGCATGCTTCTCCGGCGATGATCGGAGCATTCGTGGTCACCGCCTTCGGGCTCGTGATCGCCGCCCTCCTGGTACTGGGCGGTGGACGGTTCTCGCGCAACACCGTCCGCGTCATCACCTACTTCGAAGGATCGGTGAACGGTCTCCGCATTGGGTCATCGGTCAAGTTCCGCGGCATCGAGATCGGTTCTGTGAAGGACATCCGCATCAACATGTCCGGCGCCATTCGCGATCCGCATAACATTCGCATCCCCGTCGTCCTCGAGATCGACAAGGACCGGCTGAGCTCGCAAGGCGTGAGCGAGTTCAATCTGGCCGATGACAAGCAGATGCAACAGCTCGTCGAGCTCGGCCTCCGCGCGGAGCTCGGGATCGAGAGCATCCTGACCAATCTTCGCTTCGTCGCGATCGACATCAAGCCGGACACGCCAGCGCGACTGGTGAACGATCCGGCGGTTGATTATCCCGAAATCCCGTCGCTGCCCAGCTTTGAACAGCAGATCCCCGACAAGGTCATCAAGGTCCTCACGAACCTCGCCGATGCCGACGTCGCCGGCGTCCTGAGTGCGGTGCAAGACGCGGCCAACGACGCCCACACGTTGCTTAGCTCTCCGCACCTCGCGCGGACGCTGGCTGGCCTCGACGACGTGACCGAAACCCTCCGCCGGACCGTCGCCGACCTCTCGCGAGCCGCGCGCGACCTCGGACCGGTGGCGGCTGAGTGGAAACAGACCGCGACCTCGGCACGCCGACTGGTCGCCCCCGAAGGACCGCTGTCGAGCGAGCTCGATGCGACCTTGCGAGATCTCAGAGGCGCTGCTCGCTCGATTCGCCGAGTCAGCGATCAGCTCAGCCGCGATCCGGGCTCGATCGTCCGTGGAGGTGGTCAGTGAGGCATGTCGCGCTGGTGTTGGTGGCCGCCTGCTCGCTCGGCGGCAAACCGCCGCACTACGACTACTTCGTTCTGACGTCGACGCGCGCGATCGGAGCACAGCCCGTTGCGGTCAACCAGCCCGTGTTGGCGGTCGGTCAGGTCACCATCCCCGGCTATCTCGACCGCGAACCGATCGCAACGCGCGTCGACGATCATCGGCTCATCTACTCGGCGCGCGAGCGCTGGGCGGAACCGGTCGATCAAGCGTTCGAGCGCACGCTGCGGGAAGATCTCGCGGCGACCCTTGCACCGGCGGGGATCACGGTGCAGCCGCATGCAGGAGCGCCGACCTACGACCTCGACGTCGAGGTGCTTCGCTTCGAACGTCGCGGCGCCGATCGCGTGGAGCTGTGGGCGCGTTGGATGTTGCACGCGGACGCAAGGCGCATCGACAGCGGCGAGACTCGTATCATCGTCCCGATGTCCAGCCTCGACGGCGACGCGATGGCGGCGGCGCTGAGCCAGGCGATCGCGCGCATGGCTACTGAGGTGGCGGAACGGCTTACGCACAAGAATCGTGCGGTTTCGGCAAGCTGATTTCAGAACGTGGCTCGAGGTATCCGTCGATCTGCTAAACGGAACGTCGTAGCGTGCGGCGCATGTTCCCATGTTGGGTGGTCGCCGCCGTTGCGGTGATCATGGTCACACCTGGGGTCGCGTTTGCCGACCGCGCGGTGACCGGCATGGTGGTCGACGACGCCACGGGAATACCGATCGTGGGTGCGTTCGTGACGGTCGGCGGCGGCGAGACCGCGACGGATGAGCAGGGGCAGTTCCGGATCGCCGACATCCCGTTCGGTCGCGTCGACGTCACGGTGATCGCGGGCGGCTATCGCGCGTATTTCGGCTCGGCACGGATCGGTGCCGAGCTCGTGCTCCGCCTCCAGGCCGATGCCGGCTCCACCGAAGTCATCGAGATCAGCGGGCGCGCTCCGACCGGGCCACCGTTGCACCTCGATACGACCGCGATCCGGAACCAACCCGGGGCCGGCAACGATGTGTTGCGCGCGCTGCAGAGCTTGCCCGGCGTCGCACGGACGCCCTTCGGCCTCGGCGGACTCGCGCTGCGCGGCACGGCGCCGCGTGACACCAAGGTCTACCTCGACGATATCGAGGTGCCGCTGCTCTACCACTTCGGCGGGCTTGCTTCGTTTTTTCCGACGGCGGCCGTCGACGAGGTCACGCTCGAGCCCGGTGGATCCAGCGTGCGGTATGGACGCGGGCTCGGCGGCGTTGCGATGGTGACGTCGCGCACCGGTCGCCGCGATCGCTGGCGCGTCGGGGGCGAGCTGAGCTTGATCCATGCCGCGGCCACCGCCGAGGGACCCGGTCCGCTCAACGGAAGCTGGTTGATGGGAGCACGGCGCTCGTACTTCGACGCGATCATCGCGGCCTCGGGTGTCGAGCTCGCGGTCGTCCCTCGCTACGGTGATGCACAGCTGCGCTGGGAATCGGGCGATGGGCGATGGATGGCGATCCTGTTCGGGTCCGACGACAAGTTGAGCTTCCTCCACAATCCCAACGACACGACCACCGGCGGATTCCAGACCAGCAACCTCAAGTCGTTCGACTACACGTCGCAATTCTTTCGGCTCGGCGTGCGCTATCGCGCGGTGCATGGCGCGACGTCGTTCACGGTGCTGCCGTCGATCGGTGTCGACGACCTCAATGCCCGCGCCAACCACGAAGACATCGACAAAGGCATGCACCGCACGACCATGCCGCTGTCACTCCGCGTACACGTCTCGACGCCCGTCGCGGGCGGCACACTCTCCGCCGGGTTCGATGGTGGCTGGCAAGATCACGCGTACGACATCGTCAACACGCCGCCACCGACTCGGATCGATCCGGCGCCTCAGATGGTGATCCATCGCAACTTGTCGCGGTGGGCGGCCGATACGGGCGCATGGCTCGAACAATCGTGGTTCTTCGGCGGCGAACAAATCGAGATCCGCCCCGGCCTTCGCGGCGATCATTTCGGCCTCTCGGACCAATGGACGCTCGATCCGCGGCTCGTGCTGAACGCGCAGGTCGCGAGCGGCGTCACGCTGATCCAATCGATCGGCCGTTACCACGCGCCGCCGCTGATCACCGATCTCGATCCGATCTTCGGGAATCGGGTGATGCTCGGCTCGTCTGCGACCCAGCTCGCCACGACGGTGAAGGCGATCGTCGGCGACGACAAAGAAGTCTCGGCGACGGTCTACTATCAGGATCTGGGCGAGCTCCCCGTCGATGCGATCACGGCCGCGACGCCGCTCTCCGCAAATGGGGGCGAGGAGTCCGGAGGTCTGCTCGGAATCAGCCGAGAGCTCGTCGACTCGCAGTTCGGGTCGTACAGCTATCGCGAGGCGGTCGGCACCGGCACCGCGTACGGGCTCGAGCTGATCGCGCGGCGCAACGTCGGTCGCTGGACGGGCTGGGTCGCATACACCTACGCGCGCTCGTATCGCACCAACCCGACGCGGAACAACGAGGCTCATCCGTACGTGCTCGATCAACCGAGCGCGCTCACGATCGTCGGCACCACGAAGCTGTCGGAGCACTGGCGGATCGGAGGAAGAGCTCGTTATACGACGGGGAACCCGTATACGCCGGTCGCGGGTGCCTACCGAACCCCCGCCGGTGATTGGGTCGCGGTCGATGGGCCGCTGCTCTCGGTGCGACTTCCCGACTTCTTCCAGCTCGATCTCCGGATCGATCGCATGTGGAAACGACCGTGGGGCGTCATGAACCTGTACATCGATCTTCAGAACGTCACCAATCGTCAGAACGCGGAAGGCGTGACCTACAACACCGACTTTTCGCAGCGGAGTTACACGAACGGGCTACCCATCTTCCCGTCGATCGGTGTGGAGTACATCCCGTGAACGCCCGGTGGTTGCTCGTCGTGGTTGGTTGTGTCGCGTGCGGCGACAACGTTCCGCATGACCAGGTCATCACCGCGCTCAGCGGTTCGCGAATCGCGCTGCAGATCTATCGTTATGACGACGGTACGGAGCAGCCGGGATCAGGCGAGCTCTACGATAAGGAGCAGCACGGTGTGTGCACCGCACAGGCCTTCGTCGACGGCATCGTCCGCTGCGTCCCGGTTGGCGACGAGGCCGTGTACGTGGACGCCGCGTGCTCGAGACTCGTGGGTCGTGCCCTAACGATCGGGAGCCCGACGCACTTCATCGCGCACGACGCCGTGAGCCTGCTGCCGGCGCGAGTCTTTCAAGCAGGCGGCCAGACCACTCCGATCACGCAGTACTACGAGAAGGGCGGCGACCGGTGTTTTGGCCCGTTCGGCAGCCCCTCCGACGTCCCCAATTTCAGGCTCGGCGCCGAGGTCGATGCCGCCTCGCTGGTTGCTCTCCATGACGACGAGGTCGGCGCCGGCAGGATCGCCGTGATGCTCCGCGAGACCGATGACGGGTTGCGCCTCCCGCTCGGGCTTCGCGATCGCGATCTCGATGTCGGCTGCACGCCGGCGCTCCAGATCGATGGCGGCATTCGCTGCGAGCCGACGGAGGCCACGGCGGTGAGCAGCTACCACGATCCCGGATGCCATGAGCCGGTGGTCCTCGTTCCGAACGGGGTGCCGCCCCCGAAGCTCGCGACGGTCCTCGACTCATCGGGTTGCACGAGCTATCACACGGTTGGGGTCGAGGTGACGCCTCAGCTCTACCGTCTCGATAACGACACGTGTAGCCCTCTCGGCCTTAACCCCGGGCTGCGAGTGTTCAGCGTCGAGTCCGCGATCGAGACGCCCGTCCTTGGACGCACCGTCGAAGCGATTGCCGGCCGTCGCCTCCAGCGCATCGTCCTCTACGAAGGCGACCTGCGCTTCATGGATCAACACCTGTTCGACACGGCGACACGCGCCGACTGCGAACGCTTCACGTTCAGCGACATGGCTCGCTGCGTCCCCGCCAACCTCGCCGCCACGAACACCTTGTTCACCATGGGCTGCTCGATGCAGGTCGCGGTCGCCCAGCTTCCGCAACGTGTGTGCAACCGGCCGGTGTTCGCGGGAAACCCCACCGCCGATGGGATCGAGATCCGCGCGATCGGTGACCGCGTGTCGGGTCCGCTGTTTCAGTTCGACGTGGGGACGTGTTTCCAGTTCGTCATCCCTCCCGACACCGACCTGCGCACGCTGGGGCCGCCGATCGATCCGAAGGCGTTCGTCGGCGCGGTCTACTTCGGGGAGCGATGACATGACGTGTTTCGTGCGAGCCGCGATCCTCCTTGCTGCCGTTGGGTGCGGAGATCCGTCGGCGAGCGTGCAGATCGCGAGCTCGAACCCCGACTACGGCCCCGTGGTCGGGGGCACGCGAATCGTGCTGTCCGGCAACGGATTTTCATCCCCCACGCGCGTGCTGATCGGCGGGAGGGAAGCACCGCTCTCCGCGCCGATCGGTGACTCGATGTTGGAGATCATCACGCCGCCCGGCGCGCAACCCGGCGACGCGGAGGTCGTCGTGCTCAACGATCGCGGCAACGCTCGCGCGACCGGCGTGTTCCACTACAGCGCGCCGCCGACGCTCACGGGGGCGACGCCCAAAGACGTGCTGTTCTCGTCGACCTCGACCCGCATCACGCTCACCGGCAGCGGATTTCTCGACGAAGGTGCCGGCGACGTCACGGTCCTCGTCGATGGTGAGCCCGCGAATGACGTCCAGGTGGCGAGCGACACCTCGTTGACCTTCATGAGCGTCTTCGGGCGTGCATTCGCGGAGCCCGACATCGAGCTCGTCGACGGCCGCGGGAGCGCGACCGAGCGGCGTGCGTTTCGGTACGTTCCAAGTACGCACCGCGGGCTGCTGCTGTTCCCTGTCTTCGGTTCGGACTTCGCGGTGTTCTTCGATCCGAGCGACAACTCCACCGTCGCGATCCCGCGGATCAATGCCCCGATCGTGCGATTCACGTCCGTCGTGCGCGACGAGCACGGCGAGTACTGGGGCGTCGATCGCAGTCGACAGTTCGGAAGGATCGACATGAACACACAGACGCTCGAGGCTCCGGTCCAAACGCTGGGTTGGTTCCCGACGATGATCCGTGTGGGCGCCGACTACTTCGCGATCGAGCGCGGCACGCTGCAGTTCGGCAAGCTCGATCATCTAACCGGTCGCTTCTCGAGCATCGGAGCCACGACGCTGCCGTGCTGCGGTTCGTACGGGCTCGCGTCCGACGGCACGTCTCTTTATTTCACCGCCCGCCAAGCTGAAACCGTGAACATCACCACGATCGACACCGCGACCGGTGCCGCCGGAACGCCGGTGCCGATCATCGCCTCACCAGACTTCCACGTTGAAGAAATGCGATTCTTGGACGGCGTGCTGTATGCGTCGAGCCGCGATCAAACGCTGGTCACGATCGACCCGCAGACCGGCGTCACCACGGTGCTGCCGGTGTTCATCGGCCGGTGCAATGCGATGGCGATCTTCGAATAAGCGCCGACCGCCGCGTCGTAGTTAGCGGTTCGCAAAGCGCGGTGCAGCGGACGCCGCGGATGCTTCATCACGCAACCTGCTATACGTGTCCCCGAGGTACACATTGAGCTTTGGACGCAATCCCCACGTCGCACATGCGGAAGCCGCCGAGCTGAAAGCGCGCAGCGCGAAGGACTCGACCGCGTGCGAACACGCATGGCGCGAGGCTGGCCGGCTTTGGGAACGAGCCGCCGATCGCGAGACCGATGCGAAGAAACGGGCTCTCTACACCGAGAACGCAGAGCGCGCTCGCACGAGCGCCGATGATCCCAGCTCCGTCACCGACCCTTCGCTCAACTAGATTTAGGTGGCGGGGATAGCTTGCTCGATGTGCGGCGCAGTCGCGGGCGTGCGCGACGCTCTCCTCCTCTTCGCCAGCGAGGCAGACCAGAACGTTGCCCACACTAAGAGGATCGTGAACGCGCCGACGAACAACCGGAACAAGATCATCGCCTGCAGGAACATGCTCTCCGTGCGCGCCCATGTCATGTCGGGCCCCAGCAACCCGATAAACCAAGCCGGTTGGCGAGACACCACGACGAGATAGCTCGCCCATTGAATGAACAGAAGAACGATGGCGACGAGCAGTGTCCACCAACCGGCTTTCACCGCTGACCTCAGTTTTTGCTCGAACGTCGTTTCCATGAGCGATCGGTGTGCATCCCGCAGACCATTCGAGGCGGTTCGGACACTTACAGGTTCGTTCTTGGCCTGGTCGATTCTTTGTACGTCGGTTTAGGGCGTGCCCTGGCCAAGCTTCATGATCTCCATCGATTCGTCGAACGCTTTGCCTTCGGCCATCGGACCGCAGCCTTGATCCTTGAGCTTCTCCTTGACGGTCAACTGTAGGCAGCGGCGCGTCTCGTCGCCGGTCTTCGAGCAGGCCTCGATGAACTTTGCCTTATCGGTCGTGTATGGACTCTGGCCCATGCCCTTCTGGTAGATGGCGTCGCATTGTTCCGCGGGGCTCTTGCTGCCCTTGCAGCCGGTCGCACTCGCGATGATCAGGATCGCAGTCATGGTGAATCGTCGCATTTGGTTGTCCTTGTGTGGCTGACGACACATTGCACGCGATGGGCCACGGCTCGCGCAGGCTAAGCGCGCGTCGACGCGTCGAGAAAACGGTTTGCAACGCTGTCACGTGTCGTCACGTGTCGTCTGCCCGGCGGTCGTCGAGCCGGCGCGGTCGAGATCCTGCCCCCCCCTGCACGAGCTCGAGAAAGCGTTCATGCAAGCGAGCACGCTCACCGGGCCATCGGAGAGCGATCGAGTCATCGAGGAATGGAAGAAGTCCTCGCCGGCGCCCGTCTCGACGCAGAACGCGCAGAACGCGCAACCAGAAGCCAAGTAGCCGCGTTCAGGGCGCGCGCGACGATCGGGCGAGCGAAGGCCGATTCGCCTGCGATTACTTTCCAGCGAGCGCCGCAATGATCGAACGGGTCATTTCGACTTTGATGTCGCGGACGATGCCCGCCTTCAAGCCACCGTTGTAGTTGACCCAGCTCTCGACGGAAGACTTGTTCGTGGCGGAGTACGAATAATGGCAGCCCGGTTTTCCGTCCTTCGCGAACATGACGATCCGGCCGTCGATCTGACCGGCAACGAAGCCCGATTTGCCCGGTGATGATTCCACGAGCTGCGGTGCTTTATAAGCATCGATGGTTTGGACGAGGTACCCGGCGGCGGCCTGGACCGCAGCGCTGCGGGCCGCAGTCGTCTTCTTGATCTCGATCTCCATACTTTCAGTGGCGCCGGTCGCGACTTGCCCCGGAGAGGGCAGGCCATCGATCTCGTTGCTGTTCCAGTCTCCTCCTCCGTCATTCGGATCGCTGAGCCGACGCGCGTCGGGATCGTTCGGGCTCGGCTCGTCCGCGATCAATGTGCCGAATCGATCGACGGGATCCCCGGTCAGAGCCTTCAGCTTCCCCCACGAGATCCGCAGAACGCCCGGAGGAGGAGGCCCACTGCACGTCGGCGTCTCCGTGGACAGCGCGCCGCGCATGGTCGTGAACAGTTGGTACGTCGGCGCGGCATCCGCGATCGCCTGCTTGACCGCTGCGTTGTAGCGACGAGTCAGCTCCTCCTCGGAGGGTTTCGCCTTACAAGCAGCCAGAAGCAATAGCGGTACAAGGATCCGCGACATGACGATGACTCTACAAGACCACGGGGCATGTTGCCACGTAGCTTCCTAAATCCGTTCATCGGCGCGCGATTCGGCTATGGCTAACTTTCGGGCCAGGGCGCCATTGCGATGGGCGGCGAGCTCGGTCTCGAGCTGTATCGCCAGCCGAAGCTGGCACCGCAGCGCGCTAAACGACCTTCGCTGCCGGCGGAGGAGTAGGGATGCCTTCGCGGGCGGCCGCGTCTGCGGCAAGTCGCGCGATGCTGCGATGCAAGTAGATCGTGATCGCCAGACTGATAGCGGCCGAAGTAATGCTGCCTGACCCGCGATGTGTCCCCAAGATCGACGTTGCGAGCGCGCCATTCACAAAGATCATGGCGCCGGACCAGACCAGCATGGTCTTGATCCAGCGGGCTCCTGTCGGGAGGGCAGCTTTGAGCTTGAGCCCCGCCACCACGAACGCAACGCTCAAGATAAAACCGGAGAAGATCGGAATGTACGTCGCGAGCGTCCAGGCGACACTGACATCGACCGAATTGCTCGCAATGTGAATCCGGAAGAATGTCGCAAGAATCGAGATTCCACCCATCACGAGAAAATACGCTCGCAGCGACTTCTCGGTCTCTTTCATCGCCATCGCACCCTGCTACCACAATCGCGTGTGCGAAATACGAATCTTTTAAAGCGTGATCACGACCGAGCTCGGACTCGGGATAATAGCGTCGTGAGCTGTTTCATCTTGATCCCCGGCGCCGGCGGCGTCGCGTGGTACTGGCACCGCGTCGTGCCGCTGCTGGAAGCTGCTGGACACGAGGCGATCGCGGTCGACCTGCCTGGATCCGACCCGCGTGCGGGCTTCGATGTCTATGCAGACGCGGTGACGCGAGCGATCGGAAATCGCACCGAGGTCATCCTCGTGGCGCAATCGCTTGGCGGGTTCACCGCGCCGCTCGTGTGTGCGCGCGCACCTGTCCAGATGCTCGTGTTTGTCAACGCGATGATTCCGGCGCCCGGCGAAACTGCCGGAGACTGGTGGACCAACACGGGATCGACCGAGGCGCGCATCGCAGCGGCGAAACGCCATGGCTACAAGAGTGACTTCGATCTGACCACCTACTTCTTGCACGACGTTCCGGAAGACCTCGCGCGCGAGGGTGAGCCGTACCAGCGCGAGCAAGCCGACTTCGTGTTCGGGCAGGCTTGCACGATCGAGACGTGGCCCGACATCCCGATCCACGTCGTCGCGGGCACCGAAGATCGGTTCTTTCCCATCGAATTTCAGGAGCGCGTCGCGCGCGAGCGCCTGCACCGGAGCGTCGACAAGATCTCCGGCGGCCATCTCGTCGCGCTGTCCAATCCGCGCGGCCTTGCGGACCAGTTGCTCGCGTACGAGCGCGAGTTGCACTGATCCCGGTACGTGTGGCTCACTCCGGCTGTGCGTGGCGTTGCAACACCTGCGCGAGGCGCTCGCCGGAGATCGCGTTCGTCGGGATGAAGACGTATTTGCCGCTCAGTGCACGCACGCGCACGCCGTGACTCTGCCCTTTCACCTGGCCGAATGATCCCTTCAGCGTGAGCGTGGTTAACGTCACGCCGCGATAGGCACCTGACAAGAGGATCGCGCGCTCTGCCGGCCGCTTGCGACGAACCGCCCAGTCGGCATAGCCGAAGAAGGCGGCGACCCCCAGCGTGCCGAGTCCGATGGGAACCAGGCAGACACCGATCGCGAGCGCAGCCAAGCTGCTCGTGAGCCAACCGACAAGAAACAACATCACGCCCGCACCCGAGATCCAGATGCCCGCGCGCGCGACCTTTCGAATCGCGGATGTATTGCTGCCGGTGTCCTCGGGAAAGTACTGGTCGACGGCCATTCGCAGGTCGAGGTTTGTGCTTGCTTCGGAAGCGTGCATGACGCGCACACCACCTGAACGCGCGCGGCCGGTCAAGGAAGATCGCGGGCGACGTCACGAATGCATAGATCGTGCAGATGGCTGCGCAGTTCGCGCGCGCTTTAGCGACAACGTTTGGCGTACCGAGTTACTCGATCACGACGTTGTTGATCGGCTTGATGCTCGCGCCAGCCGGATACGCATAGCTCACCGCCTGCGTCGAGAACAGGCCGGTCGCGGAGCTGCCCCATCCCCACACGACGAGGCCAAACGGCTGCGAGCTCGATGCGACGTGCAATCCGTTGTTGCAGCTCCCGACCGACTGGAAGTTTCCGGTGACGAGGTCGACGCGCGTGTACTCGATCGTGTCGGCCGCATCGATCGGTTGCCAGCCACCGATGGTACCGGCGCAATCGAGCGTGACGTCGGCAAACGCACCGTTGTGCTTCACGCGCGTCAGCACGAGGTTGGTCTCTGGATAGGTCGGATCGGTGAAGAACGTGTAGGCCGAGAGGTACTGATCCGGTGTCACGATATTCACGAACTCCGGGTCACCGCGGCAGTCGAACCCATCGGCGTTCATGACCTTGCAGCCGGTCATGTGCGCGGACATGTAGAATGGATGATCGGGATCCTGGCTGTCGACCGTGAACGGTCCGGGCGCGTTGAACTCGACGACCTGTCCGAGGTTCAAGGTCGTCGGTGCGCCGGTCGGCGCCGCCGGCGAATACGTCAGCGTCGTACCGTCGACGCCCCCGACTACGCGCCACGGCACGGTCTCTTCATGACCCTGAAAGCGATTGCGGTAGCGCACCGCCGCGTAACGATTGCCCATCGCGCGTACCGGCGGAATCTGTTGGTGCGCCGCATCGCACGCCGCCACGTCGACCGGAATGTTCATGCAACTCGCGCCGCCCCACACGCCGATCGGTTGATCGGAAGTGATCGGGCTGCCGCTGAGCTCCGCATTCTGCGTCACTTGCATCACTTGGCCTTTCGCCAGCACGTACGACGCGTACGCACCCGCGGGAGCCGCCGCGATCCCGGTTCCGCCGACGATCGCCGAGGTCGGGCGGATCATGATGTTCGTCGCGTCTTGCTTCGCGACGATCTCGACGAACGGTTGGCCAGCGATCTGGCTCTGCCGAAACGCGTCGACCGCGACGTAGTTCGTGTCCCACGCGGACGTCGGCAGCAGCAGCGTCGCACTCGTCACCGCGGAGTTTCCGCCGCCGTACGGGAAGATGTCGTACGCGACGACCGGCGCCGAGGTCGTGATGTGGAACGCTTGACCGAGCGCGGTGCCGTGGACGGCGGCATCGGCGGTCTTGTACGCGGCGGTGATTCCCGACGGACATGGCGTGGTCAGGAGCCCTTGGTGATCGGCGAGGAACAAGATCGCGACTTGGTTCGGCATCAGCATCCCGCCCGTCAGCGGCGCGTACGTGAGGGTCACACCCTGTCCCGTCGGAACGCGCGCAAACGTGTCGACCGGCAACTGCTGGCCGGCTCGCTCGACGTTGATCGATACCGGCCCGTTCCACGTATTCGCGATGTACACCGCGAAGCACGAGCCATTCGTCGTCAGATACGAGTCGGGATTGACGGCGTAGTAGTCGCAACCAACCGAGCTCGTGCTCGATGCCGCCGACTGACACGCGTCGACGCAAGTGCCATTCGCGCAACCCAGCCCACTGGGACAGCTCTGCACGACGTTGCCGCCACAATCGATGACGTCATGAAGATCTGCCGAGCACTTGTTCGTCGTGCAACCGCCGTTGGCATCGCCGCTGCCGTCGCCAGTGCCGAGGCCGTCACCACGACGCGCGGGGCCACACGCGGCAAGCACGATCGAGAAACACAACACGCTTCGAATCATGATGATGGCGTCTCCTCGCGCCAACGTACACAACCGCGTTGTGGATCACTAGCAATGAAACTGCGTGTCACCGACGAGGATTCGTTCGTCAGATGACCGTCATGTGCAAGGCAATGACCGCGAAGTGCGATCCGAGAAACAGCACCTCGCGGTTCTGCACTTGAAGTGTCGAGGTCGAACCGAATCGTCGGGCTCGACCGAAACCCCCGGCTCCTTCCAGGACGACGGCCGCGACACCTTCGATCGCCACGCGCAGGCGGAGGAAACCGCCGGGCGATTGACGGACAACGGAAGTTAGTGCCGAGGCGGCGGCTGAGCGAAATGATCGTCGGTGGTCGGTTCTGCAAACGAATCCGCGGAGGGCACGAGCAACGATTCGATGTCGTTCAAGTTGCGGCGACTCTTCAGATCGAGCACGGCGCCACCGCACATCCGCTCGGTGTAGACCGCGCGCCCGAACGCCGAGTACACGGTGTAGCTCGCAGACACAGCCATGCAGCGAATCCGCTGATAGTGAACGCTCCACGGCGACGACTTGATGTCACGAACGATCTGCGCAACCACGTCGCGATCGAGACACCCCCTCGCACTCGAGCCGCGTTTGCCACCCGCGGTCGTCGACACCAGCGTCCACGCGCCATTGCGATATAGCTTCAGCGTTGACGTCGGCACATGCGCGCCGTCGACAGCGCGGTGATCGATCTCGAACATCGGCGTACCGGTCACCTCGCATCGCTCGGTGGGCGGCGGCGGCGGCGGTGGTGGATGCGGCGGTCCGGGTGGGCGAACCATGTGCGCATCGGCGGAGCGCAGCGACACCAGCGTCACCAAAGCTAGGACGAGGACTTTCACCATGGTGCTAACAACGCACCGCGCTCAGCGGCGGCCTATGGTTCACAGAACTTCATGACGTTGGAAATCGAGCACTTGCGTTCCGTCCGCCGGCGAGCGGGATCCGTCAGTTCTTTGGGGCGCGCCTTGAGAGGGCTCGACGTAACCAGCTGCGCGGCTTGTTGAGCCTGCGCGCGGCCTCGCTCTTATTCCCGCCGCAGTCGGCGAGAACGCGGTGCACGTGTTCCCAGACGGCTCGCTCAAGCGAAGGCGTTTCGAGCGGGACAGGAGCGCTCCCCTGAGAGTTACCGCCCAGGCGCTGCATGATCTCTTTCAACGAGCACGGTTTCGGTACCACATCGAACGCTCCGAGCCGCATCGCAGCTACTGCCGTCTGGACGGACGAATAGCCGGTGAGCAAGACCAACAGCATCGTCGGATTTACCACCCTGAGGTCGCGCAGTAGATCGAGACCATTGTCAGCGCCGAGTTGGAGATCCACGATCGCGAGCTGCGGCCGATGCTCTCGTGCCAAACACAGTGCGGATTCACGGTTCGTCGCGGTGTGAGCGATGATACCGGTGGATGGCGAAAGCCGCTGGAACGACCGGAGGAGGAGCTCGTCATCGTCGGCAACGAGCACGGACCGAATTTGCTCACCCATCAACCCTCCTAACCAACAGCCGCCGAGCGTAGCGCGTGGATTCGCCCACAATCAATGCCCGATTCGCGGTGCCTAGGCGACGATCACCGCCGCCCCACCGCAATCGACGATGCAGCCTTGGAATTTGACTGCGAGTGGCTCGATCAGATAGCCCGTGGTCCAGGTTCGATTCGCAGCGGCGGCTCCAAGTGCTTCCGCAATTTCAGCCGCGTCGCTCAGGACGAGATCCAGGCAGTCTCTGGAGTCGTTAACCGAACACCACCGTGTGATCCTGACGCGTTTTGCCATATCCGACCTACCTCCTAGTCCGCTACTTCTTGGTATTGCCGCTCTGCGACATGACTTCGGCAAGGATCACAGGATCGATTGCGAGTCCAACGAACCACGTCCGTTCCGGACGCCATGCCGAGCTCGCGTCGGCGGCCCCAAACAGCAAGCCCCCATTCAGCTGGAATCCTTTCGCCAGATTCAGACCAACGCCAAACCCGAATTGCACGACGGTATGGTCCTCGCCACTCATGCGTAACGCCGCTACGGCTGTCAACGCACACCCGAACACGCAGCTCAGTGGTCCCTTCGTGAAGTACTCGTGGCTGACCGGCGACACCGCAACAGCGAATGAGATCACACGCAGTCGATTCGTACTCAGAACTTCTGCTTGGACACGGACTGGAGAATGCGCATCGCGCGCATGGGCCTGGATCACAATCGTGTAGGGCCTTACAATGTCACCGTCGACGCCGCCTGGGTAGGCAACCGAGACCACGATCGTCCCGGTATTCGCCTTGATCGGAATGCTGGCCGAGTAGACGCCGTCCTGCTTGCCGAATGTGACCTCTTGCGGAGCATTGGCGCCGTTTGTCACCTTCGCGGAGACAGCCGACACTGCGAGGCCCAGGCCGAGCGTGTAGTCCTTCGAGCAGGCGAGTTTGTCTCCGACCTTCTGGACAACACTCCAGCTTGGTCCCGGACTCGCCACGAGATCGGAGAGCTTCTTGTCACCAGCACACACGTAGCCTCGAAATCCGTCGTCCACGCTCCAATCGTTCATCTGGACGCAAGCAAATGATGGGGTCGCGGCCGGTACGAACATCGCCGCATCGACAACCAACTTCGCGGCGGCCACCGCATCTTCCGCCGCCTTTTTCGTCGCTACATCAGCCGTAGCAGGAAGTCCGCTCAACACCTTCTCCTTTGCGTCGAGGTCGGCCTGCGCGACGGTCTTTGCGTTCGTGCACGAGCCTGGCTGGATAGAAATCGGCGTGGCAACACCCGCGTTCGTACCAACTACGTAGAACCCTTTTACGTCTGGAGGTGAGGTAGCTTTGCCAAACCCGAGCTCGCCATCCTTGGTCTCGTCAGGAAATAGCCGCGTCGGATCGACGTGAATCGTGAGCGTGTCACCATCCACATAGATGTCCTTCTTCGGGTTTCGCGGATGGGCTCGGAGCAAAGGGTCCAGCCAAAAGTCATAGGTCTGCGGATCGTCATCGGCGGCGGCCGTCCGCGCGACGAGAGGAAGCAGAGCCGCCGTCAGAACGGTGATCGCGAGTCTTGTCATGGTGCGCTCGCGATCGAGGACTCACACGAGACCTGTGACGCGCCAAGCACGCCGAGCCTCGCGCGCAGCGGCACCGCCCCCACCGTTCCGGAATAAGTCACCGATCCGTCGGTTGCGGTTTTTGCGATGACCGTAGTTCCATCGTTCAGGACAAAACTACCGACCTCGATCTGCAGCGCCACCGGGACACCGGCGATACCTTGTCCCGAGCAGTCCAAAGCGAAGCCCGAAAACGTGACCTTGTCTCCCGCCTTGGCGGCCGTGCGATCCGGATCGAACGTGACGCCGCGCAACACCGGACGCAGAGTGAGCGGAGCAGAAGCGGTGATCGATCCGGATCGCGCCGTTAGCATCCCCGCGCCGCCAGAATCGTCAAAGCAGACAAACACGCCGGCTTGTCCGCTCGCGAGCGTGGCCGACAGAAGGTTCTGGAGCGATCCGCTCGTAGCGCCGGCGCACGGCGACGTCGAAAGCGAACCGATACTGGTTGCGAGACCTACCACTGCGCCGGCTGGAACGGGACTGCTATCCGTGCCGCTCGCCTGGATCGCGACCGCAGCTTGGCGGATAGAGCTGCCGCAGCCGGTTGCCGGCATGCCGCACGCTGACGGCGGCGGCGCCTCGAACGAAATCGGCGAGACGCCCAGCGTCAGCATCCCACCACTCGGTACGGTGCGGTCGCGGACGTCGATCGTTTGAGAGGTCTCGACGGCACCCGAGCGCGCGTGGAGGGTAGTGGTTCCTACGGCCGGCCCCGGCGTGAGACACGCCGACTCATCAGCACCTTGCGTCGAGAGCGTCACGCTCTCTTTCGAAAGCGTTGCTGTCGCGGACCCCGTCAGCCACAGCTGGACAGTTGCGTCATGCGCGGCGGTTCCATCACCGTGTCGTGCGCTCAACAAGACCTTTGCACCACCATTACAATCGGCGGTCCCGCTCTCGTGGACGTAGAGAAAGCCGGGCTCGAAGCTCGCGATCAGGACGTCACCGGTGTCCAGAAATGACGCGTCGGTGCACCCTGCGCTGAAGGCACAGCTAGCCAAGGCGAGGCATATCCTCGCTCCCCTTTTGTTCGTCATGAGCTCCCCAAAGCGCATGAGTCGGTCACCCGTCCGACAGATGTACTCATCTTAACGGTTACACGAAGAATCGAGGCCTTCGCAACACCGGCGCATGGAGCGTTTTAGGCCACCCGTAAGTACGTACGCCGGATTGATTCACTGTCTGGACGTGGTTAGCCTCTTGATCAACCATATGAACGATACTTTCGAGTTGCTCACTGTTGAGTTCGACGGCGTCAAGGATAGCGACATTGCGGCTTTGCGCGCTCAGCTGGTTCAAGCCGTCTCGCGGGTGCGGACCGTTCGAATCGAGACCGGGGCCGGTGATGGACAATCCATGGCTGGGGACCAATCTATGATCGCGATCGCGCTCGCCGCTCCTGCGGTCGTCGAGTTCGTCAAGGCAATAAATGTCTGCGTGAAGGCCTGGATTGACAGCCGACGCACGGTCGTGAATGTGAAGATAAAGAGAGCTGATGGTTCTTCCATTGATCTCTCCAGCGGACCCGCCGGCGAATCTTCACCTACGAAGCCATAATGCCCGTTCGAGACGATACGATTGCGATTCTCATAGGCACAAGCAAGACCAAGAGTTCTTTGCTGGAGCTCTATGAGGTGAGAAACAACATCGAGGCTATGTTTCGCATTTGTGTCGACGAGGCGATCCTCGGAATCCCGGCCAGAAACATCTTTGTGTGTTTCGACGAAGAACGCAACGCCATCATCGATCGAGTCGGAATCGCAGCAGCACGGCAGGCCAAACGGTTCATTCTATATTACAGTGGCCACGGCGTAATCGACGCTGATTCTGGCAGCGGGCTTGTTCTGACTTGTGCGGATACGACGAACAACACTGCTGGCTCAGGACTAGGATTTGATATGGTTCGAAGCGCTGTTCGGCGAACTACTGCTGATCAGCGCGTCTTACTTCTCGACTGCTGTTTTTCGGGACAAGCACTGTTATCAAGCCTGGCTGACCGTGATAGCGTCGAACACGCAACCATCGCGCCGTGGACCAAGGAGGCACGAGGGTCACTCGCGATCGCAGCCTCTGGTGAATTCGAGACAGCGAAACGTGCTCAAGATCGAACATCCACCACAACAGAGTTGACTGCGTTCACAGGGGCGTTGCATCGAGCATTTACGACTCCCGTCCATGAATCCACACCTGTCGATGCCAGTTTACTGATCAAAAGAATTAGACAGTTCATGCCACCCGACGCACCGGAGCCCAAGGTTGCGGTGTCGGATGAATCGGTGCTGAAGATGTCGCTCTTCTCCCCGCGAACCGATGGAGGGCGTCATGTCGCGACCACACCAAAAGCATTGCTCGCAGAGTACGTACGGTCCATCGGGACCTCATTGGTGATAAGTGCCGTCGATCCAGCGCTGAACAATCTTGCAATTGTTGAACAGTGCAAGATTTCGCTGCGTGAAGGCGTGTTGCCGGATATGAGGCATCACTACATCGGACCGAGTTGCGCAGAACGTTGGGTTGCGCTGACGCGAGACGAGTCGTATCGGCCGGGATCGCTAGACTCACTCCTCGAGTTCGTTCGAACACAGGTAGCTGACGTACTGTGTAAGAGATGGCGCCATGGACGCGCAGTATCGCTCATAAGTCTCGGATCTGGGGACGGGATCATCGATGCGCGTATTCTCAATTCCCTCCAGACCGCCATGGCTACTCGGACAGGTGGCGAGGACAGTCTAAATTCGTACTTTCCAGTCGATATTTCATGGGACTTGCTTCAACTCGCTTCTCGAAGTGTAGCGAAGCGGGAATATCCCGCAGCGATCACTACTCTGCCTATTCTCGCAGATCTGAGTCGACTCGCGGCTGTAACAAAGCTGTGGCGGCATAGTCCGGACATTGAGGTCTATTCGTTCCTGGGAAAAACTCTAGGCAACTTCAAGAATGAAACTCTAGTGATCTTGCCCATTGCACAGGCGATGATGAAGGAGGATTTGCTGCTCCTGGACGCTCGTTGCTACGCTGGAAGGCTTAGTAATGCGACACGTGAGGGACTGGCGATGCAGTATGACAACGATGCGAACTACGAATTCGCAGCCGGGCCACTATCGGTGCTGTCGGCGCAAGTTGAAGCGCAAGCAATGTCCGTGAACGTGGTGCGCCCTGCCACGCCGATGTATTCGGTCATTCCGAGGACATGGACCGTGGTGACCGAATTGGCACTCACAAATGAAAGCCGAAGGAATCTGGGGATTGTTCGTCCTGTGGGGTCGATGAGTCTCTCCTGGTCAAATGTGTATCACTTGTTGGACTTCGAGAAATGGCTAACCGACCTTGGACTTCGTGTGTTGTGTCGCGCCGGGACTCCAGACGCAGACGAGATTGTCGAATGCTATTACCTGCTCGAGAAAGCGGACGAGAACGCCGATAACGAAAACGTAGCGAAACGGCGCGTGCCCCGCGCGAGAAGAGCTTCGAGTGTGGAAGGGCAATAACCAAGAACCGAGACCCCACAGCCACTTGGCGGTGGTTGTCGTTGAATCGAGCCTGTCTCGCATTGAGGAGAAGACAACAATATGAGCAGTGCGGGACACGACATCAACGGAGATTCCTGGGCGGCTGTCACCCACGAGGGCGTGAGAAACGTCTGGGCGCAATACAAAGTTCTTGAAGAGCAACTGCAGAAGGAAAGGAAGGACGAGGTCAAGAGCCGGTTGCTGCACAGATGGCCAGGGAACGCTCTGTTTGCTGTTCTCGGGATGGGGTCATGCGCTGCACTCTTCTGGTTGTATCGTGAAGGATATTCGATTGCGGTCTATACGAGAGGCCTGTACCTCTTCGCCGCTTCGATGTCTGCCGTGATTCTGCTATGGGGGCGAGCGCACAACGAGATCGGTGAGTCCGAGCCCAATAGATGGCTGCGCCTGCGTATTCGAGGAAAGATTCTCGTCGTAGTGTCGTCCGTGACCTGTTTCGGTGCGGTAATCGGATTATATGACGAGCGCAGAAGTCACAGTCTGGAACAGCGTCGGTTTTTGGACGCTGAGGCAGAAGCTGCAAACCAGATAACGAAAGTGAATGAACTGTTGCGGGAAACCTCGTCTCTCCTCGAGCAGCGACTGGCAGAGATGAAACGACTCATCGGAGACGATGTGCTGACTCAGTTTCAAGCGATCAAGGCCGATGTCGAAGGCCTGAAGAGAGATTCACGAGCAATCCGCGGAGCGACTGATCTAGTAAAGGGAATCAAGAGCGCCACGGACAATATCGCAGCAGTCAAGAGTGCCACAGACAACATCGCGGAGATCAAGATCGCAACCGACAGCATCACGGGAATCAAGACCGCAACCGACAACATCAAGACCGCGACCGACAGCATCGCGGGAATCAAGTCCGCGACCGATAACATCGCAGGGATCAAGACTGCAACCGACAACATCAAGACCGCGACCGACAGCATCGCGGGCATCAAGTCCGCGACCGACAACATCGCGGCGATCAAGACCACCACCGACAACATCGCGGGGATCAAGACCACGACGGACAGCATCAAGACCGCGACCGACAATATTGCGGCTATTAAGACGGCGACGGACAGCATCGCCGCGATCAGGACCGCGACGGACAACATCGCCGGGATCAAAGCAATTGTTGACCAGGTCGCAGGCATAGCGAGCGCGAACGATAAGAAGCAGTAGAGGCGAGTCCCAGAGTCACGGTCCCTTCGAAGACAAGATGTCGTTCGCCACGCGTCCGATCGGCTCTCTGCAGCAATACGCTCCATGCCTCGCCGTTTACAAAAAGCGGATCGATCCATATCGTGACGATATTCCGCGTGCGTGTGGCCGGGTCCAGTGCGGAGAGGGGGGGATTCATGGCGAGGTCCAAGCGATCGCGTTCGGGGAGTAAGAGTGCCCAAGCAGTTGGGGACGACCGGCAACGGCTCGATATCGGCCATTGAGCCGGGAGGGATGGGGTTCCATGTTCGCGAACACTCGCGCATATGTCGCGATCGTTGCCGCGGTCGCGCTGGCGTACTTCGAGATTCGTGCGGGCATCTATGCGTACGCAAACGCCGGACACCAGACCTTCGCTATCGCGATTGCCTGCCTAGCTGTCGTCGGCTTCGCGTTCATCGATCTCGTCCTCCGACCTCGCAAGGGCACGGCGGGTGTCGTCGTTCGGCGCTACCTCTCGTTCTGGGCGCTGGTGCCATTTCTCTGCGCTCTTGGCGCCTCTGCGTGGATGCACGTCCAGCAATGGCAGGACGGCATGGACGACATCGGCGTTGTCGCCGATGACCTCAAGCGTGCACTTTGCCCGACAACATGTGACTGGAACAAGCTGAGCGGCGATGACGTCGAGAGAGCCGTCGACGCGATGATCAAGCTTCGCTTCCCGGGAGACGACGCCAAGAGCGATGAGGCGCACCAGTTCGATGAGATCGCGCGCGTGGTCGGCACAGATCTCGTTCGAGCCAAGGGAAATCGCGACCTGGTCGTCTCCAATGCGCAAGTCGACACGCTCCCTGGCTTCCTGCTCGCCTTCTCGGTACAGGCCTTATTTGTCCTGTGGATCCCGCTGTTGCTCGCGATGAAGATTCACAAGGCGTACCGCGAGCTCGGTCGACGAGCGCGCGAAACGTCCGAGTCGGACCGGAAGGGATTCACAGGTTCGGTCAACGAGAGAGATAAACGAATCCTGGGCGAGGGCCACGCATTCTTCGTACCCCGGTTCTGCTTCGGCGCTCTGCTGGTGCTCGGCACGAACTACGTGCTCGCTCCTTACGGCCTCAAGGCTTCTTACATCATGTCTCTCGTCGACGAGCACGCACTTCCCGGGCACGCATCCCAAACACTATGGTCGACGAGCTTCTCCGCCGCGCCGGTCATCGTGGTCGGCTTCGTGGGGTTCCTCATCTATGCGCTGATCACGGCGACACAGCGCTTCATCCAAGACGATCTCGACGATCAGGCGCTGCTCTCGCTACTCGTACGCGGACTCGTGGTGATCCTGCTGAGCTTCGCGCTCTCGTCGTCGCCCATCGACGGCACGATCTCCCGCCTCTTCGTGTTCGTCGCCGGCGTGTTCCCCGTACGTGCGCTCGAGGCGCTGTCGAAGCGCGCTAACGTCGCCATCGATCCAGAGTTCGAGACCGAGACCACGAAGAGCTTCGAGGGTGTACCTAGTCTCGATCCGACCAAAGTTTTTGCGCTGCGCTCGGCTGGCATTCAATCGAGCTACGACCTCGCAGCGATCCCGATCGAAGACATCGCGGCTCGCGTGCGAATCGATCCGCGACTTCTCGGACGTGCCGTCGATCGAGCAATCCTGATCGAAGCCGTCGGGCTCGAGCTTGCCAAGAAACTCGAACCGTTCGCGATCACATCCGCGACCGAGCTCGTGAACCTGAGCCGGGAAGGCACAGGCTTGCCCGATCCCGTCGCGAAGGCGTTTGGAGATACCGACACGAGCGTCAAGCGTCTGGCCGAGCGTCTCGCCGATGACGAGCGAGTCAAAACAGTCGCGGCGTGGCTCGGCGAGTCGCGCGGCAAGGTGGGCTCATGAAGCGGTTCGTTGCGATCGTTACGATCGGTGCACTTCATGCTTGCTGCGGCCAATCGCAGAAGGTCAATTCCTTTGACGTTCAGCAGCGCACCGCATGTCCCGGCAGCAATGTCGTGGTCTCGTGGGACGTCACCGGTACCGCGAAACTCGCGATCCTGCCCAGGCCATCGGGAGCCTTCGAGCCGGAGCCTACGCCGGACGAGATTACGGCCGCCGAGAAAGCCGTTGACTCGAAGCATAGCGAACCGTTCGCGGTGAACGAGACGACTTGGTTCGTGATCCGTGCGGTGGACGCCAAGCAGGCGAAGGAGCCGTGGCTCGGCAAGCAACACGTCGACGTGCCGGTCAAGGATGAGCCGAGAGGGCACGAGAGCACCTGCGATGGTTCCATCTGTCGCGCGACGTTCACGGTGCACGCGGACCACGACACGGCGCGCGTGTTGCGGATCTACGAGCCGAAGGCCAAGCAAGGCGGCAAGGCGCGTGATGCCACGATCTTCATTACGCATGCGTCATTCGATAATGAACGCCTCGAGCCCGGAAAGACCATCGACGTGCCCGTTCCACTAGAAGGCGAGTGGACACTCCAGACAACGCTGGCCGCCGGTGTGCCGTCGACCCCCCCGCCGGGCCTTTCAGTGATGCTTCATATCGGCTGTCCCTGAGGAGAAACCATGGCCAATCCGCTCGATCTGATAGACACGATCGTCGTCGTGATGATGGAGAATCGCTCCTTCGATCACGTTCTCGGGTTCCTCAGTCACGAGTCGTTCGACGGTCGCAAGGACGTCGACGGCCTCCGCCAGCACAGCCCCGATTTCGACTGGGACAACTCCGATGACGATGGGGAGATGTATGCCCCAACGGCGACACCGGACTGCTACGTCCCGCAGGACATGCCGCATGGCCGCGACGAGATCGCCACGCAGATGAACCACGGCTCGATGCTGGGGTTCATCAACTCGTACTTCGCTTACCAGAAAGTCGATCGCAGCCCGGTGCCGATGCGGTTCTGTCGGCCAGAGTGCATCCCGATCACGGCCGCGCTCGCGCGCAACTACACCGTATGTGACCGTTGGTTCGCGTCGATTCCCGACGACACGTTTCCAAACCGGCTGATGTCGCTGAGCGGCTACACGAACATCGACGACACATCCGTCGTCAAGCCACCGCTGCACCTGCTGCCCGACCAGACGACGATCTTCGACTGGCTCAACAACAAACACAAGACCTACAAGATCTACGTCGACGCGAATCCGATCACGAACGTCGGGCCCCCTGCAAGCATGCTGCTGATGGAGAACCAGTGGGGAAACGTCATTCGCAATGCCCACACACTCGACACGCTTGCGGGCCACTGGAACAACGCACCCGCACCGGATGTCATCTACTGCGAGCCGTTCTTCAACGACTTCGCGACCGCGATCGGGGTGCACGGCAACTGCAATCATCCGCCGTTGCCGATGGCGTATGGGGAGCTGTTCCTCAAGAAGGTCTACACCGCGCTGACCTCGAATCCCGCGCGCTGGGCACGGACGATGCTCATCATTTGCTACGACGAGCACGGCGGATTCTTCGATCACGTCGCGCCGCCCGCGATGACGTACGGACCTCCGAAGGGCAGCCGATGGCTACAACCGAAGCCCTTTGACACGCTCGGCATTCGCGTCCCTTCGATGATCGTCTCGCCGCTCGTCGATGCGAAGACCGCGAGTCACGACCTCTTCGACCACACGTCGATCCTGCAGCTCATGGTGGAGAAGTTCGGCACGCCCGCCGACCTTGCCTATTTCGGCGACGCCCCCAACAGGAAGAACAGCGGCATTCGCTCGCTCGCGACCGCACTGACGCGACAGGTCCCACGGATGGACGACATCCTGACGCTGCCGGATCCTCCACCCCCCGCGGGACCCGCGACGACGCCGTCGATCAGCCAGGTGGCAGAGATTTTTCGCCAGGTGATAGCCCTGGCTCCGAAGCTGAAGCTCGGACTCTGATCGCTACTCCAGCGCTGGACATGGATCGAGCTCGTGTGGGGAGCAGGAGAGAGCGCCGCCGGACTCCCAAGTCGCAGTGGATGCTCAGTACCGCCGGCTAACCCGGCCGGCTACTTGGTCCGCGATCCGACGGGCTCACTTTCTGTCAGCGAGGTATTGCGGAACACGTATCGGTACGACTGACGCATCGACGACTGATCATGAAGTTTTGTGAATCGAATCTCGAGTGCGCTCTCGACCTCACACGACGATGAGATCGTGAATCAGAAGTCACAGCGACAGGCAAGGCACCCATCCGCGATGCCCGTTTGCGCAGCCCGGGCGCGGCATCGAAGTTGCTCCGGCGCGGAGCCATGAAACTTCAGGTCCAAGGTCTGGCGTGTTTCGCGGCACTTCTTCACTTCACCGCGTGCGGGTCGAGCTCCGAGCCCGCGGCACCTGATGCGGGCTCCGGGTCGGCGGATGCGCAGTCGGGTCCGCAGTTTCATGCGCTTCCATTCAGCGGCGGGCAGGATGCGCCTGTCGTTGCCTCGGTCCAATATCGCTGCAGTGACCCCTTCGGCAACGGCGGCGGCATCGTCGAAGCACAGGTCGTGATCACCGACCCGCAAGGACCGGGTGACGTGACGTTCTACACCGACGATCACCTCGGGATCTTTCTCTTCGATCCGCCGAGCGGCCCGGAACATATCGACAGCTTCGAGCTCAAGGCCGATGGCGTGCACTGGCGGGTCGTTGCGAGCTCCGCTTCCAATGCCTGGGGTCTTCTCTACGCCAAGGACATGGCGAATCCGCAGAGCTACAACAACATCTGCGCGGCGAGCACCTGGCCGATGGATATCCTCGTCGTGGACCAGAGCGGTCATGTGACCACCGGCCTCGTACGCGGGACGCTCGTCGGGAACTAAGCGGTCGAACGCTGACAGCTCGCGTGCCTGATCTCGTCGAACACTGCGAGATCTGCTCGACCGCACCCTACGCCGACGCGGAGCTCGAGTGATGAATCCGAGCTCTCGCTCGGGCGGTAGTCCATCGTCAACGTCAAGGCGGCGACCACGGAGGGCCGAGAGATTTGGCATTTCGATTGCCTTACTCCCAAACGAGGAGCTCATGCGTAATTGGAAATTCCTTATCCTTCCCCTGACGGCCGCTTTGCTGAGCATCCCGCGCTCCGTAACGGCCCAGGTCTCTCTCAGTATAGGACAAGAACCGAATTGCCCGTACGGCTACTACGACACCGACCCATACACCTGCGCCCCATACGGATACTACGGGCCCGAATGGTTCGACAACGGCGCGTTCATCGGCGCCGGCCCTTGGTTCCGAGGCTCCGGCGATTTCATTGGCCATGTCGATAACCGATTCGATCCGCGTCGTGGCTACGGTGGTCCACATCCGTTCCGTGGAGACCAGGCCTTCAATCACTTCCACGCGAACGAGATGCGTGATGGGCGTGGTCACGCCTTCGGCGGAGGCCAAATGGGCGGCGGCGGCCACATCGGCGGCGGCGGCCACATGGGCGGGGGCGGTCACATGGGCGGGGGCGGTCACATGGGCGGCGGCGGCGGCGGCCACGGCGGCGGTGGCGGCCATCGCTAGATCAGCGTCGAGCGTGACCGTAATGCCATGATGATGTGGCGGGAGAGAGGACCTGCCGCATGCTCTCGAGCGCACAGTCGCAGCGCTCACGCGAGCAGTTTTGCATAGGAACCGATCCGATTCCGCTCGTCGGGATTCGGCTCTCAGAGAGTCCGGACTGGCATTCGTGTTTCAGAACTTCCGCCGGACGCGGGCGTCGCGATCGACACGGGTCCCCTGCAGTAACGACCGAAACGCAGGTATCGGAACACACCCTGTGTGGCGCGAGCTGGAGCGCTCGGTCAAGTTTCATCCGACTTGTGTTGCACGCGGGTGTCGGACGCTTGCGGCGATCTCGACGCGTCTCACGCCCGAACGAATGGATTCGCGCGCGCTTCGTCGCCGAGCGACGTCGTTGGACCGTGACCGGGAATCACGACGGTGTCGAGGTCGCGTGTGAATAGACGCTGCTGGATCGATTGCACGATCTGCTTGCTGTCACCGCCGGGTAGGTCGGTGCGGCCGATGCCGCGGCGGAACAGGGTGTCACCTGCGAACAAGAGACGTCCCGCGTCGGGATCGTGGACCTCGAAGCACACGGAGCCAGGTGTGTGCCCCGGCGTATGAATGACCTCGAGCGAGCGATTGCCGAGCGTGATGCGATCGGCGTGATCGATCCAGCGTTCGACCGGCACCGTCGCCTGCACCTTCCAGCCGAACATCGCGGCTTGCATCGCGAAGCCGTCGTAGAGGAAGGCATCACCGCGGTGGAGGCACACCTCGCCACCGTGAGCCTGCTTGACGTCGCGCGTGCAGTAGATGTGATCGAGATGCGCGTGCGTGTGGATGATCGAGCGAACGGTGAGATCGTAGTGCGCGACGAGCTCCGCGATGCGCTGGGTCTCGCCGCCCGGATCGATCACGACGGCTTCTTTCGTGTCACCACATGCGAGCACGGTGCAGTTGCATTGAAATGCGCCGGCGGGGAATGTCTCGCGAATCAACACGTGTCAGGTGTAGCGCACGGTCGAGCCTCGAGGTGGGAGAAGATCCGGACCGGGGATGCGTTCCGATCACCTCGCCGACATCATGGCGCTCGTCGACGGCGAATCAGCGATTCGCGACATCGCTGTCACGGTCGCTGCCCACGCTGATGTGCAGCGGCTCGTGATCCAAGTATACTTGCGCCTAGCATGGCTGTTGCAAACCACGGCGACGAAGACAACCACTCGCAGTCGTTGTGGCCCTCTCGGCGGAAGGCTTCTACGGCGAGTGATCAACCAGCGCCCGCACGACACTGGCTCGGAGGCCTCGGATGACTCGTACAATGCACTTCTGGTTCATCGGGCTCGCCCTCGCGGGCTGCGCCGACACGCCCACGCCGACCACCTGTCGTCCGTCGCTCACGGAATTCTGCGCGACGTCGTCGGTCCCTTGCCCGATGACCTGGTCGGCTGCGCAAGATCCGACGTCTTGGGGGGGCTGTGGCGGTCGCACGTCCAACACTCTGGTGCTCGAGAGCTGCAACAACGTCAGGGTCGCTGAGTTGTGGGGAGTGGACGCCAGCACCGACTATTATTACGACGCATCGACCGGTGAGCTCCTGACCGTTTCGTCACACCTTGCCATTCGCCCACAAGATGTTTGCGTCGCAGGAGCACCGCAGACTGAGGTCTGCAACGATCCTGCGCCGCGCGACCTCTGTCCATAACCAAGCCCGACACATCGCCCTCAGTCGCGGCATGGTCGTGCCGCGTACAGCGGACGCAAGGCGAGCAAGGTGCTCTCCGCACTCCGGCGGGGTCGTTACGACGGCGACCCGCTCGTCGGACGTGGTGGTCTGGACTCCGCCGCGCTCGCGCGGTGAATCGTCGGCCGACCGGCAACACGCATCCGGACGACTGCTTGCACGCGAACCAGCCTATGAGGCGCATCTCGCCGTGGTCCGGACTGTTCCTGGGTGTCGTCACGAGCCTGCTCGCGATCGCGGTGCTCGCGGTCGCAAACGCGCGCGCGGATCTCCCGTTCGTACCGTTCGAAATCTTCGAATGGATCACGCGCATCCTTCCGGGAGGCGTCATCACGGTGGGTATCGACCTGATGGTGTCGATCATCTCCGCACTCGGGATCGGATCGACGTCCGTGGCGGCCAAGCTCGCCGAGCAAGGAATGGCCGTGGCACTCTTCGTGATCAGCGCCGCGATTGCAGGTGCGATCATCGCTGTCATCGTCCGCGGCCGCGGTGGATCGTCGCGCACACGCGCAGGGCTGATCGCGGGTCTCGCGGCCGGCGGCGTCGCGCTCGTCGTGGGAACGATCGCGAGCGCGGCGATGCACTCGCTGTCGATCGGCGGCTTCGTGTGGATCGCACTCGTGCTCCTCGGCTGGGGCGCGATGCTCGGGGGCGTGATCGTACTGCGGGCGAGCGTCGACGAGGTACCGGAGGAACGGGTCGAGCGCCGCCGGTTCCTGCGCCTGGTCACGATCGGAACGACGACACTCTCCGCGATCCTGTTGGGAATCGCCCGGCTCGGTGGCCGCGGATCCACGAACACCGCTTCGAACCGCGCGGCCCGCGGCTCTCCGGCGCGAGAACGCGCGAACGTCGCGGTCACGTCTGGACCAGCGGCGTCGCCGTCACCGCAGGTCCTCGCCAATCGCATTTCACCGGTTCACGGCACGCGCCCGGAGATCACCGCGAACGACAACTTCTATCGCATCGACATCAACCTCCGACCTCCGCGTATCGATCCGGCGACGTGGCACCTCGACCTCGGCGGCATGGTCGATCGGCCGCTCCGGCTCTCGCTCGACGAGCTCCGCGCGATGCCCGCGGTGTCGCAGATGATCACGCTGGAGTGCATCTCGAATCGCCTCGGCGGCGACCTGATCAGCACGAGCCTGTGGACGGGCGTGCCGCTCGCGTACGTCTTGCAACAGGCCGGCATGCGCGCCGCCGCCAAGGCCGTGCACATACGCGCGGCCGATGGGTTTTACGAGAGCGTCGGCGCCGAGGACATCCGCGATCCGCGCACGCTGCTCGTCTACGCGATGAATTCGGTGCCGCTGCCCGAAGCGCACGGCTTTCCGCTGCGGATCTACATTCCGAACCGGCACGGGATGAAGCAGCCGAAGTGGATCACCGAGCTTCGCGCGAGCGATCACGACGGGCCCGGTTATTGGGTCGATCGTGGTTGGAACAAGGACGCGATTCCGCACACGACCTCGGTGATCGATACGGTCGGGATGTCGATGATGCTCGGCCAAGCGCGCGTGCTTCCGATCGGCGGCATCGCGTACGCGGGCGCGCGTGGCATCAGCAAGGTCGAGGTGCAGGTCGATCTCGGTCCATGGACCGAGGCGACGCTCGTTGCACCGCCACTCGGTCCGCTCACCTGGGTGATGTGGCGGTACGAATGGCCGTATGCGCCGGGCAAGCACACGTTTCGGGTGCGCGCCTACGACGGGACCGGGGCGTTGCAACCGACGCGTGAAGAGCCGCCGCATCCCGACGGCGTCGCGGGTATTCACTCGCTCACGACGAGCGTGTAGCGACGAGCTCGAGGAGCAACGGAGCGCGACCCCGCAGCATCAGGCCATGGTCAGATAGAGCAGGATTACCAGGCCCGCCAACGCAAGGAACAACGCCAGGCCGACGGCGAGCTGCGAGGCTCCGTGGCCGGCGAGTCGACCACGATTCAATTCTCCAACCAGGTGCAGATGGCGCCAGATCGACAATAGGTTGACGGCGACCCCGACCGCGACAAACACCGTTCCGAACCAATGTGAGACGCCGGTGGCACCTCGACCAGCCGAGCTGTCCGTCGACAACAGGTGAAACTGCGCCACCACAAAACCGAAACCCATGACGGCGAGACCGGTACGAATCCACGCGAGAAACGTTCTCTCCTCGGCAAGATAGTCCCGCACCTCGACTGCTGGCTCAGCTCCGATGGGCGGTTCCATGTCCCGCTCCTCACACCGAAGCGCCCGTGCGGTCGTCGATAAAGACTTCGATCGGCAGCGCGTGGTGGACCACATAGCTGCCGTATTGCGGCTCGTGCTGATCCGGCTGAACGCTGCCATTCGCAGCTTTGGCCCGGGAGAGCAGCGTGTACCGGCCCGGCTCGGCCGGCGTCCGCCAATCAAACGTCCAACGTCGCCATGCGTGGCGTCGAACGGGGTCGAGGAATTCAGCCGCCGTCCAGGTCTGGCCACCGTCGGTGCTCACCGCGACCTCCGTGACGTCGGTTTCGCCCGCCCATGCAGCACCGGAGACTCGGTAAGCCTGGTCAGGAGCGATCCGTTCATACACGCGTGGTCGAGCGATCTCGGACTTCAGCTGGACCTCGCCGAGCGCGCGCCGCACGGGATTTCCATCCAGCTCATCCCAGTATCCGTAGTCGGACGTCTGCCAGTAGCCTCGAAACGGCTCTCGCACGACGTGGACGTGCGTCAGCCATTTGACCGATGCCATTCCATAGTGTCCCGGGACAACGGCGCGCACCGGATATCCATGATCGAGCGGGAGATCACGGCCGTTCATCTGGTACGCGATCAGCACTTCCCGCTGAAGTGCTTTGTGACGGGGCAAACTGCGCGCATACGAGATCGGGCCCCGAGGTACCGGCGGTTCTTTCGGCGTCCCGCGGTCGGCCCCTTCGAGCACGATCTCGCACGCGTCTTCTTCGAGGCCGGCGCGCTCTAGCAACGCTCCTAGAGGCACACCGGTCCATTCGGCATTGCCGACGGCGCCGAGCTCCCACTGCACCCCCGCAGCCTGCGGGATCAGGAAGACTCGACTGTTGCCGGCGCACTCCAGCGTGGCGACTCGCGTCTCGGATGGCATCGCTCGCAACTGCTCGTAGCTCAGCGAAAACGGATTCGTGACGGCACCGTCAATGCGCAGCTGATACGTGGCGAGCTCCAGCGCCGGCGCGTGGAAATGATTGCGTATGTAGAATAGCTCCGTCGGAGTCAGGAACGAGTCCACCTGATCGAAAGGAGTCTCTAGGTTGGTCGGCTCCTTCTCTCGAATGATGAGGCCCACCGGATCGGATCGAAGTGCCTGCGCCATGGTCGTTTTCCCTCCGTCTTCAAACCATTCATTAGTACCCGCCGGCGCTCTGCTGGCACGCGAGGTAGTTCACCGGTGCGCAGAGGTCGATGAGCTGGTTGTCCGAGAGTTGCGTTTCGCTCTCTCCCGCGTCGAGACACGTGGCAGGTGCCGCTGAAGTCGAGCCTTGACACAGCGTCAGCGCCTGCTGCTCCGAGATCTGGTAGCGCTCGAGTGCCGCTCTCACGCAGCCGGGATCGCTTCCTTCCGTTGGATAATTGTATCCGCAGGACGGCGCGCAGTACTCGACGATCGTGTAGTCGCTGAACAATGTTGTTCGATCGAGATCGTCGTAGCACTCCACCGGTCTGGTCGAAGTGGCCTGCTGGCAGAGCATCACGCCTTCGCCCTCGGTAAGATCGCCGCGATCGTGGGCCATCGCAAAGCACAGCGCAGGTGCATCCGATGCTGCCCCGGCGCAGAGCTCGAGCGCGCTCTGGGTCGATAGATTGCGATCGGTTGCCAGCCGAACGCAGCGCACGGGTGCGAGGGGGTCTTCGGGGATCTGCGCATCCGAATCGCGCGAAGTGATCACGATCGCGATGAAGACCGGCATGCTGACCCAGACGCTACGTGCCGACATGACGCGTGATCGTGCAGCGAGCGTGCCGTGACGAACCGCGAGTTGTCTGCTGTCGTGGCTCCGGGAACCGCGTTGCGGAAAGCTCGTCCGTGTACCCGCAACGTCGCGAGAACGGCCTACGAGGCTTCGTGCTTCGACGTCGCACTCGCGGCTCTCCGCGAATGTCTGCATGTGATCACGGTCGATGCCAAGGTGTTGGTGACTGTGCGCGACGGTTCACCTATGGTCGCGCCATGTCGGAGGATGACACCGCCGAGGTTCGTGCCCAGATCGTCGCGGCGTGGCGCGACGCCGTGTATCCCGGAGACGACAAGATCTGTACGCCCACTTACGACGACGAGGGGGTCGGCGCGTACTTTCGCGGGCGAACGTGGCAAGCCCACGAGGTCACGTCGCTGCGGTATCACGAGGTCGGGCTTTCGTTCTTTACGGCCGAGGCGTTCGCGTACTACCTGGCCGCATACCTGCTCGCGGTGATCGATGACGAATCCGCCGCGGACGTGATCGTCGACAGCATCCGGTTTCACCTGTCGCCGACGCAGCTCGGCAAGACGTGGGGCAACACGTACCTGGCGCGGCTCGCGTGTTTGTCGACGGCACAACGGGCGGCGGTGATCGCATATCTCGAGTGGTATGCGGCGAGCCACAGCTATTCGCGCGGCGAGCTCGACACGACGATCGAGTATCTGCGGACCGGGCGGCTCGGAGTCGACGCGTCGGCACTCGCGCGCCTGCTACGGCTCGCAGGTCAAGTCGATCGCGATCCGCAGACGATCGAGCGCCTATCGCTGTCGTACACGACCGTCGCCGACGCCGACCTCGTAGCGTTACGCGAGCTGCCGGCGTTGCGCGAGCTCGATCTCGGAGGTACTGCGATCACGGATGCCGGACTCGCCGAGGTCGGTGCGCTCGTGGCGCTCGAGATCCTCGATCTGTCGAGCTGCAAGGGGCTGTCGGCCGCCGGGCTCGCACACCTGGGAACGCTGACTCAGCTCGCCGAGTTGAAGATCCCGAATGGCGAGCTCGATGACGCCTGCATCCAAGCGCTGGCGCCGTTGCAGCTGCGCCGGCTCGACGCGACGCACGCACGGCGCATCACCGATGCCGGCTGGGCCGCGCTCGATGTCAGCCAACTCGAGAAGCTCGACATGTTCGGCGTCGATGCGACCGATGCATTGCTCGCGCGGATCGGTAACGCAGGTCAGCTGCGCAAGCTAACCGCGAAGCTCGTTACCGATGCTGGGATGTTCGCCCTGGCGTGCACACCGCTCGTCGAGCTCCAAATCGGAACCGCCGGGCAGATCACAGGTACCGGGCTCGCCGCGCTCGCGAAGCTACCGACGCTACACGAGCTCCAGCTCACCGCACCGACGATCGATCAGTGGCCGCCCGGCTGGCCCGCGCTGGAACGGCTGACGCTGCTCGACCTCGAGCTGAGCCCGCGATGTGCAGGAGGGCTCGGCGAGCTCTCCGCGCTTCGCGAGCTACGCGTCCATGCCCGGCGCGTCGAGCCCGGCGCGTTGGCCGCAGCCGCCCGCGCGCCGAAACTCGAGCGGATCACGATCTGGTGCTCGCACACCCCGCTCGCGCTCGACGAGCTCGGAGGTCCCGATGCCTCGACGACGTTGCAGACGCTGTGCGCATATCATGCGAGCGTGACGGCAGCGGGTATCGCGGCGCTGGCGCAGTTACCCGCGCTGTCGAGCTTGCAGCTCGAGAGGGTGACGCCGATCGATGACGCCGCGCTGCATGCGCTTGCGACGGTTGGAATGCGAGAGCTCCAGCTCGAAGATATCCCCGTGGACGATGCGGGAATGGCCGTCCTCGGCAACTGCCCGCGTCTGCGTCGGCTTCGGCTGATCCGGACGAAGGTGACTGTCGCCGGCGTAACCGCGTTCCG
Source organism: Myxococcales bacterium (assembly GCA_028287115.1). Taxonomy (GTDB): domain Bacteria; phylum Myxococcota_A; class Polyangia; order Haliangiales; family Haliangiaceae; genus JABFXX01. The sequence goes on from JAQBQF010000151.1 coordinate 91,777, forward strand.
GAAGGCGCGGCCGGAGATCGCGCTCATCGACTCCTAGCGAGGATTCTCCAGGGGAGCGCCCGTGTTATGAGGCTTCGATGCGAATCATGATGAAGTGTCTGACCTTGGCTCTCGCGATGACGACGGCCGTTTCCACGATCTCTGCCGCTGGCGACAAATGGGTCGACGGCACGGTGACCTACAAGTACTCCGGGATCGATACGCACTTCCCCGTCGCGGCGGACGCGTGCAAGGCCGGCGTCGAAGACCTCGCGAAGCACGGCAACAAGAAGACGTACGACAGCGTCAAGGACGGGACGTCGAGCACGATGATGACTTGCATGCTCAAGGAGTCCGATGGGTCGCCGTTCGAGCAGTCGAACGTGATCACGAAGGTGCTCGAGTGCCCTGCAACCACCACGGCCCGGAGCACTGATAATTCCGGGGAGTTCTCGAAGATCCGCTGCCATTGCGACGACAAGAAGAAGGGCTGCCCGGCCGCCCCGAAACCGGCGACGAAGAAGTAACGCTGACGATGCCGCGAAGCCTCTTGTGACGACGCGCTCCGGGATCTCCCGCTTGTGTCTACGGCAAGGCGCACCCGAGCTACGCCAACGCGCTGTCGAACCTGTCGTCACACATCTTCGATGCCGATCACCGGCGCGGGCTCGAGCTCCCCGAGCAACCAGTTCAACCTCGCCGACGCGATCGCGAAGTCGCACGGCGACGCGGCGCGGAGCCACGCGCTCGCGACCCCCGCGCTCGGCGCCGCGACCCGCCCGCGGAGTCGAGCGAACTGCTGCGCATCAAGGCTGCTGCGTCACCACCTGCGTGCACGGCGGGAGACTGTCGTCGGTGTCGACGTCCTGTGGCGACCTTCATCGGCGCAGGATTCGTGCACTCCACGGGTACACCACGCCGCTGTTTGTACACGAGACCGTACCGTCGACGATGTTGCTTCCGGTCGCGTCGATCGACGCGCGATAGACACATCTGTTGGCCGAGCTCGTCCCCGGGAAACCGTCGAGATCCTGGCGTTCGACGACCACGGCGCGCGTATCGAGATGAATCTTCAGCGTGCCCTTGAACGTCGGATACTGCTGCGACGACCAGGTCCCGTCGAACACATCGCTACTCGGGCGGCGCACCCACGTCCCGCGCCATGCACCCTCCGTGGTCTCCCATCGCGCACCGAGCTCAGCAGAGGCCGGTTGCTGCATCACCAACGGTGCTCCTGCGAGCTCCGCCGAAGGATGCTGTTCGACGGGCTCCTTGTTCGCGGAAGAGCACGCGAGAACACCGCACAGCGTCACCAAACAGAAACGGCGCATCGAATGCTCCCACCCAAAAGTAGCACGGCAGTCCGGATCCGCGCGAAGACGAGGGGGGCGGCGGGCATTCCTAAAGGCAACGCGCTGTTCGATGAGCTCGAGATCGAATTGCGACAAGCTCACCATCAGTGAGCATACTCATCACGAATCATCACTGGTGAGGTTCATCCCGGGGACCTAATCTGTCGGGAGATGAAGCTATTCACCGCACCGAGCGTGTCCGCTCTATTCCTGATCGCCGGCAACATCGGATGCCACTCGCCCGCGCCCGGAACAACGGCTCCGGCGACGCAGGCGCGAGACGTTCCTTTCACGATCGATCTGCAGGCGCACCCCGATCTGCAATTCCGGATCGACGCCTTTTCGGTGCCCGCGCCCGCCCGTGCCGAGTTCGAGCGGGCGATGGATCGCAATCTCGCGTTCATCAAGACCCTGCATGGCTTCATGAGTCACGCCGTGTTCGAGAAGGCGAGCGGCCCGACGACGTTCGACATCATTACGATCGCTGTTTGGGAGAGCCCGGAGGCGATCGCGGCAGCCGGCGAGAAAGTCCGTGCGTATTACCAGAGCATCGGGTTCGACCTGCCAGGTCAGCTCGCGCGCCTCGGGATCACCGCCTCTCTCGGCAACTATCGCGCATCTCTCCGAGGACACTGACAGCGATCACGACTGCCTCGATGGAGCTCGAGACATATAATGACGTCAACGAAGCCATTGCGTCTGTTCGTGCTCGGTGCGACTGGCGGAACCGGTCGCGAGCTCGTGCAACAAGCCCTCGAGCGGCGGCACCACGTGACCGCGTTTGTTCGCGCGCCGCACAAGATGCGCGAACCTCACGACGGCCTGACGGTGGTCCAAGGCGATCTGCTCGATGTGAAAGCGCTCGGTGCCGCGCTTACCGGACATGACGCCGTGGTCTCGACCGTAGGTCCTCCGGGTCCACGACGAACGACCATCACACACGACAGCGCGCGAGCCACCGTAGCTGCGATGGAAGCGACGGGAGTACGCCGATTGCTGATCCTCGGCGTCGCAATGCTGTTCGAGGATGCCGGAGTCATCGCGACGGTGTTACGCAAAACGTTGTTGCGTTATGTCGCCGGGGACTCGTCGGCGATGGAGCTCGTCGTCAGAGCGAGTCCGCTCGACTGGACGATCGTGCGACCGCCGCGCCTGACGGCCGGGCCTCGGACAGAGCGTTACGATGTCGCCGAGGATCGCCTCCCAACCGGAACGGGTGGAACGGCGAAGATAAGTCGTGCCGACGTCGCTCACTTCCTGTTGAGCGAGGCCGAAGCTCCTTTGCACGTTCGCCGTGTGGTGGGTATCGCGTACCCGAACCGCAAACGAGCACGAGCGACTCCAGCTCACGGCTCCGCCAACACCTAATGACTCACAACTCAACGAACCAACAACGAACGAGGTAGTCATGAAGCCAGTGACCGTGATCAATCATATAGTCGTCAAACCGGGCAAGATGGACGAGTTTATCGAAGCGCAACGAGGCTTCGCCGTCGGCTTGATGACCACCCCCAATGGGCTCATCGGTAGCCGCATGTACAAGGGTGCCGATGGCACGACCGCCATCCTTGTCAGCCAGTTCGCATCGATGACGGCATGGGAAGAGGTTCGTCAACATCATGCTTTCAAGAACCACTTGAGCAAGCTGCAGCCTCTCGTCGAGTCGTCCAGCCCGAGCCTGTGCGAGGAGACGTATACGTCCGGAGCCTTCCAGTAGCGCGCACCGTCCCCAACGGAAAAGGCGCTGGTGGCAGGTGGCCCACGCCGATCCTCCTGCAGGGGTCCGCGCGATGCCTGATCTTCGCGACCCCGGGTTTCGCGGCATGCTGGTGCAGCGAATGACGAGCGACCGGTTTCGCGCGACGTACGAACACGAGGCCGCCTCGATCGCGGCGTGGCTCGATGCGACGACGCCTGCCGTACTCGCCGACGAGCTCGAAGCCGGAGCAACGTTCGAGGCTCTGCGGCCGCGCCTCGCCGATCTCCCGATCCCGGGTGATCGCGCGCGTGGGCGAGCTCGATCCCGCCTCACCGCCGGGCGGATCCGACGCGATTGCAAGAGCGTGCCCGCGGGGCGTGCTGCAGGTCGTCGCTGGTTGCGGCCACGCATTGCTGCTCGAGGACGAGGCCGCAACGATCGCCGCGATTCGGGTCGCCGTCGGGTGACCGGATCCTGCCGCCATGCGATCGTGGGGAATGAGCGCGGTGGTCACGGTGGCGCATGCGGCACCGCTCCAGATCCTGCGATCGGCGGTCGAACGCCTTCACGCGGTCGCGGACGCCGACGTCGCGGGCTACTACCGTGTGGCTCGTCGCGCCGACGGCACAGCGTGCATTGTTGGGACGCTCGGCGTCGGTCGGGGCTTTGACGACGTGTTCAAATGCATCCTCCGGCGCCCGGGCGCTATCGAGAGCATGGCGCGTTCGCTCGTGGCGCCTCCGCGGGCCGAGACCACAGGGTTTGTCGAGTTCGATCGCCTGGTGACGCGCCACGTGGTCGAGTTTCGCCGCGAAGATCTGTTCCGGCCGGCCGGATTTGTCGAACAGATCCGGCTGCTCGTCTATCATGGGCCGCGGTTCGTGGGGTGGATCGGTGCGATGCGGCGCCTCGGCGCGTCCGCGTTCTCCCGCCGCGATAGCGACCGGCTTGCGTCGCTCGTTCGCCCGGTGTCGGACGCCGTGATCGCGGCCGACGCCCTCGCGCATGTCGAGGCCCCGGGCAATGCATATGCCGTCGTGCGTCCGAACGGCTCCGTCGAGTACGCGACGCCGGCGGCGCGCGCGTGGCTCGACGGACCGGGGCATCGCGCTGCGGTCCGCAGATGGGTAATCGCGGCCGATCGAAACAGCGAAACCGATGCCGCGAACCTGTTCGCGCACCATGACGCGCGATTGGTGCGCCTCGACAGCGCGGGCGGCGTGCGTTACCTGCTGAAACTCGCGCCCATATTGCCGATCCTGCGGTCCCTCGTGCTCAGCCCGCGTCAGCGCGAGGTGGCGGAGCTCGCGGCCGACGGCGCGACCGTCGACGAGATCGCGGCTGATGTCGCGTGCGATCGAGAGACGGTGCGCTCGCACCTTCGCGCGATTTATCAGCGGCTCGGCGTCTCGACGCGCGTCGAGCTTGCGCGCGCGCTCGCCCGGCTCTAACCCGTTCGGGTGATAGCGGCGCCGCGTCGCCCGAGTCCATGGTGGAGTCATGCGAGTTTTCTGTCTGATGATGCTGCTTGCGAGCCGCGTGGCCTACGGCCAATGCAGCACCGATAACGATTGCAAGGGCACGCGCGTCTGCGAGAACCAGGTGTGCGTCAGTCCGGCCCCAAAGTCCGTGCCGGCGACGACACCAACGGCCGAGCCGGTCACGATGTCGACGGCGCCCGCGACGCCGGCCGTCGTCGGCGCCGCGCCGGCAACACCAGCTGCGTCGGGCGTCCCGAACGCGCCCGTCGCCGGAACGACGATTGCGGCGGCGCCCGGTGAGTCTGACGAATTCGGGCACGCAGGCTTCGAATTCGGGATGCGGATTGCCGATCTGATCCCCAGTGGCAAGTTCGCCTGGCTGAGCTCGAGCGGCAGCGGGCTCAATTCCAGCCAGGACGTCACGCTCAGCCAGGCCACCGGCGGTGGCTTCGACCTGGTCTTCGATCTGGGACAACGCGTGAACCGAATGGTTTTCTGGGGCATCCAGGTCGCCTATGCACCGTCGATGACGCAGCCGGATCCATGTGCGTACTCGTGCAAGAACAGCAATTTTCGCATCGGCGGAGACGTGATGATTCACCCGCACGTTGCACAGCTCCCGCCGAAGTTTGATCCGTTCATCGGCTTTGGCGTGAATTATGACCAGTTCACCGTCGGTACGGAGTCGACCATGCCGATCGGCGTGTACGGCATGGAGTTCGTCAATGTCCAGGTCGGCACCGACTATCTGGTGAGGCCGCACGTCAGCGCGGGTGTCTATCTGTCGACGTCATTCGGCATGTACTTCGGCGCGGATCACAGCAAGACCGAGGGCGTGCAACTGCACGAGTGGTTCTCGATCGGCATCCGAGGAGCGTACCGGCTTTGACAGCCGCTCGATTCGCCGCCGTTGCTGTCGTGATCCTCGCGGCAACGGCGTCACCCAGCGACGCGGATTGCACGAAGGACACCGAATGCAAAGGCGATCGCGTGTGCGACGCGGGCGTCTGCCGTGCAGCCCCAGCTCTCGCGCCCGCGGTGACGAGCTGCCACAACGATAAGGACTGTGCGGGCGATCTCGTGTGCGATCACAGCGTCTGCGCTGCCGACGCGAGCGCTGGATCAGTCGCACCAACCGTGCCGGGCGTCACCGTAACAAGCGCGGTGTTGGTGGCAGCACCGCCTGCCGGCGCGCAGCTCGGGACCACGCAGACTGCAATGCCGCCGGCCGGAGGGGCCATCGATCAACGCAAGTGGTTGGTCGACATGAACCTCTACATCGTGCTGTACCCGTACTTCTCGGGCGGCGGGGGCTTGCTCATCAACACGCCGGTGCGCATCGAGCACATGCTGAACGAGAACGTCTCGTACTACGTCACGCCGGACTGGGCGTTCACGAACTACAGTGACGGCGCGGGAGGCAGTGTGACGCTGATGTCGATCGGCGTGAATGGCGGCGCGCGCTACTACGTCGACAAGCTGAAGCCGATGGAAGGCCTATGGGTCGGCGGCAACGTCGGGTTTGCGACGCAAATCATCGGCGAGGGCAGCTTCGGGATGAATATCCTCGGCGAGGCTGGCTACACGGTTGGAAGCCAAGGTGCATGGACGCTCTCGCTCGGCGGCACCGCCGGCCTCAACATCCCGCTCTACATCGCGAACGCGAACAGCAGCGGCCCGAGCGGTCTGTCTCCGGTCAGCACGAGCTTCGTGTATGCCCTGATCATCAGCCCGGGCTACCGGTTCTGATCGCGCGGCTAACACACGTAAGCGCGGCCGCAGCGCGACTGGGGCTCCGCGGCGACTTCTCGACGCCGTCGTGGTCTTTCTTCGCAGCGTCAGGCACCTAACCCGCTGGCTCGACCTCGTCATGCTCGGCGCTCGCGCGAGCCTGATCCTTCGGTCCGTTCCGGACCGGGGTCCGTCGTTCGTCGTTCCGGAGTCGTTCCGGAGTCGTTCCGGCGGCGGGTCCGTTCCGGACCGGGGTCCGTCGTTCGTCATTCCGGAGTCGTCCCGGGGAGTCGTTCCGGACCGGAGTCGCGTCGTTCCGGGTCGTTCCGGGGTCGTTCCGGACCGGGTTAGTCGTTCCGGACCGCGGAGTCGTTCCGGACCGGGGTTAGTCGTTCAGTCGTTCCGGACCTGGGTTAGTTCTCGGGGGTCCGTTCCGGGTCCGTTCCGGACCGGGAGTCGTTCCGGGCGTCGTTCCGGACCGTAGTCGTTCCGGACCGGGGTTCCGCGCGCGTTCCGGACCGGGGTTAGTTCTCGGGGGTCCGTTGAGTCGTTCCGGACCGGGGTTAGTCGTCGTTCCGGACCGGGGTTAGTTCCAATGCCGCTCACTTAACGCGACTCCTCGACGAGGATTTCGTTGGGAGCTTGCGGGCGTAGCTGCTCATCTTGATCTTCACCGCCCTGGGAAAGACGCGGCCTGGCCTTCGTGGTGGAAGCAGGAATTGTCGAAGGCGGTCGGTGGTCGTCGAG